>JAHDKR010000148.1 GCA_018436785.1 Synergistaceae bacterium | reverse complement strand
GCCGACATCGACGCGCTCCCGCTTCAGGAGGAGAACAAGGTCCCGTATGCGTCGCAGACTCCGTGCGTGATGCACGCCTGCGGCCACGACGCGCACACCGCCATCCTGCTGGGTGCGGCGAAGATCCTCGCCGAGATCCGTGACGAGCTTCCCGGAACCGTCCGTTTCATCTTCCAGCCCGCGGAGGAGTGCGGCCTGCGGTCGGGCGCGAAAGTCATGCTCGACGAGGGCGCGCTCGACGGCGTCGACTCCATAGGCGGTCTTCATGTCTGGTCGCTGGCCCCCACGGGAACGGCGCTCTACCGCTCCGGCCCTGTGATGGCGGCTGCGGACGCGTGGTACCTGACGATCAAGGGCAAAGGCGGGCACGGTTCCGCTCCGGAGAACTCCATCGATCCGACGATCACGGCGGCGAACCTCGTGCTCAACCTCCAGGCCATCGTCGGCCGCGAGGTGAGCGCGCGCGAGACCGCCGTGGTGAGCACCGGCGTCGTCAAGGCGGGGGAGACCGTCTTCAACATCATCCCCGATTCGGTGACGATGAACGGCACCGTGCGCACTTTCAACAAAGAGGTACAGGACACGATAGAAGCGGCTATCCGGAGGGTGATCGCGGGGCTGTGCGCCGCCGGACGCTGCGAGTTCGAACTGGACTACAGGCGCAACCTTCCCGCAACAGTCAACGATCACGAGGTCACGATGACGGCGAAGGCGGTCTGCGAGTACGTTCTGGGCGCGGACAAGGTGAAGGAGACGGAGCTGATCATGGGTTCGGAGGACTTCAGCTACTTCGAGCAGAAAGTCCCCGGAACCTTCTTCTTCCTTGGAACGGGCAATCCGGAGAAGGAGACGAACAACCCTCACCATCACCCGAGATTCGACCTGGACGAAGACGCGCTCCCAGCCGGTTCCGCCATGCTCGCGGGGTTCGCGTGGGCGCAGCTGACGGGGGAAGTGCGGGGCTGAAGCGGCTTCCGGTAAATTTGACGGCGTTTCGCCCGAGGGCGGACAACTCCCGAGGACGAAGCGCCTACGGCATATTTTGATAGAGGTTGATCCCGACGCGGAAAGCGAGCCGCAAAGACTCTTCATACGCTGTTTTTCTCCGTCCGGACGCTCTTTTTGAAGTCTGTCGCTGTTGCCTCCTCCAGGGCAACCCGCCGTCACTCGTGAAAACCCGACCAGAGTCCTTTGTCGCCGAGAAGGGAGTTCCCTGTTTCCGAAGATCGCACAAGTTCGTCGAATTGCGGAACGGAAGGAATCAGCGGGCGAACAAGTTCATCGATCAGCGTCTTCATCCAGCGGTGGGAGGCTTGCAGGGCAGTGGTTACCTCCTGGATGGAAAAGGTCTCAACTTCGCCCAGATAAGAGTAGCTCATCTCCGAGCGCAATCGTTCACGATTTCCGAAAAAACGGATGAACTCACGGTCCAATCCGTTTTCGGACGCTACCCCGGAGAGTTCCATCTTCACCCCTTGATGCGTGGAAGGATCCTTGCCTCTTGCAAAAAGCGCTGCTTTCGCCGCATGAAACAGCGCGTAGTAGAGGTGATCGTTCGCCATCACAGCCTCGTTCCGTTCGATCATGAGCACGCACCCGTTCAAATGGCCGAGGGAGACGCGGAGGGCCTTGAGAACCAGCCGCTCCCTGATTTCAGGAGAATCGTTCGCTCCCGTGAGCGTTTTCACCATCATTTCGGCATCCACCCCCGTTTTTGGAACAGCACAACGTTTTTTTCCAGCAAACGAGAGGCGAAGCCCGTGCAAAAAGCGATCTCGCGCGAAAGCCTCTCTTCGCTCCATATCAGAAGCGAGACGGGCATCGCGAGTTCTCTCGCCATTGAAAATTCGAGATCATCGCAGTCGGAGGCGATACCATCGATATTCTGCTCGTAGCGTTTCTTTCCCGCCTCGGTCAGGATAATTGCAACGTCCACGTCGGATTCCGCATGATTCGTCTTCGTCGCACAGGAGCCGTACAACCAGACGGCGAGCAGATCGTCCCCGAAAAGGGTTTCAAGTGAGCAGGCGAATTGTTCGCACCGACGACGGATTGCGTTGTTTCTTCTTTTCGTCCACGACGAGTCCATCGCGGCGGATGAACACACAGGCGAGCTGTTTGTCATGAGCGGCATTGCTCCGCCCCCTTCCAAGAGTTCTCCGCAGCCCTTGATCAAGTTTATTATACACTGCGCGCTCTTCGTGCATCGAAAGGCGCCAAGAAGGCGCGCCTCTACTTCCAATACCCCCTGTGGACGGCGATGATCTCCTCCTGGAGCGCTTCGTCGGCGACGGGGCCGATGATTTCTATCTTCTTCTGTCCCCTGGCGACGATCTCGCGGGAGGGGAGGTCGAAGGTGGGGTTGTCCTCGTGCGAGCCGGTGAGTTCGAGGAGCTGCTTCTCGGTGATGCCGAAAACCACACGCCCCACGTTTCCCCAGTAGATCGCGCCGACGCACATGCAGCACGGCTCGGCAGTGGTGTAGAGGGTGCACTCCCACAGGAATTCCTTGGAGTACTTTTTTCCGGCGAGGCGCATGACGGTGGTCTCCGCGTGCCCCGTGCAGTCCCGCTCAGTGACTTCGATGTTTCCCGATTCGACGAGGATGTTCCCGTCTTTGTCGGCAAGCAGCGCGCCGAAGGGGTGGTTTCCCGCGGCGACAGCCTCCTTTGATATTTCGACGCACCGTCTCAGAAGCGTTTCGTGCGATGTGTTCATTGTCTTCTCCTCCTCAAGTAAAAACGAGGGGAGCGCGCGGCTCCCCTCGGTATGTGCTGCAATGACCGTCTTTTTTCCTAGGTGCGCATCTCGCGGTTGAACGGCTTGCCGAGCGCGGTGGGGCCCAGCAGCAGGCTCTCGCGGCTGAAGGCGAGGACGACGATGACCATCGCGTAGGGGAGCATGACGGCGAACTCGTACGGGAAGTCGATCCCCTGCCCCTGGATGGCGAGCTGGAGCGCCTGCGCGAGACTGAAGAGGAGCGCGCCCCCCATGATCTTCAGCGGACGCCAGTGGCCGAAGTAGACGAGCGCCACGGCGATGAAGCCGCGTCCGGCGATGATCTCGTCGCTGAACATCTTCACCTGGCAGAGGCTGAGATACGCCCCGGCGAGCCCTGCGAGCGCCCCTCCGACGGCGAGCGCCTGGAAGCGGACGAGGTTGACCTTGACGCCGATGGAGTCGGCTGCCCGCGGATTGGTCCCCGAAGCGCGGACGCGCAGCCCCCACGGCGTTTTGAAGAGAACGTACCACGCGGCGGGAACCATGAGAAACGTCATGTAGACCAGCGGATTGTGCGAGAAGAGGACCGGTCCGAGTACCGGAATCTCCGAAAGGACGGGGATCGGCAGCCGGTCGATGCCGGGGATGCTCTGCGTGCCGCCCACGAAGTGACGGAAAAGGGTTCCTGCGGCTCCCACGCCGAACATCTGAAGCCCTATGCCCGCGATGCCCTGCGGGGCGCGGAAGGTGACCACGACCAGGCCGAAGAAGAGGCCGAGCAGCGCGCCGATTCCCATGGCGAGCAGGAGGCCGAGTATGTTGTAGGCTCCGGAGACGGGGCCTCCCTGACCGACGCTGTACGGGACGAGCATCCCGAGGAAGGCGCCCATCGCCATGATGCCTTCGCAGCCGAGATTGAAGACGCCCGCCCGCTGGTTGAACATCTCCCCGAGGGATGCGAGCAGCAACGCCACGCTGAACGGAATGCCGAGCGCGAAAATGCTGACGACGAAGTCCATCGGATTACGCCTCCTTGTCGCGGCGGGTCAGCTTCTGGTAGCGCCGCCAGACCCGTTCCATCAGGTAGGGGTTCGCCAACACCATTCGCGTCGCCACGATGACGAGAATGATGATGCCTTGCAGCACGAGCACCATGTTCGCCGGGACGCCCACCATGCGCTGCGTCATGTCCGCCCCGACGATCAGCAGCCCGAAGAAGAAGGAGGCCGGGATGATGCCCGCCGGGTGCAGCCCTCCGAAGAGGGCGACGACGATGCCGCTGAAGCCGTAGCCGCCGGTGATTCCCTCGATGGCGCGGCGGTGCACGCCGGCTATCTCGACGGCCCCTGCGAGTCCGGCGAACGCGCCGCTGATCATCATGGCGACGACGAGATACCCCGCCACGCCGATGCCGCCGTACCTGGCCGCCCGTTCGCTCGCTCCGGCGGCGCGCATCTTGTACCCCCACGACGTCCTCCAGAGCAGCAGCCAGATGATGAAGGCCATCGCCAGCGCGATGTAGACACCGGTGTGGATGCGCGTGCCGGGGACCAGCCTGTCGAGCCAGATAGCTTTCGTCAGGCGCATCGACTGCGGCGTGCCGCTCCCCATCGTGATCTCGGCGGGGTCGAGCATAGGCCCGCGCAGGCAGAAGGTGTAGAACTGCGCGGCGATGTAGTTCAGCATGACCGTCGACAGGAGCTCGCTGACGTGGAGCTTCGCCTTGAGGATGCCCGGAATGAAGCCCCAGGCCGCCCCGCCGAGCGTTCCCGCGATCATTGCCAGCGGGAGCAGCGCGTACTTCGGCAGGCCGGGGAGGGCGAGCGCCACGGCCGTCGCGGCGAGGATGCCCATCGCCATCTGCCCCTCGGCGCCGATGTTGATGATGCCGCTCCGGTAGGCGACCGAGATTCCCAGCGCGATGATCGTCAGCGGGATGGCCCGGATGAGCACTTCGCCGATCTCAATTTTGTTCTTGAGCGGTTCGAGGATGATGACCGAGTAGGTCTTCGTCACGTCCGCGCCGATGGTCCAGAGGATGAGCGCGCCCAAAAGCATCGCCGCGGCCGCCGCGAGGAGGATGACGACGGTCTTGTAGAGCGCCTTAAACTGCTTCGTCATTGTGCACACCTGCCATCAGGATGCCGATTTTTCTGCTGTCCGCCGACCGTCTGTCGAGCGTGTCGATGATGCGCCCCTTGAAGATGACGGCGACGCGGTCGGAGAGGTCGAGGATCTCCTCCAGCTCCTCGCTGATGAGCAGAATACCGATCCCCTCCAGGCGTTTCTCCAGGAGACGCTTGTGGATGAACTCCGCAGCCCCCATGTCGAGGCCGCGCGTGGGGTAGACCGCGATGAGGAAGCGGGGTTTGCGGGAGATCTCCCGCGCGAGGATGACCTTCTGGATATTCCCTCCCGAGAGCGAGCCCGCCGCGACCTTCGTGTCGGGGCTGCGGATGTCGAACTCCGTTCGCAGCGCTTCGGCGTTCCGGTCGATCTCCTTGAGCCTGAGGAACGAGCGCGCCGAAAACTGCGCTTCGTCGGCGTCCTTCAGGATGAAGTTCTCCTTCATGGAGAAGGAGGGGACGATCCCCTCGGTGTTGCGCTCCTCGGGAATGTACCCCATCCCCGCGTCGATCACGGCGCGCGGAGAGCGGTTCGCAAGCTCCTGCCCGAAGAGGAGGATTTCGCCCCCTTCGACTTTTCGCAGGCCGTTGATCGCCTCGGCCAGCTCGCGCTGCCCGTTGCCGGAGACCCCGGCGAGTCCGACGATCTCCCCCGCGCAGACCGAGAGGTCGAGCCCGTCGACGGCCAGGAAGCCGCGGTCGCTCCTGATCTTGAGCCCGCGGATTTCGAGAGCCGGATTGCCCTCGCACGTCGGCGCCTCGTTCCTGGGGAGGTGAATCTCGCGTCCGGTCATAAGCGCCGCGATGTCGCCCGAGGAGTGGTCGGCGGTGCTGCCCTCGAAGACGACCGAGCCGTGCCGGAGGATGGTGACCTTGTCCGAGAGGTTCTTGACCTCGTGGAGCTTGTGGCTGATGAAGACGATGGAGAGTTCGCTCGTCATCCGTTTGAGCAGGAGGATCAGCTCGTCCGTCTCCTGCGGCGTGAGGGCGCTGGTCGGCTCGTCGAGGATGAGGAAGCGCGCGCCGAGGCAGAGCGTCTTCACCAGCTCCACGCGCTGCTGTTCGCCGACGGAGAGCTGCCAGACGAAGGCGTCCGGGTCGACGGCGAGCCCGTACTTCGCCGCCACCTCGTCGATGCGGGCGCGCACCATGTCGAGGTTCAGCTTCAGGGGAGACCACGCCTGCGTGAAGCCCAGGGCGATGTTCTCCAGCACCGTCATGTTCGCCACCAGCATGTACTGCTGGTGCACCATCCCAAGTCCGGCGGCGAATGCGTCGTTGGGGGAGCGGAAGACGACTTCCTCCCCGTTGATCAGGATGCGTCCCTCGTCGGGGCGGTAGAGCCCCATCAGGATGTTCATCAGCGTCGTCTTTCCGGCGCCGTTCTCTCCGACGAGGGCAAGCACTTCGCCCTCGGCCACGGAGAGCGCGATGTCGTTGCAGGCGAGCACTCCGGGGAAGCGCTTGGTGATGTGTTCCACTCGAAGACTGGTTATTTTGCGGGTATTCGGTTCCATGCGGGAGACCTCCCGAGAGAAAAAAATGTCCTGCGGAGGGGGCGCCCCCGCAGGACATACATGCGGATTACAGCTTGGCGTAGACGACGGCGCTCCAGTTGAGCGTCTCCGGGGTTGCCCGGAACTTTTCGAGGGCCTCGTTGACCTTCTGCTCGATCGCGCCCGTGTACATGTCCTTCAGCGTTTCGTTGAAGGCGAAGACGAACCCGTTGTTGGAGAAGTTCATCGGGATGCACTCGCCGCCCCGTACTCCGGCGTCAAGCTTGGCGACAAGGCCGACGATGACCGCCGCGTAGTTGTAGGAGGACGCCGCGATGCACTTGTACCCCTCGGTGATGTGGATCTGGGCGATGTCCTGGCCGACCCACCAGATGGGGGCGTCCTTGTGGTCCGCGACGGCGCGCAGAGCGCCGAGGGCCTGCTGCGAAGAGCCGGTGAGCACGTCCGCGCCCGCCTTGATCTGGGTTTCCGCAACCTCTCCGGCCTTCACGAAGTCCGCGAACGAGCCGGTGTGGGCGACCATGATCTTCGCCTCGGGGTTGACCGCATGCACGCCGAGGACGAAGCCGCGGTTGTAGCGCGCCGCGTCGCCGCCGTCGACCGGGCCGACGAGCCCGACGATATTCTTTTTCGTCGTCATGCCCGCGATCAGGCCGGAGAGATAGCCGGTCTCCTCGCTCTGAGGCATGTAGGTGAAGACGTTCTCGGGGCCTATCTCCGCGCTGGTGCCGAAGGCGAAGGTGACCTCCGGGTACTCCTCGGCCATTTCGAGCATCAGGTTCTTGTACTGAGCGCCGTGTCCGATGACGATGTGGTATCCCTGGGAGACGTACTGAAGAACTGCGGAACCGGCGTCGACCGGCTTCATCTTCTCGCTGTAGCTGTACTCGATGCGTCCCGGAAGCTCTTTCTGCGCCTGGAGAATGCCGTCGTGCATCGCCTGGCACCACCCCTTGTCGTCGACGGTGCTCTCGATGATGAGCGCGATCTTCACGACCTCGGCGGCGGATGCGGCGTTTTGTCCCGCGACGGTGAGCGTCAACCCGAAAACAAGAGCAAAACAGAGCGTGAGAGCCAATACTTTCTTCATACAGACCCCTCCTTGAATTTCGTTTTTT
>JAHDKR010000165.1 GCA_018436785.1 Synergistaceae bacterium | reverse complement strand
TGAAGATCAACGGATCGGGGTAAAAACGGACCGTCGTGCCCGTACCGGGAGTCTTCGCAGGTTTCGACGAAAGCTCCTTGAAAACGTCGCCGCGCATGAAGGTCATGGAGTACTCCCGGCCGTCCCGCCGCACGAAGAGTTCCAGCTTCTCGGAGAGGGCGTTCACCACCGACGCGCCCACCCCGTGAAGGCCGCCCGAAACGGTGTACGCGCCGTCGCCGAACTTGCCTCCCGCGTGGAGGACGGTCATGATGACCTGGCAGGTGGGAACGCGCTTCTGCGGGTGCGGGTCGACGGGCATACCACGCCCGTTGTCGGCTACGAGGACGCTCCCGTCGGGGGCGAGCGCGACCGAAATCTCGGTGCAGTAGCCCGCGAGCGCTTCGTCGACGGAGTTATCCACAATCTCCCAGATCAGATGGTGCAGCCCTCGCTGCCCCGTGTCGCCGATGTACATTCCGGGGCGCATCCGCACCGCCGCAAGCCCTTCGAGCACCCGTATGGAACTGCCGTCGTAGTTGAATCCGCTCATCGTTCTTCTCCTCCGTCATCCTCGGGGAAACCGGCGAAATCCTCTTCTTCGCCGAAGTCCCCGCTGCCGCCGCTGATCTGCACTCCCTCGTCGCTCTCCGCAAAGAGCCTCCGGGCCGGAGCGCCGCCCGCGTCCTGTTCGGGGACGTTCTCGTCCGCGCCTTCGTCGCCGTTCGTTCCGCCGTTGCCGTTACGTCCGTTCTTCCTGCGCCTGACAGCGAGGCGCGACATGCCGGGAATCTCCGTCATGGAGACGAGCGTGTGCTCGCCCACATCGCGGGGGCGTACGTTCTCCGCGGGAATCTCCGCCCCATCGTCCGCGATCAGCGAGTCGCCCGGCGAAAGCGCCGCGATCTCCGCGACCTCGCCGAAGGAGGGCTTGTCCCCTCTGTGGATGTAGATCCCCTTGCCGCCCCGCCCGGAGGATTTGAGCTCCGAGAGCGCGAAGCGGAAGAATCTGCCGTTCGAAGTCCGCACCACCGCGAACAGGTCCTCGGGTGCGGCCTCGCTCCTCGGAAGCGCAACCGACGAAACAAGCGCGTCCTCGTCCTCCACAGCGATTCCGGCGACGCCCCGCGCCGCCGTTCCCTTGAGGGGAATCTTCGCCCCCGGAATACGAATCGCCCGTCCGGACTTCGTGCAGAGCATGATATCGAAGTCTCCATCCCCCTTGAGCGGGACGACCGCGAGCAGCTTCTCCCCCTCGTTCAGCGGGGTCGCGGTTTTCGAAGTATTTTTCCTCGACGTATCGCCCTTGAGCGTATCGAGAGAGGCCCGTTTAACGGAGCCGTCGGCGAAGACGAAGAGCGCTTCGTCGTGGTCGTCGGGGGAGACGAGAACGAGCGACACTCCCTCACCGGCTCCGAAGAACTCCTGCGCCGGAAGAAGCTTCTTCGTCGAGGCGTCGGGAATGCCCGCGCGCTCGCGCGAGTAGAAGCGCCCGTCGTCGCCGAGCGCGTAGACGATGCCGTTCGTCACGAAGACGCTCCCCTCCTCCTCGTCACGCGGCCTGCGCTTCATCTCGCGCTTCCGGATGTACCCCTCGGCGTCGAGCGAGATCACGCAGGGCGACGGCTGCTCGAACGAGAGCCGCGCCTGCCCCGGCGCGTCCTTGCCGCGCTTCTTCTCCGGCTCCTCGTCGAGAATGGAGGTCCGCCGCGCCGCGAGCGGGCTCTTCGCGAAACGCGCCGCCAGCTCGTCCAACTCACCAGCCACAACGGAGTCCAGCTTCTTCGCGGAGGCGAGAATTCCCTTCCACTCGGCGATGGCCTTCTCCAGCTTCTTTTTCTCCTTGACGAGCGCCTCGTACTCCAGCCCGACGAGCCGTGAGAGGCGCATCTCGAGGATCGCCTCAGCCTGGAGAACCGAGAAGCCGAATCGATCGACAAGCCCGGCCTTCGCTTCGGCGACGCTCTTCGAGGCGCGTATCAGCGCGACGATCTCGTCGAGAATATCGAGCGCCTTCAGCAGCCCCTCGACGATGTGCAGCCTCGCCTCGTCGCGCTTCAGACGGAACTCGGTCCTTCGCCGGACGATCTCGCGCCGGTGGCCGACGAAGCAGTCGAAGATATCCTTGAGCGTCATCGTCCGCGGCGCGCCCCCCGCGAGCGCGAGCAGGTTGCCGCCGAAGGTGCCGGAGAGCTGCGTGGCCGAGTGCATCAGCGCCTCCACGGCCTTGGGATCGGTTTTCTTCTGCATCTCCACGACCACCCGGTCGCCCGTCCTGTCGGACTCGTCCCGGACGGTCACGATCCCCTCGACGTTCTTCTCGTCGAGCTTCTCGGCGATCTGCGCGACGATGCGCGACTTCGTGGCGCCGTACGGAATTTCGGTGACCACGACGAGGTATCGGTTCTTCGTTTCTTCTATATGCGTCTTTCCGCGAAGCGTGAACTTGCCGCGCCCCGTCTCGTACATCTCTCGGATACCGGTCGTCCCGACGATCTCGCCCCCCGTGGGGAAGTCGGGCCCGGGCATCCTCGACGCCGTCTCGGAGACGCTCCACGAGCAGCCGTCCCGAAGGTACTCCGAGAGCAACGAGAGCGTCTCGACGGGGTTGTGCGGCGGGATGTTCGTCGCCATACCGACCGCTATTCCCGACGCTCCGTTGATCAGCAGGTTCGGAAGAACGGCGGGAAGGACGGAGGGCTCGGTGAGCGACTCGTCGAAGTTCGGGACGAAGTTCACCGTCTCCTCGTCGACATCGGCGTGCATCAGCTCTCCCTCTGGCGCCAGGCGGACCTCTGTGTAGCGCATCGCCGCGGGAGAGTCGCCGTCGAGCGAGCCGAAGTTTCCCTGTCCGTCCACGAGCGGGACGCGGAGCGAGAAGTTCTGCGCCATGCGCGCCATGGCCTCGTATATCGAGGAGTCGCCGTGCGGATGGTACTTGCCCATCGTCTCGCCGACGACCCTCGCCGACTTTTTGTGCGATCCCCCGGAGGAGAGGCCGAGCTCCTTCATCGCGTGGAGAATGCGGCGCTGAACCGGTTTCAAACCGTCTCTGGCGTCCGGAAGCGCGCGGTCGGCGATGACCGACATCGCGTAGGAGAGATAGCTTTTTTTGAGTTCGTCGTCGAACCCAGTTTCGAGTATATTTTCAGGCATGGATGGTCTCCTTGTTCTTGAGGTGTCGGCGGAATGCGTTCATGTGCGGATTCCCGCCGCCGGACGCGATCTTCTCACGGGAAGGTTCCGGCGTTCAGACAGCTATTGTACCCGACCACCCCTTTTTTCTGCAAACAGAGCGCCTTTTCCCCCTCCGTCGAGCCATCGGTCCGAGGAGAAAACGCAATGAACAGACGAGGAAGCAACCAGCTAAGGGAAGAGGCAGGAGAGCGCTCTGCACGACAAATATGTGTCTTTCAGCAAATTATAGCAACACGGCAAAAATGGACAACCAGAAGGCTGTTCACACTAGATTGCCCCATAAGAGTATTGACAAAAGCTACTATTATGGGTATTCTGAACCAACGGCTGACCTTCGTGGAGTTTTTTGCTTTCCTGTCTTTATTTAAAGGAGGTGGTTGGCGCGGCAGAGCTCCTTGCGTGAAGAATGCGCATTCCAGACGTTTGCCGGAAGATCCTTCTCCGGCGGGTAGTATTGGATCAAAAGGAGGTAACGCTATGCGAAAGGTCTGTACATTCACAGCGCTGCTGCTGCTTCTTGCTCTTTTCGTATCCCCGTCGTTTGGCGCGGATATCGGCGCGATGACGCCGGCGAAGGGAACCGCCGTCCAATGGCTTGACGCGCATTCCGAAGTCGGAGCCGAAGTCGCAAAATACATTTGGCATAACCCCGAACTCGGACTCGGCGAACACAAGAGCTCCACCGTCCTTCAGGAGATGCTCAAAGCGGCCGGGTTCAAGGTCGAATCCGGCGTCGCCGGCATGGAGACAGCGTTCGTCGCGAGCTGGGGCGAGGGGAAACCGGTCATCGGCATTCATGCGGAATTCGACGCGCTCCCCGGTCTCTCTCAGGTCCCCGGGCTGGCCGAAGAGAAAATGGTGGTCGAAGGGTGCCCGGGACACGGGTGCGGACACAATCTTTTCGGCTCGTACAGCTCCATGGCGGCCATCGCCGTGAAAAAAGCCATGGAGGCGAACGGAGTAAAAGGAACGATCAAACTCTACGGGACTCCATCCGAAGAAACGCTCGTCGGCAAGGTATTCTTTGTGAAGGAAGGTGTATATAAAGACGCAGACGCCGTCATCTCCTGGCACCCCGGGACGTCGAACGCCGTTTCGTACGCATCCTCCCTCGCAATGGACAACTTCAAGGTCCGCTTCTACGGAAAAGCTTCGCACGCAGCCTCCGCCCCATGGGCGGGCAGAAGCGCGCTCGACGCGGTCGAACTGATGAACATCGGCATGAACTACATGCGGGAGCACGTCCGTCCCGAGTCGAGAATCATGTACTCCATTCCCGACGGCGGAAAAGCTCCGAACGTCGTGCCTCCGTTCGCTGAAGTCTGGTACTTCGTCCGCGCCCCCCAGTATAAGACCGTCAAGGAGATCATGGACTGGACGAAGAAAGTAGCTGAAGGCGCCGCCCTCATGACGCAAACCAGGATGGAGTTCATTCCCATCACCGCCGTCTGGCAGTATCTGCCCAACCAGGTGCTGGCGAAGGTCGGATTCGCCAACGCGCAGCTCATCGGCATCCCCCCGTTCACCGACGAAGATGAGAAGATAGCCGAACCCTTCTCAAAGAGCGTCAAGGTGGAGAAAGGCCCCTTCCTCTCCAGAGAGTTCACCCAATACGACTACGACAAGCCATTCTCCTGGGCAACCGGAGGTGGCTCCATCGATGAGGCCAATACAAGCTGGGTGGTGCCGATGGTTCGCTTCAGCGGCTCGACTCTCGCCCAGGGAACTCCGGGGCACTCCTGGCAGGCCACAGCGCAGAACGCGCTTCCCCCAGCGTTCAAGGCAGCTCTTACCGTGGCGAAATACATGGCCGCGACCGCCCTCGACCTTTATGCAAACCCCTCGCTTCTTGAGGAGGCGCTGGCCGAGCTGAAAGCCTCCAACGAGAAACACGGCCCCTTTGTTGATCCGGCAAAAGACGTACCCCTTCCCACATTCCAGCTCATGCACAATGTTGACGAGTCGCAGGTACCCGTTCAGACAAAAGACATGCCCATGCCCGATTTTTCCACTTTGAAATAAGTCTGTTGACACCATGTGCCGGAGGGAGCTTTTCCTCCGGCACGCATTTCGCTGCATAACAGACCGTGTGCACTGCCGCTTCTTCGACCGGAAAACGCAAAGGTTCAGCAAACTGGCGAACCTTGCGGAGCCGGTCGTTACTCTTGGGCGCTGCTCGTCGTTACCTGGGAGCCAACATCCCCCCGCGTGAAAAAGGCCGGATCGGATACGATTGCGGAAGCCTTGAGGCAACGATGTATTGACGTGGAGTACCTGGTCAAGGAGAATGAAGGCGACGGATTCCTCAACGAGGAGAACAGCTTCGACCTCTACGGCGTCATGGGGCGTTTTTCCCTGGCTTTCGGGGAGTCTCGCCGCGGAGCAACCGGCTGCGGTAAAAAGTGAATATTCGAGGGCGCACGGTGTGCTTTTGAGACGCAGCGACTTTCCCGAAACGCACCGGATCATTAGGAAAACAATTTTTCGCATCCAATTCGGAGGTGAGAGAGCACAATGCCGATTCAGAGACGTCTTCTGTTTTTTCTTCTGCTCCTGCTTGCCGGAGCTGCGTCTTACTGGTTCTTCGGTCCCTCGCGGGTCAACTCGTGGAGGATGAGGAACTCCCCTCCGGCGGCATTCGGCCCCGTAGTCGCCTTCGGCGACAGCCTGACGGCGGGCAGAGGGGCGGGAGGAGCGGAAAACTCCTACCCCTCCGCGCTCTCCTCGCTGCTGGGACGCCCGGTGGAGAACATGGGCGTCGACGGGGACACCGTCGCAAGAGCTTCTGAACGCCTGGAAAAAGTGCTGGAACTTTCACCGTCGATAGTCGTCGTGCTGCTCGGCGGAAACGACATGCTGCGCCGGATGAACCTCGACGAGAGCTTCGCCCTCCTTGAGACGATGATCCGGAGGATCCAGCAGGAAGGATCGCTTGTCTTCGTCGCCGGTCTGGAGGGACTGCCGCTACTCGCGCCGGTCGGCAAGCGCTACTTCGAGGCGGCGAAGAATACGGGTTCCGTGCTCATCCCCGACGTCCTGAAGGGTATTCTCGGGAAACCGGAGTTAATAGCGGACGGCATTCATCCCAACGCCGCGGGGTACCGCGTCATGGCCGAGCGCATCGCGAAAGCGATGGCTCCGTATCTCCGGTAAACGCGCCGGAGAACATACTCATTGTCGACGACAGGAGGCTGTCATGCAGGAGATACTGGACCGAATCGTAAGCGAATGCAGGCGAAAATAGAATAAGGGGTGTCGTGCCAAGTACATCCCGGAACCGGTAAAGGGTCCTTTTAGAAAAACGACAGGCTGCTCTTCTTGAGCTCCTCCTCGCTGCGGAGAATATCAAATCGCTCCACCCCGTGCTCCAGAGCGAAGATGCTCACGAACTCCTCAATCGTCTCCATATTCCTGCCGTGCATCATCGCGTAGAGCGTGTACGGCCACTCCGCGCACGGGGCGCGTTCGTAGCAGTGGCTCACGAGCGGGCTCTCCGCCAGCAGCTTGCCCAGCCGTTCCATTTCGTCCGGGGGAGCCTTGAAGACGACCATCGCGTTCGCCGCGTACCCCGAGTTCTGATGCCGCAGCACCGCGCCGATCCGCTTCAGCTTCCCCGACGCGTGGAGCGCTTGCAACCGTGCTATCACCGTCTCCTCGGAGACGCCGAGACGCTCGGCCAGCGTCCGGTAGGGGGCGACGGTCAGCGGGAGGTTCTCCTGAAGCTCCGCGATCAGCCGCAGGTCAAGCTCGTCCATAGCCCTCACGCTCCCTCCATGTCGAAGAAGACGCGCAGTTTGAAGCTTCTCAGCCTGGGAAAGGGAAAGACTTGCGACAGAGCGAAACGCCGCCGCAACTCCTCCAGAAATGCGTCCCGCTCTTCGTCGCATACGGTTGAGAGCGTAAACCACATGTTGAGGAAGCCGCTCCTGCGGTAGTTGTGCGTCACGCCGGGGTGCGCGTTCACGAAGCGCGCGGCATCTCCGAAGATATCCTCCGGGACGTGGGCGCCGACGAGCATGCTGGAGTACCCCATTGCGCCGGAGTCAAAGACGCCCCCCAGGCGACGGATAATGCCTTCACGCATCAGCGCACCGGTTCGTTCGACGATCTCCTCTCTCGAAACGCCGAGCTTCGCGGCAAAAACACCGTAGGGGTCCCTCTCCAGAGGAAGCCCCTCCTGCAGCAGATTGATCAGCTTCCGGTCGGCGTTGTCCATGTTCCGCTCCTGAAGCACCAGGGCTCCTCCGCCATATAGTTTCCAGTGTAGGAGAACGCGCGCGCTCTGCACCCGCCGCAGATCGCAACATACTCGCATGCGCCGCAGCGCCCCTCGTAGCGCGAGAAGTCGCGCAACTCCGCAAAGACCTCGCTCTCGCGCCAAATATCGGCGAAGGCCGTTCTTCTGACGTTTCCTGCCTCCACCGGCAGGTATGGGCAGACGTGGACCTCGCCTTTCGGCAGAATACAACAGTAGGAGACTCCGGCGAGACAGCCGCGCGTAAAACGCTGCGCGATTCCCATCTCCTTCGCCATCGGCATGAACTGCGGCGCGCAGGTGGGCTTCAGTTCAAGCGTCGTCGTCGCCTGTCGTTCCAGGATCTTCCGTATCATCCCGAAATACGCGCCGGATTTCAGTTCCTCCTCCGGCATGGAACGCGCGCGGCCTGTGGGAACAAGGAAGAACGGGTGAATGGCGTGCACGCCCGTCGATTCGTAATAAGCAACCATCTTGTCGAATTCTTCCAGGTTCTTTTCCGTGAGAGTCAAGTTGATCTGCACCCTCAGCCCTGCGGCAAGGGCGTTTCGAATTCCTGCCTGCGTCAGGTCATAAGCCCCGTGAGAGCCCCTGAACGCGTCGTGGTACTCCCTGTCCAGGCTATCCACACTGATCGCGATCCCCCTGAGACCGGCCGCGGCAAGCTCGCGCGCGACCGATTCCGTCAGCAGCGTCCCGTTCGTCCCCATCGCCGGGACGAGGCCGCGGTCGCGGGCTGCGGCGATCAGTTCGAGAATATCCTCCCGAAGCAGCGGTTCACCCCCGCTGAAGATTAGGAGACGGAACCCCGCCTCCGCGATAGAGGCGATCAGTTCGATTCCCTCCGCGGTGGACAACTCTCCCTGGATATCCTCTCCCGGGCCGGACTCTCTGTAGCAGTGCCTGCAGAAGAGGTTGCAGCGGCGCGTCGTGTTCCAGGAGATCAGCACGTCGCCCCTCCGGACGCGATCTCGTCGCCAGTGAGGTAACAGGACGGATCGGGACCCCAAAAATCCCCGGCGGCGAGCGCCCTGGCCCGGAGATTCCCGTTGCACTGTTCCAGCCACCCGCAGGTGCGGCACCGGCCGCGGAGATGCCGCTTCCGGTCGCGCAGACGATGCAGAAATGAATCCGTCTCTCCCCGCCAGAGCTCGGGGAAGTCCCTCTCGCGAACATTGCCGAGGATGATCTCCTGCGTGAACTGGTCTATGTGGACATCCCCCTCCCAGTCGACCGCGCCGATCGCGACGCCGGAGCGGTTGCCTCCGCTTGCTGTAAGCAGTTCCAGCATCTCCGCGGCGCGGCTCCCTCCCCGCTCTTTCTCCCGAAGGTAGAGATAGATTCCGTCGCAGTGGTTGTCCACGGTGAGAATTTCGGTCTCCACGCCCCGAGCGGCGAAGTCGAGCGTCTTTTCGGCGAGGAAATCCAGAGCGGCTCGCTTCTCCTCCGGCGAAGGCTCCTCATCGGTCAGTTCGGCGCCCCGCCCCGAAGGGACGAGGTGATACAGGCAGACTCGGGCTATTCCTTCGTCTTCGACGAGACGAAAGATCTCGGGCAGCTCCTTCAGCGTACTCCGGGTCATGGAGAGACGCAATCCGGCCTTCTGCCCCGCCTTCCGGCAGTTCCTGAATCCGGAGATCGTCCTGTCGTATGCTCCGTCGACCCCGCGGAAAGCGTCGTTTACGGAGCGCGATCCGTCGAGACTGATACCGGCATAGCTCACGCCGAGTTCCATTATGCGCGCCGCAGTCCGTTCGTCGATGAGCGTCCCGTTGGTCGAGAGCGCGGTGCGCAACCCCAGCGTGCGCGCGTACTCCAAAAGCTCGAAGAGGTCCCTCCGCAACAGGGGCTCTCCGCCCGAGAGCAGCAAGGCGGGGACGTTGAAGGCGGCGAGGGTATCCAGAAAATCCTTCGCCTCGCCCGTCGAAAGCTCGGCGTCGCAGGCATACGGCGTCGCCGAGGCGTAGCAGTGGCGACAGAGAAGATTACACGCGCGGGTGCAGTTCCAGACGACAACTGGTCCCAAACCGTCGGCAGCGCCCGCGCTGTTCGTTCCGCGGCGGTACCGCAGTCGATCGCCGGAATACTCGCGTCCGAGCAGCAATTTTGTCACACTTATCATCGAAACCCTCCTTGAGGAAAGTATTCGGCGAGCTGTATCAGCCAACGGCGCTGTACGGATAAATTACCCGATGAGCAGCCATTCGATCATCGGGACAAACATGTTCCATCACGACGCCACAAGCATTGTATTTGTCCCTTTCCCGGATGTAAAGCGCGAAGAGCCGTTCATACCACTGAAACAGGGGCAAAAATCACACGCTCTTTTGATATAATTGCCGCAAATTCCGATGGCGAACCTCGGCCTTAAAGCCGTTCATCGCCGTGAAAGGTGGTACCGAATGCACTACACAACCGCTCTGCCCGGCTTGATCATCCGGGATGCCGTGGAACAGGATGTTCCGCTCATCCTCTCGTTCATCCGGGAACTTGCCGTTTATGAAAAAATGCTCGACGACGTCGTCGCCACAGAGGACGGACTGAAAGAGCACCTGTTCGGCGAACGCCGCGTCGCAGAAGTTCTCATAGCCGAGTGGGAGGGCGCTCCCGTCGCCTTCGCGCTCTTCTTCCACAACTTCTCAACCTTCCTTGGACGTCCGGGAATCTACCTGGAGGACCTCTATGTGAAGCCGGAGATGCGCGGGAAGGGGATCGGGAAGGCGATGCTCTCCCACATCGCGAACACCGCAAAGAAACGCGGGTGCGGCCGTTTCGAGTGGTCGGTGCTCGACTGGAACGAACCGGCGATCACATTCTACCGCTCCATCGGAGCAGTGGCGATGGACGAGTGGGAGCACTTCCGCCTGAGCGGGGAGGCTCTGGAAACGGTCGCCGAAATGTGTGCACCGGAGAACGTGTATCCTAAACAGTGAAGAAAACGCTCACTCGATACGACAAAGAGCGGGGTCCCATCCGAGGGAACCCCGCTCTTTGTTGCATCCTACGCTTACACCTTCCGAAGCACCTTCCCCGCCGCGGCGCCGGTGTACTCGCCGTTCTTCACGGCGAGACGCCCCGCCACAAAGACGTGGGAGATGCCCTTCGGCTCGCCGAAGGGGTCCTCGAAGGTCGCTCCGTCGACGACGGTCTCCGGGTCGAAGAGGACGAGATCGGCGTCCATTCCTTCTCTGATGAGTCCTTTTTTTGACAGCCCGAGCCGTGCTGCCGGGAAGCCGCTCATCTTCCAAACGGCCTCTTCGAGACGAAGGGTCTTTTCCTCCCGGACGTATTTGCCGAGAACGCGGGGGAACGTCCCGTTCGTACGTGGGTGGCACTTCGCTCCGGGCGCCGGAGGAATGCTGTCGGAAGCCACCATGACGAGAGGGTGCTTCATGACGAACTGCACGTCTTCCTCCGCAAGCTGAAAGAAGCATGCCGTGTCGGAACCCCTGTTTTCAATAATGATATCGAATGCCGCGTCGAGCGGATCTTTCCCCGTCATCGCACCGATCTCCGTCAGGCGTTTTCCCTCGAAGTCCGGCGTTTTCGGGCAGTAGAGCATCATCACACCCTCCGGACCGCCGCTGTTGCGCAGCATGTTCTCCCACCCTTCGGCCTCCGGGATCTCCCGTTTCAGACGCTCGCGAAGCGCGAGGCCGGAGAGACGTTCGATCAGCTTCTCCACCCCTCCCTCGTGAATCCAGGGGGGAAGGATGCTCCGGAGCGTGGTGCTCCCCGCCGCATACGGATACTGATCCGCCGTCATGTCGACGCCGCGCTCCCTGGCCTCCTCAAGCAGTCTCATGGTCTCACGGACCCTGCCCCGGTTCCTCCTGCCGCAGGCCTTGTGGTGGAGCACCTGCCCCGGAATCCCGAGGTTTTCCGCAACGGCGATGGTTTCACGAACAGAAGCGACAACATCGTCCGACTCGCTGCGCATGTGGGAGAGATAGAGCCCTCTCCGTTCAACAAGGCCTTTGGCAATCTCCCGGACCTCCTCCGGAGCCGAATAGACTCCCGGAGCGTAGACGAGGCCGCTGGTCATTCCAAAGGCCCCCTCCTCCATCGCGCGGCGCGCATGTCCCCGCATCGCAGCCAGCTCGCCGCTCGACGGCGTTCTGTCCTCGAAACCGAGGACGTTGAGCCGAATCGTGCCGTGGCCGACAAACGAGCCGACGTTGACGCCGAGCTCCATTCCGCCGAGCACGTCGAGATACTCTCCGAAGGAGCGCCAGTTCCACAGGGGCAACGCTCCCGCCATGATAAAGCCGGTGTAGGATTCCAGCAGCGCCACCTTCTCCGGCGTTATGGGCGCGGCGCTGATGCCGCACTGCCCCACCATGACGGTGGTGACTCCCTGCTTCAGCTTGGGGACAGACGCCGGTTCCTTCAACAGAAGGAAGTCGTTGTGCGTGTGCATATCGATAAAACCCGGGGCGAGCACACGCTCCGCAGCGTCGATCTCCGTAGCGGTCTCCGTATCCGGGGGCAGAGTTCCTACAAAGACAACACTGCCGTCACGGACTCCCACGTCGCCCCGGTACCAAGGGGAGTTCGACCCGTCGACGATACGCGCGTTCCGCAGGACCAGGTCGAACCCCCGCGTTTCAATACGGAGTGCCACGCCTATTTCACCGTGAACTTCACCGTACCCAGCGGTTCGATCGAGTAGACGTATTCGCCGGGCTTGCCGGGGATCATGTTCCCGAGCGCCCCGGTGAGCAGGACGTCGCCCTTCTCCATCGTCCACCCCTCCTCGACCATCTTGTTCACCAGCCAAAGAAGCGCCTTCCACTGGTCGCCGAGCGCGTCGGAACCCTTTCCGCGGGTTGCTTCCACGCCGTCAAGCGTCATCACGGGAACCAGCTCGTTCAGGTCGGGCGCGTCCGCGAGGGGGATCCGCTTCCCGAGGATCCACGCCTTCGACGAAATGGCGGACGCGTTGATATCCATAGCCTTCAGCAGCTTCATATCGGTGAAGGAGAGGTCCGGAAGTTCCACGGCGGCCGCGACCGACTCAATCTTCGCCTTGAGTTCAGCCTCGTCCTTCAGCGAGGCGTCGACCGGCTCGCCCAGGATGAAGGCGATCTCCGCTTCCAGCATCAGAACGCCGAAAGAAGCGCGGTCGACGACGACGCTCTCCGCGCTCCCGTCCATCGCACCCTCGGGGAAGAGCGGCGCGGCGAAGGGGGTGGAGGCCCCGAAACGCTTCATCGTCGCCTCGGTGGTGAGCCCGGCCTTGAACCCCGCCGGACGCTTCCCTTCCAGGCGTTTCAAAGAATATGCCTTCTGTACGGCGTACGAGCCGGCCTCCGTCATATCGGCGTACTCCGCGGAGAGGACGGGGAAAGGAGTCCCTTCCACGGCGGCAAGATAGACTTTGTCCGCCGCCTGCTCCACGTCCATCGCAACCGCCGCGCCCGCGCACACAACCGCGATCAGCGCCGCTACCCAAAAACTCCGTGCCACTGTTTTCCGAAACACATTCAACACCTCTTTCACAAAAAAGTCGGATCTTCAGACTGCGCGCAGCCTTTCAATCTGTGGTGTATTATACTCTTCCTTTTTTCGGTTTTCCCGGCATACTCTTCTCAAGTGAAGAGATGCTACAATAGTACCGACGCTACGATACGCCTTCTCGGCGGGGAAGTTGGGGGAAAAGAGTTGAAGCGAATTCTTGTTGTGGACGACAGCGCTGTGAGCCGGAAACTCGCTCTCTTCGTCCTTAAAAATCTTGGGTGCGAGGCGCGAGGAGTACCCTCGGCCGCCGAGGCCTTCGAAGCGCTGCGAAATGAAGTCTACGACGCAATCTTTATGGATCTGCACATGCCGGAAATGAACGGCTGCGAAGCGTCGATGTTCATCCGCCGGTCAGGCGCCGGAGAAGCCAACCGCTCTCTGCCGATTTTCGCGATTACTGGAAGCGATCTGCCCGAGGAACGAGAAAGCTGCGTATCGGCAGGTATGACAGATTTCCTGGCAAAACCGTTCTCCGGAGAACATGCGGAAGCGCTGCTGAGAAAACATTGCGGAAAGACTGCACACGATGGACAATAATCCGGGGTGTGCTATAATTGGTTGAATAGATAGTTTTTAAAGGGAGGAGGCAATGGATATGTCCGGTATTTCGGCTGTACCTCCTGTAAACAGCATCAAGACAGTCGTTCCCGTAGCCAACAGAACCCGGCGTGAAGGTTTGCAGCGCGCCGAACGGGAAGTCATGCGCCAGGAGCTGGCCGTGAGGAACCAGGGCGACGTCACCTCCACCGTCTACCACTACGAAATAGGTCCCGACGGAAGGCGCTACATTACCGGAGCTACGGTAACCTACAAAGAAAAAGAAAACGAACTCTCCTCAAAGTCTGCGAAGGACAAATCTTCAGCGAGCTCTGCAAATACAGGACCCGCCTCCTCCGCAGAAAACGGCCGCGTCGAGCTCACTGACGAGAGCCGGGCCAAGTTGAAGGCGATCGAACGCGACGTCATCGCGCACGAAGCCGCCCACAAGGCAGTCGGCGGACAGTATGCCGGACCGGTTTCCTATACGTACGCCACAGCTCCGGACGGCACGCGCTACATCGTCGGCGGCGAGGTCTCCATCTCCGCTCCCGAAGGGAAGACCCCGGAAGAGACCATCCAGATAATGGAGCAGGTGAAGCGGGCGGCGCTGGCGGCAGGTTCTCCATCTCCGCAGGATATACAGGTCGCGGCCGCAGCTTCTGCGGCCCAGATGCGCGCACGCGCCGAGATGGCAAAGCAAGAGGCTGAAAAAGCCTACTCCGGCGAAAAAGGCGCACAGGACTTCTCCAGGTGGGGCGAGTTCGCGATGTCGGCGTAATCTGCTTCATCAACATCTTCAGACGATAAAAAGACGTCCTGTTCGCGGACGTCTTTTTTCATGGTCATTTTTGCCTCCCGGTCGTTTATCGCGCCATTCCCGGTCCGGCTCTCTCCGCGCGCATCTCCTCGGCCTCGATACCGGTGATGCGAACAAAGACCTCCTCCAGGGAGGGAGTTGTTTTCCTCGCCTCGTACACCTCGACCTCATTCTCTTCAAGGAAGCGGACAAGCTTGCCGACCGCTATCGGCTCCTCGCTTTCGACACGGATTCTCCCAGCCTCCATGCAGGCAAACGACGCCTCCGGGAAGTTTTCGGAGAGGGCTCGACGCACATCGTCCAGCACGACCGCGCATGCTATGTGCACGACGTGCTTCTCCCGGAGCGGCTGCAACAGATTCTCGACCGTGTCGATCCGCTCGATCCTCCCCTGCACAAGAAAGGCGATTCTTTCGCACAGGCGCTCCGCCTCCTCAATGAAGTGCGTCGTCAGAAAGATGGTCGTCCCCTCCCGATGAAGATCGGCGATGAGGCGCCGTACCTGCCTCGCGCTCGCGACGTCGATTCCTGTGGTTGGCTCGTCCAGGAAGAGGACGCGCGGACGGTGGATGATCCCGGCGGCTATGGTCAGCTTCCGCTTCATCCCCTTGGAGTAGCCGCCGAACTTCCTGAATCCGGCTTTGCTCAGTCCGAACATGTCGAGAAGCTCCGTAGCCCGTTTCCTCCGTTCGGCTTTGCGCATTCCGTAGAGCGAAGCGCAGAACGAGAGGTTCTCGAATCCTGTCAGCTCCGGGTAAAGATTGCTCTCGTCCGGTACAACGCCGATCAGCCGCTGCGCCGCCCGCGGATTTGCGGTGCAGTCCACGCCGCCGATGCGGAGAGTCCCCTCGTCGGGGCGTGCCAGCCCTGTAAACATGTTGATCGTCGTCGTCTTCCCGGCCCCGTTCGGGCCGAGAAATCCGAAGAGTTCGCCTTCGTAGACGTCGAAATCGATTCCGCGAACCGCCTCCACTTCCCCAAAACGTTTCACCAGCCCGCGCGCCTCGATTGCCGCTCCTCTTCCCTTTTCCGTTCCGATCTCCGCTCCGTCCATTGCACCCCTCTTCTCCAGGTCTCCCCCAAAGACTCCCGCAGCCGCCGAAAAAGCAAGAAACTCCTCGACGGGAGCGGGGCCGGCGGGTTCAGCGCACGAACCGCCCCGGATATACTATTTTCTTTCCATTTCAATGTCAAGAAAAAGACGCCCCTCGCGGGACGTCTTCTGTGGTCTGTTTCTTCCGTTTACTGCGATGCTCGGCGCGCTTACTCCACCGTCAGGGATTTCGTCATATCCCCTGATCGGTTGCACTTCGCATACACCTCGACGACCGCCCCGGCCTTCAAATCGCCGACGTGAAAGACGGCAAGAGAGGTCTTGTTGTCGATCTGAAACTCGACGTCGAGCTCGTAATACTTCTGCCCGTCTACCGAGACCTTGAATTCTTCGATATAATGTCTTTTTCCGTCGGGTACGGAATGCGGCGCCTTCACGGCAAGCATTCCGTCGGCGCGATTGTAGGACAACACCAGGTCGGAAGGCGGATGCGCCATTCCTGAGCCGGAGACGGCGAGCACCGCAAATACTGCGAGAAGACAGCAGAGCATGACCTTTTTCATTGTACCTCACTCTCCCTTTTCTGTACGATTTGAACTGCTACAACATGGTAATTTTATCACACACGCAGCGCACGAAGCAAATGTATTGAGAAGATTCGGCTGCAATACAACGAGGTGATCGAATGAACGCGGCACTCCTGAAAAAATGGTTTCAGACGCTCGCACCCATCGGCGCGCTCTCCGAAGGAGGCGTCACCCGGCCGGCCTACTCGGCCGAAGAGGATCTCATGTTCCGCGCTACAGCAGACATCGCCCGGCGGATAGGACTCTCCGTCAGCGAGGACTGCGCGGGAAATATGTTCATCTCATTTCCGGGACGCGAAAAAGAACCGTGCCACCTGATCGGCTCGCACCTGGACTCGGTTCCCGGCGGCGGGCGTTTCGACGGCGTGGCGGGCGTACTCGCCGCGCTCCTCGTGATGGAAAAGATCCGGAGAAACGGCGAAGATCTACCTGTGCGCGCCGTCGCCTTCCGGGCCGAGGAGTCGAGCCTCTACGGACTTGCCACGGCGGGAAGCGGCGTCATCACTGGAAGCGTGAATATCGCGCACTTGAAGAATGCCCGGTCGCTTTCCGGAGAGAGTCTGTACGACGCAATGATACGGAAGGGGTACACGCCGGGAGCGTGCAGACTGGAGCATGCGCTCGACTTCATGGAGCTGCATATCGAGCAGGGCCGGGTGCTCTTCGAGGCAAAAGAACCGCTGGGCGTCGTCACGGCGATCGCCGCACCCACGCGCCTCAAGGTAACGGTTCTCGGACGCCAGGATCACTCCGGAGCAACCCCGATGGACCTGCGTAAGGACGCGCTCTGCGCGGCTGCCGATATTATTCTCGCGACCGAAGCGGCAGGGCGTGACGAGATGCGCTTCGCTACCGTCGCAACCGTGGGCGTTGCGAACGTCGTCCCGAACGCGCTCAACGTCGTCCCCGGGAGCGTGGAACTCCGGATCGACATCAGGGGAATACAGCGCGAGAGCATCAGGAGAACGGTCGGGAAAGTCCAGCGCGCCATCGAGGAGATTGCAGCTTCGCGAGGTCTTTCGTGTGCGACGGAGACGATCTCCTCCATGGATCCGGTGACGCTCGCTCCCTCAATGATCGATTCGCTCGCCGAGGCAGCTTCCGGGACAGGCGTTCCCTTCCGGAAGATGGCGAGCGGCGCGGGGCATGACGCAATGAAGGTGGCCCCCGTCGTACCGACGGGCATGCTCTTTATCCCCTGCGACGAGGGGATCAGCCACAACTCCGCAGAAAACGCCTCGCTCAACGATATTGCGCTCGGCGCAGAGGTTATGCTCCGAAGCATCTCCCTCAGGAGCAAACATCTTTCTACTGCCGATCGCTCTCAACCGTTTTCGAAGCTGTAGAGGATATCGAAAACCGAGCGTCGCGGGCAATTTTTCCCAATACACTACAAGTACATAAATAAAGATTACTATCTGAAGAGCAAAAAAAGTGAATTGATGAAATTTATCATTTTGACTTGAATTAAACTGCCTATTATGGTAGTTTAAGAACGAAACATCGATGCAGTTCTCCGACTCTCTTTCACTTTTTTCAGCCTCGTTTTTCCGCGCGGGTTTTCTGAGGTGTATTTGAGCCACAGCTCTTCCAAAGTTTTGAAAAAGGAGGTGTTATCTATGAACACCGCCACTGTCATCTGGCTTGGGATCATGGCTGTTATCGGCGTCGTCATGCTTGTAGTAAAAAAACGCTCTGCAAGCAGAAACAACGAGGAAGCGTAGTCATTCTTCCTCTCTACTCTACAGATTTTTTCCACATCGTTTTTTTCTGCACGCGTAGGAAGGCGGCTCATGAGAGCCGCCTTCCGTGTTATCCCCCTCCTGATCCGGAATTAACAAACTCTTCGCGCACTACCGATACATTTCTATAAGGGGGGAGCGCCATGCAGAACACGCGGCTGAACGAGGCGTCTCCAGTCCTTTCAGTTCTCGCAGTCCAAGGAGGGCGGGTCACTGGAAAGACGGCGAAGGAGCGCCCGAAAAGAGACGGAAGAAAACGCGGTTTTGACGACTATCTCCGCAAAGCCGGGTATGAGTCCCGCTTTGACCAGGAGCTGGAAGATCGTCTCGCCGAAAGCATCGACACTCTTGCATAAACAACGGAACAGCGAACAGAGGAAGACGTCTCCGGAAGAGTTCGGAACATAGAAAGAGAACAGCGGCCTCCGCGTCCGATCGTGCGCGGAGGCCGCTTGCTGAAAAATCCGAGTATCAGACTCCGGCCGCCGCGAACACTCCGTCCACGATCTCGCGCGCTTCGCTCTGGATACGGGTAAGATGCTCCGCCCCCAGGAAGCTCTCCGCATAGATTTTGTACACGTCCTCGGTCCCCGACGGCCGAGCCGCGAACCACCCGTTTTCGGACGTCACTTTCAGGCCGCCGATGGGCGCCCCGTTTCCGGGGGCCGCTGTCAACCGGGCAACGATCGGCTCTCCGGCGAGCGTCGACGCTTTCACCGCCTCGGGAGAGAGCGTCTTCAGCAGCTTCTTCCGCTCCGTCGACGCAGGCGCGTCGATGCGCGCGTAAAAAGGCTCTCCAAGGCGGGCCGTGATGGCGTCGTAACGTTTCCCGGGATGCTCTCCGGTGACTGCGAGCATCTCCGCCGCAAGCAGATTGAGGATAATACCGTCCTTGTCGGTACTCCAGACCGTCCCGTCCCTGCGAAGGAAGGACGCCCCCGCGCTCTCCTCGCCGCCGAATCCCATCGATCCGTTCAGAAGCCCTTCGACGAACCACTTGAACCCGACTGGAACCTCGACGCACTTCCTTCCGACGCTGTGCGCAACCCTGTCGATCAGCGAACTGGAGACGAGCGTCTTCCCGACGGCGGCGTCCGAACCCCACCCCGGACGGTGCGTGAAGAGATACTCCACGGCGACGGCAAGGTACGCGTTCGGCGGAAGCAGCCCCCTGTCAGGAACAACGATGCCGTGCCTGTCGAAATCCGAGTCGTTTCCCCAGGCGATGTCGTACCTGTCCTTCAGCTCCACCAGTCCGGCCATCGCGTAGGGAGAGGAGCAGTCCATACGGATCTTGCCGTCCCAGTCCACGGACATGAAGGAAAATGTCGGGTCGACCGAGGGGTTCACCACTTCGAGGTCGAGCCCGTACCGTTCGGCGATCACGCTCCAGTATGCCACGCCGGAGCCGCCCATCGGGTCGGCGCCGATGCGAATCCCGGACCGGGCGATGGCCTCCATGTCGAGGACGGAGGCGAGGTCGTCCACGTACGGCAGAACATAGTCCTCTTCAAGGACGCACGGAGCGCCGAGCGCCTTCTCGAACGGGATGCGCCGGACCGCGTCCGTGCCGGAGCGAAGCAGCTCGTTGGCTCGCTTCTGGATTGCGTCGGTCATCTCGGGGTCCGCCGGTCCGCCCGACGGGGGGTTGTACTTGAAGCCCCCGTCCTCCGGCGGGTTGTGCGACGGAGTGATGACGACGCCGTCGGCGAGTCCCTCGCTTCTCCCCTTGTTCCATTGGAGAATGGCGCGCGAAATTACCGGCGTCGGCGTGTATCCGTGTCCTTTCTGTAGTACCGTCCGGACTCCGGCGGCGGCAAAAACTTCCACAGCCGTCCTGAACGCCGGCTCGGAGAGGGCGTGCGTATCCTTGCCGACGAAGAGCGGCCCTGTAATCCCCGCGCTCTTCCGGTACTCGACGATCGCCGCGCTGACCGCAATAATGTGCGCCTCGTTGAAGGAACCTTTCAGGGAAGATCCCCTGTGCCCCGAAGTGCCGAAGGCTACGAGCGAGCGCGCATCGTCCGTGTCTGGACGGACTGTGTAGTAGGATGCGACCAGCGCGGGTATGTTTGCCAACATCGTATGGTCCGGGCGTTTGCCGGCCATCGGCGATACGCTCATCGTAATTCCCCCCTGTTCATCAACATACATGTCGGCCCGGGACGGGTTTTCGACACGGCCGGAAGTCTTCCGCGCGCAGCCGCTGCCGCACGGGATAACGAAGCAACAATACCAGGAGATTCGAAGGATATTATACTAGAAAATTCTCTTTCATTCACTTCCGCACCTGCCCGAATCCGCAGGCGAAGAGGGGATTGCACTGCGCGCATTCTGTGCATGAGCCTACGGATGCTCCTCTCTGCTCTCCGTAATATGGCGTACCCCCGGAGTGTATAAAGAAACAATAGTATTCCAGTCCGGATGGTGCTATTCTATTAGAAAATTCTCATCGAGGGGGAGGATCTGCATGTTTTCATGGAAGCGTATCCGGTACGGCGTCATGTTCGGTTTTCTGGCGTACATCAGTTGGGTGGGGTATCAGCATCAGGTATTGGGAGGAGGACCGGCGGGAATACCGACCGTCGACGCCCTCTGTCCTCTGGGAGGCCTTGAAAGCATCTACAGCTACCTTACTTCGGGCGTCTGGCTCCGCCGCGTCGCACCCAGCGCGCTGATCCTCTTCATCGCCGTCGCGGGCATCACGCTGCTGCTCGGCAGGGTCTTCTGCGGGTGGATCTGCCCCCTGGGGACCATCGGAGAATTCAGTAACCTCGCGGCCAAAAAGCTCGGGATACGGCAGCGGGAGCTTCCGCCCGCGCTTGACCGTGGTTTGAAGATGCTGAAGTACGTCGTCCTCGCCGTTATTCTCTACTTTTCATGGACCTGGGGAACGCTTGCATGGCGCGAATACGACCCATGGGTCTCGTGGATGCACCTCGCCTCCGGATGGGAGGAGATGGTTGCCTCTCCGTGGGGGTACGTCGTTCTCTTCTTTGTCGTCATCGGCGCGGGGCTCTTCATCGAACGTTTCTGGTGCCGCTATCTCTGCCCTCTGGGCGCAGTCCTTGGCATCCTGCAGAAGTTCAGTTTGACGAAGGTACGGCGCAGCAAAGAGACCTGCATCTCCTGCTCCAAGTGCAACCGCTCGTGCCCGATGGGAATAACGCCTATGGCGCTTGAAAAAGTCACCGACGCGGACTGCATCGCCTGCGGCCGCTGCACGGAGAGCTGCCCGGTCGAGAAAACGCTTCAGTTCTCCGTCGCCGGGAAGAAAGTGTTATCGGCGCTCGCGGTCGGACTGCTCGGCGTGGGCCTCTACTTCGCCGCCTACGGCACGGCGAAGATCACCGGCTACTGGCAGACATTCGCCTCCACCTCGGTCGAGGCGCTGAAGGATCCTGTGGACGGCGTCTTCGGGTGGATGACCGTCGAACAGGTGGCTGCGCAGGTACACCTTCCGTCGGCAAAAATTCTGGAGATAGCCGGGCTTCCCGCCGAGTCGCCCACAAACGTCTCAATCAAGCAGATGGAGGGTGTGAACGACGAGGAGCTCAAGGAGCAGCTCAAGGTCTACTTCGCGGCGAACCCGGCCAAGGCCCCTGAACCGAAGACAGTCGTGCCGTCCAACCCGGACGAACTGAAGGGAAGCTTCACGCTCGCGGAGGTGGCGTCGGGGTACGGTCTGGAACTCTCAGCAATCCTCGAAAAAGCAGGGTGGCCTGCGGACGCCGATCCGAACGTCAAGATGCGCGACGTGGCGAATACGATCGGGCGCGACTCCTCGGACATCCGGAACGCGGTGAAGGAGCTGCTGGAGAATCGCTGATCGAACACGGGAGGACGGAAACGGAATAAGAAAGCGGGGGAATCTCTCCCCCGCTTTTTCGTACCTATGAGCTTACAGGTCGAAGACAGCAACAACCGGCGTATGGTCGGAGGGCTGCTCCCACCCCCTGGGATCGCGGTCGATGAAGCAGTCCGCCGCAGCGCTCTCCAGAGAGGGCGTCACCAGCACATGGTCGATTCTCCAGCCGATGTTCCGGTCGAGGGAATTCTTCACCCGATAGTCGAAAAAGGAAAACTCGCCTTCGCCGGGGCGGTACTTCCGGAAGAGATCGACGAACCCCCAGCTCTTCACGTCCTCGAAGTGTTTCTGGATGTCCGGGGCGAAGCACGGGTGATCGCGCTTCTTCTCCGGGCTGGTGACGTCGATGTCGGTGGGGGCCACGTTCATGTCCCCCACCCAAACGACCTTCTCCGAAGTCAGGTATTCCCGTTTCAGCAACGCCTTCATCCTGTCGAGGAACCGGTGCTTGAAGACGTAGTCCGCATGGTCGACCGCCTTTCCCTGGGGAACGTAGGTGTTGATGAAGCAGAAGTCGCCGATGCGCCCGCGGACAAGGCGGGTGTCGCACTCGGGCTCCTCGCCGTCGCCGAAGCCGATGGCAAATCCGTCCATGGGGACTTTCGTCAGGATGGCGACCCCGTTATAGGACTTCTCTCCGCGAAAGACGGCCCGATACCCCATCTCCTTGAACGCGGCGACGGGAAAATCCTCGTCCACAACCTTCGTCTCCTGGAGGCAGAGAACGTCTATCGAACGGTCTTTCAACCATTTCTCAAGGATCGGAAGACGCATACGGACTGAGTTGACGTTGAATGTAGCTATCGAAATCCTTGCCATGACGGCACTCTCCTTAGTCTTCGATGTAATCTTCCCGGCGAATGACGCCGCTGATCTTCTCTCCGCTGAAAAAGGCCGCGACATTGGCGGCGGCAGCCATGACCGCGTTCTCCATGTCGTTCTCGCAGCGATTCGAGTTGTGCGGCGAACCGACGACATTCGGCAGATCCAGGAACGGATGATCGAGGACAAAATCCCCGCCGCCCCATGTCGGCTCCTTCCACCAGACGTCGAACCCGGCCTGGAACTCCGGATTCGCCTTCAGGTGATTGTACAGGTCCTCCTCCACGACGAGCGGGGCTCTGGCCACATTCAAAAGAATCGCGTTCTTTTTCATCAGGTCGAGCTCGCGCTTGCCGATCAACCCTTTGGTATGCTTGTCGAGCGGGATCGAGAGCAGGAGGACGTCCGTCTCCGGGAGAATCTCCGGAAGCTCCTTGAGCGTCCCCATGAAATGCACGTCGTCGTTTGTCCGGCCGCTCGTGTTCAGCGCGTAGATCTTGATGCCGAAGGCGCGCAGCAGATCGGCGGTCCGCCGCCCGATGCCGCCGTACCCCACGACCGTGAGCACCTTTCCGCGCAAGCTCGCCGGCGAGTAGGAGTGCCGGCCGAAAACTCCCTTCACCAAGTCGTTATGGAGCGGCACGATACGCCGGGTCAGCGCCAGCAGAAGCGCCACGGTGTGCTCCGCGATCTGGGGCGCCCACCCCCCCGCGTTGCATGCGAGAATCATCTTCTGCGGCATCAGGCGGAAGGGGAGGAAGTCGAGTCCGGTCGAGATGGACTGGAACAGTTCGACATCTTCAAGAAGAACATACTCTTCCTCGCGAACTTCTTTATTAAAGAAGAAGGACATGATCACCGCGGCGGAAGAGAGCGCCGCCGCCCTCCTCTCCGCAGGAACATCGTCGAGGAAGACGGCCTTTCCGGCGCCGTCGAGCCCTTTCTCAACGCCTCTACGGACACTCTCCGATGCGGCGCACGTAACGACAACAGTCTTGTCGATCATCTTGTTGTTCATTTTCCCGGTTCTCCTTTCACGAAATACATGTTTCTGTTATTGTACCGTATAACGACATCGAAATGCACCGCTTCGGGAGGAGTCTTCAAATGGAATCTTCACTTTATCTTGTGCGGCACGGACGGCCGGAGCTGCCCGACAATGAAATGCGCTTTCTGGGATGGACCGATCTGCCGCTCTCCTCCGAGGGACGGCGGCAGGCGGAGGCGACAAGAGACGCGCTCTCGGGATACGCTCTCGACCGCATCGTCCACAGCGGGCTGAAACGTGCCGCCGAGACGGCCGGAATTCTGCGCGAGGGACGTGAGGTTCCCTTCGAGGAGATTCCCGCATTCCGGGAGCTCGCGTTCGGCGAATGGGAACTCCGGTCCATGAAAGAGCTGGCCGAGAACGAGCCGGAACTCTTCGCGGCGAGGGGGAGGGACTTCGCGCGCTTCCGTCCGCCGGGAGGGGAAAACTTCCTCGACCTCCACGAACGGGTGTGGCCCGCCTTCCTTGAACTCCTGGGCCGCGAAAAGGGTAATATCATGCTCGTCGCCCACTCAGGCGTCATCAAGACGATCATTTTCACGCTGCTCGGCATTTCCTGGCAGAAGCTCTTCTCGCTCCGTCAGGACTACTGCGGCGTGCATGTCATCTCCCGCTGGGATGAGCATCTCACGGTACGCCAACTCAACTGGACGCCCCGCATCGGAGGGTAAGAGCGAACTATCGAAAGGGCGCGCCGTTACAGATGACTTGACAGAAGATGCGCTTATTGCTATTGTATTCCGTAAAGACGCACTATTCAAAGGAAAGGAGGAATGTCATCATGGCGCGGTATGGTATACGACGTGTCGCGTGGCTGTGCAGAGGGGGAATTGTACTTTTCGGGATTCTCGCCTTCATTGTACTGCTTTTGCCCCTTGTTTCCGAGGCGCAGCAGGGGCTCTCCGCTTCGGAGCGGGAGTATGTGGAACGGTACAATACGTTGACGCCCCAACAGCAGCAGAGCCTTCGCGACAGGATGACCCCCGACCAGAGAACGCATCTGGACAGGCTCCTGTTGATGCTCTCCTCCCCTGACCGATCGGGAGGCGCCTCTATAGCGCCCGCGATATCGGCTGCCGCTCCCTCGGGTGCACAGGCAAAACTGACGAAAAAAATAATCGCGGGCGTCCCCACGCAGCTCACCTACACCGTCGTTGTACAGAACCGGTCCGGAGTCCCTGTCGTCAACCCCGCGGTAAAAGACAACGGTAAACCTTTGAACAACGACGATGCGATGAAAACAGGCGGCAACCGGGACAATATCCTTGAGATCGGCGAGACGTGGACATGGACGTACACAGTCACCGTGACGGGGAAAACCGGAGAGCGCATCCTCAATACCGTCACGGTGGAGGGACCGGATTCTACGATCCGCGACACCGACCAGGGAAACAACACGGATGAAACCGTCGTGGAGGTCGATCCGGCGCCGGGAAACTACGACCTTTCGGTCTCGAAGACCGTCGCCGTCACAGGACAGGCCGATACCGGACTTCCTCCGGGCATTAATCCGACCGACGTCGTCGACTCCCCGCCGCAGACCATCACTCCGGACGACTGCGGAAAGTGGCTGCGAAGCGCCAGCGGCGGCTACAAGGGAACGCGGAAGCAGTACGATATAGCTTCTCTGCCTTCGGGAACGACCTTCGACCTGGACTTCCAGGCCTTCGACGTGCCGGACAAGATAGAGGTTTACTATCCTGCAGGAACCAAGGTTTTCGACAGCGGATGGCGAGGAGATATGAACCATATCCAAAAGAAACCGAGCGTGGCCAATCTCTATCCGGGCGGCGTGGTCGGAACGGGGAAGCTTCTGCAGAACGGTCTTTTCACGAAGAGCGGCGCGAATGAATTCCTGGTGATCGTCTACGGCCCGGAACAGGGAACCGCTTGGGAGTTCAGCGTCAAGGCCAACTGTCCCTAGTCTTGGGAGAAAAACGCTCCAGGACAGATGCTATGAAATTCGAAAAAAGCCCTCGGCGTCCAAAACTCTCCGGACGCCGGGGGCTTTTTCCTGAACAGCATGTCGCGCCGGAGGCCGGGAAAGGAATACGGAACACGCGGGCCGGATTGACACCAACTTCTAAAAAGCCTACCATAACAGCTGTTCCATCCATTTTCGTCCACGAGAAGGAGTTGAGTTCGATGGCATCCGCACTTGAAACAAGCGCTCTTGTTCCGGTTTCGCAAAAGGCGGTGCAGGACTATGCGGCGCATGCGGACAATCTGCTGAATTATGTCGACGGGTGCATGAAACAAGCCCCGCTTGACGCTCTCGCGGCGAAACAGGTTGAAATGATGCTGCAGAACCATCGCAATCACCTCCAATTTATGATGTCGTTCTTTCGCCTGAACAACCCCGAACTGCTCAAAGAGATTGTTATCTGGGTCTATCGGGCGTATCAGGCCCATGGATTTTCTCCCGACAACTTCCCCGCCGTCCTCAGACGCTGGATGGAGGCGGTTTCGCAATTCCTCCCGCCGGAGAGCGCAACGGAGATACTCGGCGTCTACGGCTGGATGCTGGAAAACCACCAGCGCTTTCTCGCGGCTGCCGATGAGTACAGACACATGGAACAAGAGGCCGCCGGAGCGCCCCACCCGCTACAAGCGCTCCGGAACGAGTTTCTCCAGGGGCTGATTGCGGGCAGTCTCTCCCGCTGCAATGCCTGCGCTACCGGGTATATCACTGGGAAAGACGAGCTACGGGAGTTTTACCTCGGCGTCGTGCAGCCGGCGATGATCGAGATCGGCAATCTGTGGGAACGGGGCGAGCTTTCGGTAGCGCGGGAACATCTCGCAACAGCCATCGTCACCAGGATCATGGCGGCGCAGCACATGCGCTTCTTCGGTCTGGAGAAACCCAAGGGGAAGGCGCTCATTTCAGCTGCGGCCAACGAGTTCCACGAGCTGGGCGCGCGCATGGTCGCCGATCTGTTCGACCTCGACGGATGGGATGTGACGTACATCGGCAGCAACGTCCCCGTGGAGGCGGCGGAAGAGATGATCCGCAACGAGAAGCCGTCCGTCGTCGGTCTCTCCGTGACGATGCCCTTCAACCTGGGAAAGACAGCCGACCTGGTCGACCGTATTCACTCCTCGCCGGAGCTTGCGGGCGTGAAGATCATCGTCGGCGGCAGGGCGTTCCAGTTCTCGCCGACCTTATGGCAAACAATAGGCGCAGACGCATACGCGAACAACGCCATCGAAGCCCTGAACGCGGCAAACAGTTTCATGGAGACACGGCCACGTGAAGCCGAATAGCCCTGCCGCGGGCAGCGTCTCTCTCTTTCTGGACATCTTCGGACGGTGCGATTTCCTCTTCGCGCTGCTTCTGGGGAACGCGGGACAGGTTCTCGCGGTCAACGACAGAGCCGCCGCCCTTCTGGGAACAGAAGAGAACTGCTATCCCTATCCTTTGGCAAAACTCCTCGCGGAAGGACAGGAGGACTGCCATGCGCGCATCGAAGAAGCGGCTTCCGGCGAAAGTCTGCCGCTCTCCCTGAAGACGGCGGCAGGCTCGCGCATCGGAATCGACTGCAGCGTCGCCGCGCTTGGCGAGGATATGCTCGTCTTTGGTATGTACTCGGATCAGGAGAACGACCGGATCATTACAGAGATGTCGGTCTTGAACCTGGAGATGGCCAACATGACCAGGGAACTCCACAAGAAAAACCTTCAGCTCGCTGTCTCCCAGCAGGCGCTGGCAAAGGCCGATTCGATGAAAAAAACGTTTCTTGCCATCATCGCCCACGACCTCAGAGGTCATGTGGGAGGCGTAAGTCAACTGCTCTCGATGCTTCAGCAGGACTATGACGACATGGACGACGCGGAAAAGAAGGAGTGTGTTACGCTTGCCTCGGACGAAGCCCGCAGAACGTTCCTTCTTCTCGAAGACCTCCTCTCCTGGTCGAGATCGCAGCTTGACCAGATTGAATTCACCCCCGTCGACTGCAACCTGCGCGCGCTGATCGAAGAGAACATCGCCCTGCTGCAATCCCGCGCGAAGGAGAAGGGAGTCGCCCTCTCTCACGAGACGCCGCCTTCCCTTTCCGCCACGCTGGATAGAAGCATGATGGGAACGGTGCTCCGCAATCTGCTGAACAACGCGCTGAAGTTCACCGCCCCCGGAGGGCGCGTCCTCGTTTCCGCATCCCAGAAGGGAGAGAGCGTCGAGATCATCGTACGCGATACCGGAACCGGCATGTCGCAAGAGCAGCTAGAGAACCTCTTCCGCATCGACGCCAAACCCGTCAGCACACAAGGGACGTCGGGGGAGAAAGGGAGCGGACTCGGTCTTATTCTCTGCAAGGAGTTCGTCGAAAAAAACGGAGGCATGATTCGTGCGGAGAGCGTCGCCGGAGAGGGGAGCTCCTTTTTCATTTCGCTGCCATCCGGACGCGGAGCATCGGACGGAACTTAATATTTAAAAACACCTACGCAACACGCAACAACAAAGAGGCCGCAGCAAACCCCCAGTTCGGGACGCGCTGCGGCCTCTTTTCTCCACTCTTTTGGTCAGTATTCATCTACCTCTTCATACTTTAATTTCCTCTGCTTCGCGCTGCATGCGCTCTCCAAAGCGCAGAACCCGCGCTGCGTTGAGCGTTGCAAGAAGGGCGACTCCCACGTCGGCGAATACTGCCTCCCACATGGTCGCCATTCCGAACGCTCCCAAAGTGAGTACCGCCCCCTTCACCCCGAGTGCAAAGGCAATATTCTGCCAGACGATGCTCCGCGTCTTCCTGGCTATTTCGATGACGTCGGCCGCGCCGAGCGGATCGTCGTTCAGGATGACGCCGTCGGCGGCCTCGATCGCGGCGTCCGCTCCCAGGCCGCCCATGGCCATGCCCACATCCGCGGCGGCGAGCAGCGGAGCGTCGTTCATTCCATCCCCCACAAAGAGCGTCGTTCCTCCCGTTCGCTCGCTGATCCGCTGGAAGTGTTCCAGCTTATCGGACGGAAGAAGATCGCTCTCCCAGAGATCCAGTCCGAGATCTTCCGCTATGCGGGAGGCGTTCTCCCGACGGTCGCCCGAGAGCATCCCGACAGTTGACACCCCGAGGGAACGAAGGCGCTCCACCGCTCTTTTCGACTGCGAGCGCACCGTATCCTCGACGACGATGTACCCTGCGTATCGGCCGTCCTCGGCGACATGCACCACGGCCCCCGGGCGCCCTTCAGCCTCCGGAGCCGAGGCGATGCCGGAGTCGGTCAACAGGCGAGCGTTTCCCGCGAGAATTACCTTTCCCCCGCCGACAAGCCGAACGCCCCTGCCGGGGAGCTCCTCGATCGCCCCGCCGAGAGGAGGAAGCGCTCCGGCAGCCTCTACAACGGCCCGCGCAACCGGGTGATTCGACCCTCTCTCCGCCTCCCCGGCGATCGAAAGCAATCTCTCCCGGTTCGTATTCCCGGCCTGGAAGACTCCGGTCACCCTGAACACGCCCCTAGTCAACGTACCCGTCTTGTCGAAAAGCACGGTGCGCACTTTCGCCAGCGTCTCCAACACGTTTCCGCCTTTCAAAAGCACGCCTCGCCTTGAAGCGGCTCCGATACCGCCGAAGAGCGCGAGCGGCACGGAGATCACAAGGGCGCACGGACAGGAGACGACGAGGAAGATGAGCGCGCGGTACCCCCATTCCCGGAACGCGCCCAACCCCATCAGCGGCGGCACGACGGCGAGCAGCGCGGCGGCGGCAACCACCGCCGGGGTATATCTTTTTGCAAAGGCGGTAATGAAGCGCTCTGTGGGCGCCTTTCGTTCCCTTGCCTCTTCAATAAGGCGCAACCCTTTCGAGAGCGTGGACTCGCCGAAGAGACGGGTCACAAGGACCGTGAGCATCCCGCCCAAGTTGACGCTTCCGGCAAGCACGTCGTCGCCGGGCGCAACATCCCGCGGAACGGATTCGCCCGTCAACGACGACGTATCCAGCGATGATGTCCCCGTTTTCACTGAACCGTCGAGAGGAATTCGTTCGCCTGGCTTCACAAGGACGGTCTCCCCCACCCGGACGTCCTCCGCACGCACGCGCCGCTCTCCCCCTTCTTCGAGAAGCACTGCCGAATCGGGACGGATATCCATCAGCGAGAGAATGGAACGTCGGGACTTCGCCACCGCCAAATCCTGCACAAGTTCCCCCGACTCGTAAAAGAGCATCACCGCCACGGCCTCGGAAAACTCGCCGATGGCGAACGCTCCGCCTGTGGCAATCGTCATCAGGAAGAACTCGTCAAAGATTCTCCCCTGCCGCAGATTGCCGAACACAGTACGGAGCACGTTGATGCCCACCGCAAGGTAGGCAGCCACATAGAGTGCCATCCGCACCCCTTCGGAAACCTCCGCAAACATCGCCGCAACCCAGAGCAGCACCCCTGCCGAAAGACGCGCGATTTCCTTCAGCGGAAGAGAGACGCTTTTCGCTTGCGCCCCCTCTTCCGAGACGGAGACTCCCGGTTCTATCGAATCTACAATTCCGCGGATGCGCGATAAGGTTTCGTCGCCGTTGTGCTCACCGGACAAGACCACTCTGAGCCGCCCGGCGACCAGATCAAGCGCTGCGAACGACACGCCGGGAAGCAGGCGAACGGACTCCTCTATCCTCGCAGAACATTGGGCGCAGTTCAGCCCCTCCAGCGAGAGACGCAATTCGCTTCGTGAAACGCTCACTTCGCCTCCCCCCTTTCAGAGGAGGGCGCAATGTGCCGCACATGCCGGAATCCCTGGTCGAAGATGGTCCGCACGTGGTCGTCGTCAAGGCTGTACACGGACGATCGTCCTTTCCTGGCGACGCGGACAAGACGCACCTGTTTAAGCACCCGAAGCTGGTGCGAAATTGCAGATTGGGTCATGGAAAGCAGGGACGCGATATCCGCGACGCAGAGATCGGAAACGGAAAGCGCGCAGAGAATTTTTATCCTGGTGCTGTCGCCGAACACCCGGAAGAGATCTGCAAGCTCGTAGAGCGTCCTTTCGTCGGGCATCCGGGAGGATACTTCATCCGGGGTCAGGCGAAGCGCCTCATCAGACGAAACAGATGTTTGAGAGTTCATGGGGGCCTCCTTATATGTTTATATGAATATATGAGCAACTATTCATATATCATAAAAAGACTCTACCCGCAAGAGGGAGGAGAAAAGAGCAAAAAGACAGAATACACAAGCATGGGAAGAATGTAGGAGGCGAGACAAAAAACATCCCGGAGAGCGACGAAGCGGGCCCGCGCCCTCCGGGAATAGAGGTTAAAACCTGATGCTGTAGCTCAGCATGAAGATATTGACGTTCATGTCATGTGTCCGCGAGTCAAGAATCCCCTCCGCCCGGCGTCCGGCGATGGTTCTCTCGTCGGAGAGCAGTCGAGAGTAGGCAAAATCAAGCGCCCAGTCGTTCTTCGCATATCCGAAGCCTATAGAAAAGAGCTGTCTGTCGGCGGTGGGCAGTTGATAGTCGATGGTCGCATCCGGCATCGGTTCCTGGTCGTACGTGTACCCAAGCCTCCAGGTCCACTCGGGAGAATACGCATACTCGAGCCCCAGCTGGTATCTCCAGACACTGGCCCAGTTCTTCGGCGTGAAAGAGCGGATGGGCAGCGCCCCGAGCAAGGGTTTCCCGAAGTTGATCGCGATGGAGTCGTAGCTGTCCCACCCGGTATGGATGGCGCCGACCTCCACGTTGAGTTTGGGGGTCAGCTGCTTGCTGACGCCGAACATCAACATATCTGGAAGGGTAAGGTCCACGCGGCCTTCCGTCGAGTCGGTGGCCAACGGACTCGTTGCTATGGCGGTTCCCGACAGGGCGAGCTTCACCCTGCTCCGGTAGTGAAGGCCGAACCGCGTGGTCTCGTCCATTTTGTAGTGCAGTCCCACGTTCCATCCGTAGCCGATGTCGTCCCCTTTCAAGCGAAGGTCTATGTCCGTCGCCGGATTGGGGGCAACGCCCTGTGTCGAGTCGATTTTCCGCCGCAGATCCGCCTCGAACCAGAGGGCTTCCACCCCCACCGAGAGCGAGAGTGCATCGTTGACCTTCCAGGCGATGTTCGGGTTGATCGAGACCGATTCAAGCATCGCCCGGTAGCTGTTGTAGCGTCCGAACCAGTCGTGAGGGAACTCCGTCCCGAGCCCGAACCGTGTCATCACGCCGACGCCCAGCCAGAGCTTTTCGTTCATCTGTTTTGTGTAGTACATGTTCGGCAGTATAAAAGTTCTGTCGTTCTGGTCCACGCTCATCGCGGTTCCCGTTGCGACAGCCGTTCCGCTGGGCAGCAAAAACCCAAGACCGGTCATGAACGCGCTTCCGGGGATCTGCGTGATACCGGCCGGGTTGAACGCGATTGCCGAAGGATCGTCCGCCCGGCCCACCATAGCCCCGCCGAGCGCGTTGCCGCGCGCGCTGAAGTCATACAGCGCGAATCCCGCCCCGAAGAGCGACGAACTGGTAAGAAAAAGAAGAAGAAACGAAACGCTGAGGATACGAAGAGGATGTCGCAACCTATACCACTCCTTTTGTCAGGAGATTATGTTTGCAGAAAACTCCTTGCGGGAAAAAGTCGTTCGCATTATATCACGCGGAAGAGATTTTTGTTACCTGTCGGTGACATTTGAAACAACTTGTCTCAAGAGGAGTTCATTCAATGGAACAGACGGTATCGCCGCCACAGCGACGCCGATCTTCCATGTTTCGAGCGCATCGCAACTTCAGCAAAAATCTCTCCAAAGAGCTCATTTGACAATATCCCGGTGGGCTGTATAATAATTTCTATATTTTCATACGAGGTGCGTATCACCTACCTTATAGACACACAAGGAGGAGAAGAAAATCATGGACGGCGCGAAAGCATTGGCTGCAAAGGTTCTAACGGACGAGGAGCTGGCGAAGAAACTAGGAGAGGCGAAATCCGAAGCGGAATTCAATGCGGTGGTTGCAAAACTGGGGTACAAGTGTACTGCGGCGGAATTCGAGGCTGCCTTCAAGGAAGCCCAGGGGAAGGCGCCGCTCAGCGACGAGCAGTTGGATCAGGCTTCAGGCGGTTTGAGCATAGTTGGCGTGGATTACGCGTTTGTAGCTGTGCAAACAGCAAAATAAACGAAGGAGCCCCTTCTCCTTCACGGATGATGAAAGAGGAGGCCGGAATTTTTCCGGTCTCCTCTTTTAGGCGGAGGAAACCACGTGGATCTGTTGCTCATAAAATCACACCGCTCTGTCTGCGGGTACATTCCCGGAAGCAATCTGGGAATGAATATTTTAATACAGCTTTTACGGCAAAAAAAATATACAGCCGAGATGTTTCAGGGCTATGCCAAAGAAGCCTTGAGCCATGTAAAAATGCTCATGGAGCAGGAAGACCGGCCCAAAGTCATCGGATTCTATTGCGATTTTGATAATGTCAACTGGGTCAGGCTCTTCGCCCGGGAAGTGAAAAGAAACTACCCGGAAGTGATTCTGCTGGCAGGCGGGCCGCAAACCGTCGACATGGACGCCGATTTTTTGAAAGACACGGGAATCCTTGCCGTCTGCATCGGCGAAGGGGAAGAAACAGTTCCGGAGCTCATGGAGTATTGTATCCATCGCCGAGGGTCACTGGAGACAATTCAGGGAATAGCTTTTCTGGATGCTTCTTCACAGCTTGTGAAAACACCCCCGAGAACCCCGCCTGAAGCCTTGGATTCCATTCCTTGGCCTGATATCACCTTGACCAACGACTATAAACACTACTCGCTTCTCCCCATTTTAACCGGACGGGGCTGTCCTTTCGGATGCACCTTCTGCTATGAGGGGGCCAATGCAAAACGGGTGCGCCGCCACTCCGTTCCCTCGCTGCTTCACGAGATCAGGGCAAACTTTGAACGGAACCCCTCCATTAAGTACATCAATTTTCTCGACGACACCTTTACGCTGGATCATAAACGGGTCGATGAAATCTGCGAGGGAATCAAGGAACTCCGCAAAGAGTACGATTTCGTATGGTTTGCCAGCGCTCATATCTCCCTCATCGGCAAACACCGGGACATGGCCCGCACTATGGCGGAGGCGGGGCTGAAAAAAATTTTTTTCGGCCTGGAGTCCGGCAGCGACGCCGTTTTGCAAAGCTATAACAAGAAAATTACGCGGAAGATGGCGGTGGAGGTCATCGCCCACTGCGTCGACTCGGGGATTCACGCTATTTCCGGCAACATTATTCTGGGAGGGCCTCACGAAACCAGGGAAACCGTTCAGGAGTCCGAAGATCTGATCATGGAGCTGCTGTATAGGGCGCCCGGGCAATTTGAAACCGCCTACTTCTCCTTTCTTCCGTTTCCTCAAACGCCGATCACCCTGAATCCTCAAAAATTCGGGATGGAAATTTACGAGTCCCTCATCGACTGCTGCAATGAAGATATTCCTCTTTCCGGAACGGAAGCATTGGATTTCATAGAGCTTACAAAGATACGCCTTCAGGCCAACAAGCGGCTCCAGAATGAAATGCGAACAATCTACCTTGACGGCAAAATTCCCGAATCGGTGATTCTGGACGCGTACCGTCTGGGGGAGCGCTACGGCGTATTTACCCGATGGAACGACTATGTATACAAAAATCTGCCCATCGACGACGCCTACTGGAGAATGCGGGCGTTCGGCGAGTATGTCACAGGCAGTCAACTGGGCGCTTGGGAAGAGAACGCCATTCCGCACCGGACCTTCGAGTTGTGGCTGTACACCGACATCAGCGGGGCAAAACCGCGGGTTGTCGATACGCCGCTGGAAGAAATCGACTACACGCTCCTCAAATTATGCAGCGGGAAGCTCTCGAAACGGGAAGTCATTCGGCAGGGGAAAGCGGCGCTCGACCCCGCGGGAACGCAGCCCGACTTTTACAAACGGGCGGAAGAAGCGCTGCATTCGATGGAACAGAAGAAATGGATTCTCTACCAGAAACCATGAACGCGTCTCCCCTTGTTCTCCTCGTGTACACCCAACGGCTGGTCCCGGGGAGGACCTTTGAAATGATCGGGAATCTGGGAATTCTCACGCTCGCGGCGCAGCTCAACGCCGACGGTTTTGAAGCATACGCCTATACCGGCATCACAACCGATGTGGTCAAAACCATTGGACAAATGAAAGAGCGCCTTTTTGCGGTCTGTTTCTACTGCGACTTCGACAACCAGTCCTCGGTGGCGGCAATCATCAAGGGTCTGAAAAAGGAAGCCGGAAATGATTTCTACGTTGTCCTGGGCGGACCGCATACGCTGCATATGACGGAACGGGATCTGGAACGGTACGGCGCGGACGCCATCATCAAGGGGGAAGGGGAAGAGTCCCTCCCCGCCTGGCTCCGGGCCCGCCGTACGGGCGCAACAGTCGCCGTGCCGGGGGAAATGCTCCCCGGTGAGCCTTCCGAATACGTGTATCTGAAGGATTTTTCTCACTACGCTCCGCCGCAGGATGAAGCGATAGTAGGATACGGAGAACGGCCCTTGATGTCGGTGATCACGGCCAGGGGCTGTCCGTATCGCTGCGCATTCTGTTTCGAGGGGGGCAATTCGAAAAACTTGCGAATGCGCACCCCGGACGACGTGCTGTGTGAAATCGAAGCGCGGTTGCAGAAAAGCAGGGGGCCACGGTATCTGTTTTTTTGCGACGACACCTTCACCGCCAATCCCGAGCGCCTGAGTGAGCTGCTGAAAGGGGTGCGGCGCCTTCGGGAACGCCATGATTTCGTCTGGTTCTGCGAAGGGCACCCGGGATTTTTAGCGCGCCGCCCGGAGCTGATAGCCGAAATGATCGCGAGCGGTATGGTCCGGATGCAGATCGGCATGGAATCCGGAGATGACCATGTCCTTCAGACATACGGGAAACAAGCCGTTCCGGAGGACGTGAAGAACGTGGTAGATACCTGCTACCGCGAGGGGCTGCCCCAGCTCGCCGGGAATTTCATCATCGGGGGGGCTTTTGAAACCCGGCGCACCCTCGAAACGACCACCGGCTTCGCCCTTGATTTACTGCATCGCGCGCCGGGGATGCTGGATCTCTCCACCACTTTCCTGATGCCGCTGCCGGGAACGCGAATTTCCACACATCCCGGAAGCTTCGGCATCGCCCTTGAAGACCGGGACTGTCTGACGTCCATCGAGGACTTTCCGGTGAACAGTACGCTCGAGCTTTCCGTTCCGGAAATATGCCGTGAACGGTCGGTCTTTCTCACGCATATTTCCAACGCGATGAAGGCGCAGTACGCGAACGGCCGGATTCCTCCGGAGCGGATCAGGCGCGACTTCGAGCTGGCGTTCCGGTACGGCATCGCGGCGGGGTACCTGAAGTTCATCTACGGCAAGGACCCGCTTCTGGTCGCCTACTATCGGAAACTTACCGACTATAAGGGACTTCTGAAAGAATGGAACGAACTTGAAGGAGCGGAAAAGACAACCTCCTTCATCCAGCGCGTTCCTGATTTTTCGCTGGTGGATTTTACAGCCTTGAGCGGCGCGGAAACGGATATCCTGCTGGACGCCGGTTCCTCTTCGGTGAAGGAGACGGCAAAAAAACTGAATCTGTCCATGGAAGCAACGAGCGCCTGCCTCGAAAGACTGAGCGCGCAGCATCTGACGCTCTTCTCGCCCTGCCTGTGAAACGGAATGCGATGAGAGCGAACCTGTCGTACACACTACTCTATGGAGGCCCGGAGTGAACACTATCAACCTGAGACTGATGCTGATTCATCGCGGAACGAGAACCCATTCGATCACCCAGATAGAGCCCATCGGCCTTATGTCGCTGGCGGAGATGATGACCGGCCAGGGAATCGACACGGCCGTTTTTTCAGGAGAGCTGTTGAAAGGCCTGGAATTCCTGAACACAACAGGGTGCGGCCGGAATACAGTGGTGGGATTATACTGTGATTACGAGAATCAGTCGGCGGTTGAGAGCTTTTCCAGGGTGATCAAGGAGCGTTTCGGCGCCGTCGTTCTCGTCGGCGGCCCCCAGACCGTCGGGTTGGGAGAGGAGTTTTTACGAGCGAGCCGCGCCGACGGAATCGTACGGGGCGAGGGAGAGTACTCTCTGCTCGCAGCGCTCCGCACGCTGAGAGAAGAGCGGAGGGAACAGTGGGAGACCATCCCCGGGATGTGTTCGTTCACAAAAGGCGGAGCATACTACGACAACGGAATTTATCCTGTCATCGAAAATCTGGACTCCATCCCCGGTATTTCTGGAACTATTAAATCGGCCCAGCACCGCGGCATCAATCACATGGCCGTGATGACGGGGCGAGGGTGTCCTTTTCACTGCTCTTTCTGTTACGAAGGGGCCAACAGCAAGAACGTCCGGCAGCGCAGCGTGGCGAACGTCATGCATGAGATCCGGCGCCGGCTGCAGGAGAATCCCAACGTAAAGTACCTCTTTTTTTGCGACGACACCTTTACCCTGGATACAGAACGGGTGCGCGCCTTTTGCGAGGAAATCAAAGAGCTGCGGAAAGAACACGATTTCGTCTGGTTCGCCGACGCCCACGTCAATGTCGTCATCAACCACCCCGAAATCGTGAAGATGATGGTGGACGCCGGACTGGTCAGGATGCAGATCGGCATTGAAAGCTGCAACCAGCACATCATCGACATCTATAACAAAAACGTGAAACGGGAAGGGTTCTTCGAAGTCATCGAGATCTGCAAAGCGGCCAAACTTCCCCAGCTTGTGGGCAACATCATCATCGGCGGGGCTCTGGAAACGCGGGAGACGCTGGACTATACGTTCAACACCGTCTATGAAATGCTGCGCGCAGGCCGCGGGATGGTGGAAGTGGTCAGCACCTTCTACATGCCATTTCCCGAAACGGCGATGACGAAAGCCCCCGAAAGGTTCGGCGTTATTGTAAAAGACGAAAAGGCGCTTACCTCGGTGGGGGATTTTCCGGTGATCGAGACGAAAGCCCTGAGCATCGAAGAGATCTGCGCGGCCAGGAACGAGTTTTTCGAGGGAACGACCGGAGTCATGCGAAAGATGTTCCGCGACGGCGGGATCCCCGACGAAACGGTGATGCGAAGCTACGCGCTGAGCGAACGCTACGGGCTCAGCGGGATGTGGCAGAGCCTGGCGTACTCCAAATTTCCCTACCTCGACGCGCAGTACAAGGCCAGGATTCGGGGGGACGCGCTCACAAGGGACTATGACATGCACTCCATGTTCGACACGTACCCGCAGCGGGTTTTCCTGCTTTCGCTGACGCCCTCTCTGGCGGCGGACATACCGTCCGTGAACGGATTCGTCGTTTCACCCTTTGAATTTGAAGTATTGAAACACTCCTCCGGTAAGCTGACCATGCTCGAAATGGCGGAAGCGATTTTTCCCGACTGTCGGAGCGCCTTCGAGAATTTTGAAGATTTCAAGCCGCATCTGCTGGAGACCGTCAAAAAACTGGAAGCGGCGGGGATGTGCGTTCTTTCGGGCCCGTTGAACCGGAAAGCGGCGGAACGAAAATGGAAAAAGAAAAAAGATGCAGGGGAGCCTCGGATGAAAAACAAGGTCATTCTGTTCAAAGTATTCACCATTGCCATGGAGACAGCCGGCTTCAGCCGAAACGGAGCTTTTCTTGGACTCTACGGGTTGGTAAGTTATCTGGATGAACAAGGGTATGACGCCGTTGCCTGCGAATGTCGTCCGGACCAGGTCATCGAGTATATTCAGCGCCTTCCGCTCGATGAAGTATGCTGCGTCGGTTTTTCGGTAGACTTCGAGAACAAGCATGCGGTCGAAAAAATCAGTGCATCCATAGCGGAAACCTCCGGGATTCCGGTGCTGATCGGAGGCCCCGAAGCCTTTTCATTGGATGAAGAGTATCTCCGCGGTTCCAAAGCCGCCGCCATCGTACGGGGCGAAGGCGAACTGGCCATGACGGCGGTTTTGGAGGCCTTGAAAGCAAAGAAGAGCCTGGATGCGATTCCTGGCATCTTGTATATCGACGAAAACGGCGAGTGCGTCGACAGGGGCGAAGGGCCGGTAGTGGAAAATCTGGACGAGCTGCCCTTCCCCGCCTATGAGAAAAGCATGACGCCCGTCGATTACTCCAACCTGTACATCATGACCAGCCGGGGGTGCCCCTACAGCTGCGTTTTTTGTCATGAAGGCGCCTTGAAACGCCCCGTGCGCCGGCGGAGCGTCGCGAACGTCGTTGCGGAAATGCGTCATCTCCTCCTCAAGTACCCTGAACTCAAGTACTTTTTATTCTGCGACGATACGCTGGTCGCCAATCCCGAATGGCTGGATGAATTCTGCCGGGAGGTAAAGGCGCTTCAGGCCGTCAGGCCCTTCCAGTTCTATTGCGAGGCGGATGCGGCGTCCCTGAGCAAAAGACCCGAGGTCATAAAGGACATGGTGGCGGCCGGACTCAATCGGCTCCAAATCGGCATCGAGTCCGCGGACCGCGAGATGCTCAAGATATACAGAAAAAACCTCGCTCCGGAAATGGTGGAAACGGTGGTGAAAGCCGCCTACGATGCCGGAGTGCAGCAGGTTTTCGGGGCCCTTCTGGTAGGCGGTCCTTTTGAGAACCGTGAGCATATTGAAAAGAACAAGGCCTTTGCCGCCAGGCTGATGCGCCTGGGACCGGGGATGATGGAGATTGCCCCCAGTATCCTCATGCCCTATCCGATGACCGATATCGGGCGCCACCCCGAAAAATACGGACTGAAGATCTATGACAGGCAAGGGGTGGCATCCATCTCCGATTATCCCCTTATGGAGAGCGCGTCGATGGACCGGCGGGAAATCATGGCGGCCTATCAGGAGTACATTCAGAGTTTTGTGAACGAGGTGAAGGCGATGCTCGATACCGGCGAACTCGGTCACGAGGATATTCTGAGAGCTTTCCGCACTTCCATGAATTCAAAAGGTCCCAAATACTGGAGCAACATCATAGCTCATCACAAACCCATGCTGGCCCCCTACTACACCATGCTGGCACGGGAAGCGGCCTCCCGCATCGGCGACGTCCAGCCTGGGGAACTGCCCAAGTGGCGTCCACAACGCCTGCTCGAAATGTGGCGCGACGTGGACTTCTCCCGGGGCTACCCCCTTGCGCGGGGGGAGGCTCTGTCGCCTTTCGAGTACGAGGTGTTGAAATACTCCACAGGTAAGAGCACCATCGCCGAGATAGCCCGCATCCTCTACGAGCGATTCGGCAAGCCCTTCGGAGAAACGACGGAGGATCTGACGGGGCGCATCGTCGAGACCTTGAAGGCGTTCGATAAAAAATACTGGCTGCTTGTGGTTCCGTACTAAGAAGGCGCCGTGATGAAGATACTGCTATGCAACGTGTCGAAAAAATACGAAACAGCCGCCCATGATTATGTAGGGCTCTTTTACCTGGCGGGCGCCTTGGAGGCGGCAGGATTCGAGCCTCTGGTCTTTCACGGAAAGGCGGAAGGCCTCCTGGATGAGATCGCGAGACACCGCCCCGAAGCGGTGGGATTCTCCTGCGATTTCGACAACGTCCGGATCATCGAAGACGTCTCCCAAAAGATAAAGGAGCGCTGGGGGATTCCCGTCGTTGTGGGCGGCCCCCAGAGCATCGCCTTGGGAAGGACGTTTCTTGAAAGCAGCGGCGTGGACTATATCCTGCGGGGTGAAGGCGAAATTTCGCTGCCGCTGCTCCTCAACGCGGTCTTGAAGGGCGAGGGTGAACTCGACGAGGTGAAGGGGCTCGCGATGATCAAGGACGGCGTATTTCGCGAGACACGGCCCGAGATCATCGACGATCTGGACGCCCTGCCCCTGCCGGCCTACCACACCTCGCTGCACAGCGACCGCGCCTACGGGAACTTGATCTTCACCGGCAGAGGGTGCCCATTCCAGTGCGCCTACTGCGCCCCCAGCCCCGGCAAACGCAAGGTCAGGCTGCGCAACATCCCCCTGGTGTTCGAGGAAATCAAAACAAACCTCCGCAACAATCCCGGCCTGCGATGCCTCATTGTGATGGACGACACCTTTACCCTCGGCAGGGAGCGCATAGAAGCCTTCTGTGAAGGGATGCGGGAGCTGCGGAAAGAACGGGATCTGGTCTGGTACTGCGAATGCCATGTGGGGCGCATCAAAAGCTTTATGGATGTCCTGCCCGTCATGATCGACGCCGGGCTGATCCGTCTGCAGATCGGAATAGAATCCGGTGATCAGAACGTCATCGACCAGTACAATAAACACGTACGCATCGACGACATTCTGGAATTCGTCTCGTACGCCGCCGACTGCGGCCTCGCGCAGATCGCCACGAACTTCATTGTGGGAGGTCCGAAGGAAAGGGAAGGCGCGACTGCGGAGCTTATCCGGGAGCTGATCGACCGGGCGCCCGGCGTCATCGACATCATCACCGGTTTTCTGCGGGCCTATCCGGGAACGGAGATCTTCGAGAACCCGGAAAAATTCGGGCTCCAGCTCCACGACGAATCCGGCCGCCGCACGGGGGACGACTACCCCTTCGTGACGCCGGTTGGAGAGAGCCAGGATCAGGTGATGCGCCGGCGCCAGGAACTCAACAAGGTGATCCGCCGCAGCATGCAGCAGAAAATCAAGAATCATGAACTGAAACAGAAAACGGTGATGAAACAGTTTGAAGCGGCGCTGAAATACAGGATAAAGAGCCGGTGGTTCGGGGAAATCGCGGACAACCCGCGAGCCTATGAATACTACTCTTTGCTTTATGCAAACGAGGGAGAGGCGTTCGAAGAGTCCATGGATTTCTCCAAGGATTACCCCCTGAGGACCTTCGAATTATGGCGCGCCATGACGTTTTCGGACGGTTTCCCCCGGCTTGACGGCATGGCGCTCTCGCCGATGGAGTACGAACTTCTCCTGCGGTGTGCGGGCAAAAGAAGTCTGAGCACGATTCAGACGGAACTCTACGAACTCTTCGGCGGCTCGTATGAAGATGAGGCTGAATTCCGTCGTCACTTCGTCGACATGCTGCGCCGGTGCGACGATAAATACTGGCTGACGCACTTCGTGATCTAACCTCGACCGGGAGTCCGGAGCGTTGCTGGTTGATACCCCGCCCTCCGGAGAGCTCCGGAAGGCGGGGTATTCGCGTGTAAAAAGGGAGATGTTACTCCTCCAAGAGCCCTTTCTGCAGCACGCCGAGGGCCTTGCCGAGTTCGATCGAATAGCCGCACTTCACGCATGAGCGCTCCACGGCGGCGATGGCCGAGACGAGCGTGTGCTTGTCGATGTTCCCCATGTGCCCCATGCGGAAACCCTTTCCGGCGAATCCGCCGAGGCATCCTGCGGTCTGGGCGCCCTCGGCGGCGAGGACTGTGCGGAACTTCATGTCGTCGATCCCCGAACCTTCAGAGTAGAGGTAGACCGAAAGAGTAGGCGCGCGGAAGGCCTTCTGCGCGGCGACTTTGAAGCCGATGGCCTCCAGCGCGGCGTCGAACACCGCGGCCTGGCGGCGGTGCCGGGCATACCGCTCCTCCAGCCCCTCCTCCTTCATGATGCGCACGGACTCCTTCAGCGCCCAGACGAGGTTGATGGCGGGGGTGCCCCAGTACTTCGAGGGGTCGTGCATGACGGGAAGCCACTTGTCGAAGTCGATGTACGACTCGGGAATCGCGCCGAGCGTCGCGCGCTTCTCCATCGCCTTCTTGCTCGCCCAGACCATGGTGAGGCCCGGGGCCACGCCGAACGCCTTCTGCGTGCAGGAGAGCACGACGTCGATCCCCATGCTGTCCATGTACTGCTCCGCGCCGCCGGAGGCCGCCACGCCGTCCACGATGTAGATGATCTCGGGATGCTTCTTCATCACCTCGCCGATGGCGGCGATGGGAGCTTCCGCTCCTGTGGAGGTTTCCACGTGCGTCACTGTGACCACCTGGTACTGCTTCGAGGCAAGCGCCTTCTCCACCGATTCCGGCGTGACGGAAGATCCCCACTCCGCGGCGAGAACATCGGTGTTCAGCCCCTTGCGGGTACACATATCGATGAAGCGGTCGCCGAAGTAGCCGTTGGAGCAGATGAGGACGTTGTCGCCTCGCTTCGTCGTGTTCGCGATGGCCATCTCCATCCCCATTGTGCCGGAACCGGCAACGACGAAGACCTCTCCGTCGCAGCGCCACATAGCCTTCAGATCGGCGATGACCTCCGAGAAGTCCTTGACGAACGCGGCGTCGCCGAAGGCGACCGTCTCGCGGGCCATCTGGTCCTGGATGGAGCGGACCACCGGGGTGGGACCGGGAATCATGACGAGCTTGTTTGTTTTGATCATCTCTTTTTCCTCCTTCTGTAGAAAAACGTTCTCTGGTAGATCATTCCTCGACCGGCGCCGTGCCGGACGATAAACGCCCTTTACTCTTCCCTGCACGCGCAACGCCGCCGGCGGCCGCAGGGAAGAGAATATCCGCGCTCCCGGCGATCGCCTCGGCCGTCCGCTTCACAAGTTGTCCATAGCTTTCGACCAGTTCCAGGGGAAAACGGTAGACGGGAGCCGAGACGCTCACCGCTCCCAACGGACGTCCCTTCCTGTCGAAGACCGCCGCGCCGACGCAGCGCAGCCCCCGTTCGTTCTGCTCGTTGTCCACGGCGAACCCCCTCGAAAGGATCTCGGGAAACTCGGCCGCAACCTCGTCCGGAACCGCCTCTGCAATCTCGTTCATTTCGAGGGCAGAGAGGCGCGCCAGAAGCGCCTTCCCCGCCGAGAGACGGAAAAGCGACGCCTTCGCCCCGATGCGGGAGTGCATACGCACCTGATAGGGGCTTTCGAGCTTATCAAGGTAGTAAAATTCACCCCGCTCGTAGGCGAAGAGGTGGACCGTCTCCTTCGTCTCGTCCCGCAGCGCGCGGAGGTGCGGACGCGCCGCCTCGGCGAACCCGGTCTGACTGCGGTACGCGTCGGCCAGCATCAGACAGACGGGGCCAAGTTCGTACTCGCCGCCCCGGTTCATCACTGCGCGTTCGCTTTCAAGGCTGTCCAGGATTCTGTAGACTGTGGCCTTGGGAAGCGAAACCGCCTCCGCGATCTCCGAGATGCCGAGAGGGCGCCGCTCCTGCGCCAGATGCACAAGGAGTGAAAATGCACGAGAAATAACTCTGATGCCGCTGTTTTCCATCATTCATTTCGCTCCATGGATTATTTATCCGTAGTGTAGATTCATCATAGGACGCAGTATGCATAATGTCAAGAGCCGTCGTTGCACGCGCGCCACGAGGCATACTCTCATACTCTTTACCTGCAATATGTTGGATTTGGCGTTTCCTTGAAAATGAGGGGTTTCCATGTCATACTCGTTCTCAACGAGGAACGGAATCCCCGGAAACGATAAAAATGAAGGGAGCGGGAAACAGGACGGCGAAAAGCACACATGGTGTAGTGAACAATTTCGGACAGCATAAAGAAAGACAAGGGAAGGAGAGACTGGTATGAAAAAAGCTTTTTATGTACTGACGGTTGTGATCATCCTCGCGCTCCTGAGTGCCTCCGGAGCATCGGCTGCCGAAAAGAGCAAGGAAGAGACTCTCGACGCCGCGTACGAGCATCTGGTCAAGGTAATGAATCCGGAAGAGATGAAGAAGCTCTTCGCGCTCTTCGACACCATGAAGGACGTCGGTCTTTCGTGGAACGAGGATCTTCTTCTTCCGCTCCGGGATATCATCGCCTGTAAAACCAAAGAACAGCTCTATGTTATCTGGGGTATGGGTTCAATGAACATCAGCTACGCGATGCTCTTCGACAAAAATCCGGAAGGAGTTTGGGAAGGCGGAAGGGAAATCGACGAACGAATCGGCTTCCCCAGGGCGGAACTCCGAGAAGAAAGCCTCGCGTTCGCAAAAAGCCGCGAGGGGCAGGCGAGCAGTTCGGTCGACTTCATCCACGCCATGCTGCACAGGGCGAAGACCGATCAGGCCGTGCTCAACACCCTTGTGGGAGGCTTCTACGGCAGCACGCTGGAGCTTTTCTATCTCTTCTCCAGCCTCGGCCTCGCTTCCGGAGTCACGGAGGAGTTCGTTCAGTTCGTCAACGCCCACCTTCCGCAGCTGACCATCGCGCAGGAGATGCTCAAGGCTTATTCGGAGAACGGAGAGTTGGCGCAGCTGCTCGACACGGGAAATCGAAAGGCCGTCATCGACTCCATCGTGGACATCATCACGAAGGATATGGGGAAGCTGACGGAGGATGACCTGAAGCAGATTCTTTCTATCGTCAAAGCCGTCCGCGATCCTCTGACCGTCCCCTGCAACTGATCCACGCGCCGGGGCGTCCTTCGCGGACGCTCCGGCGGAACCGGGCAACGCCGAAAACACTGCTCTTCACTTCGGCCAAGGAGACTAAGCCATGTCGATGACCGAAATCGTCTTGAACGCGCTGCTGAATCTCTTCGCCTTACGGGCCGCGTCGGCTCCCTCGAACCTCAGGGGCGCGGTCCGGAAACGCGTGGGTTTCTATCTGCGCGAACATCTCGGGCTCGATGCCATAGGCTCCTATTTGGAGCTGTACGACCTGACGCTCGACCTGCAGAACGAAGCGCCTTCCGAGCTCTTGCTTTCACGAAGCGCCGCAGTCGCCTCCGGGCTGAGAACCCAGCTTCCCCGCGACGAACAGATCACGATCCTCGCGATGCTGCTGGAAGCGGCTCCTGAAGACGCTCCTTCCGAAAACGAGGTGCTCCGCGCCGTAGCCAAGGCGTTCGCCGTGGAGCGACAATTTCTGGTCGGCTACGCGCTCTTCTCCGGCGCTTCATTCCCGTGGGACGGGGCCGGACTCGACGACAGGTTTCTCCTCCCTACGGACGCCCCCCCGCAGGAGACGCGCTCCTCTCCGTTCCGAATCCTCCGCCGTCCGCAGTTCAAAAGGGCGTTCGCGGTCTTCCGCGCGGAGGAAGAGGGGCCGTGGTTTATCAGGGCCTCTTCTAGGGGAGCACTGTTTCTGGACGGCATTCCCTTCGACGGCGGTATCCGCCGCCTGAGACAGGGATCGGTCGTCTCGAACCGGCAACGGAACCGCATCCACTTCGGCGAGATCGCCGCCGCGTTCTCCGCCCTCTCCGCAACGGCCCGCCCCCACATCCTCGAGGGAGATCATCTGGACTTCCGCTACGACGGCGCCCCCGACACCGGCCTTCACGACTTCAGCTTCTCCG
>JAHDKR010000216.1 GCA_018436785.1 Synergistaceae bacterium | reverse complement strand
GTTCTCCGGCGGCATCATCTTCCGCACGACGGACTCCTTAAATTCAGGGCTGTATCTCTTCATCCTCATCGCACCTCCCGAGTGTCGACTCACACTTCTTTAACACCTCGGTTCAAGCGACTTCTATTATGACACAGGGGGCTGCTCACTCTTGCTCTCTTCTTCGTCCCGTCCTGGAGGGCGACGCCGGATTCGGCCGAGCGCGTCAAGGTCCGCGTCCTCTCGACGGACGACGCGAACATGCGCCAGTTCGGCATCGTCCGCACCGGCGACCAGGGGCTGCGCATTGAAATTCTCGAAGGCCGCTTCAAGGGTGTGGAAACCGACGCGGTGAATCACCTCATGGGCCGTCTGGAGCTGGACAAGGTCTTCGTCCCCGACGACGTCGCCTTCGCCGTCGTGGACGGGGACGGCGAGCGCGTCGCCAAGGCGAACGTGCTCGACCACTACCGGCTGGACACGCAGCTCCGGCTGCTCCTCCTCTTCTGCGGCCTGCTGCTCCTCTTCGGCGGGTGGACCGGGGCGAGGGCGCTGCTCTCCTTCTTCTTCACCGGGCTGATGATCTGGAAGGTGCTGCTCCCCGGCTACCTGAGCGGAATGGACCCCGTGCTCATCTCGCTCGGTACGGCCTTGGCCCTCACCGCGTGCATCGTCTTCCTGGTGGGCGGGGTGAACCGGAAGGGGCTGGCGGCGTTTCTGGGGTCGACGCTGGGCATCCTGCTCACCTGCGGCCTGTCGCTCTACTTCGGAGGCGCGTTCCGCATCCACGGAGCGGTGAAGCCCTTCTCGGAGACCTTGCTCTACAGCGGCTTCGCGCACCTCGACCTGACGAGGATCTTCCTCGGTGGCATCTTTCTGGCCTCTTCGGGAGCGGTGATGGACCTCGCGATGGACGTGGCGAGCGCGATGCGGGAGATCGCGGAGAAGAAGCCGGACATAACGAGAAAGGCGCTGATCATGTCGGGATTCACCGTGGGGCGCGCGGTGGTCGGAACGATGACGACGACGCTGCTGCTGGCGTACACCGGGAGCTACACGAGCCTGCTGCTGGTCTTCGTTGCGCAGGGGATCCCGTTGGCGAACATCCTGAACATGCAGTACGTCTCGGCGGAGATACTGCACACGCTGGTGGGGAGCTTCGGCCTGGTGACGGTCGCCCCCTTCACCGCCCTGGCGAGCGGTTTTCTGTTCGTAAAAAAGAGCTGAAATCCGACGCGCTCAGTCCGTGCATCGGAGAGCGTGTCTTGGCGTAAGTCGAGGGAGGTTTCGGAAAAGGGAAGCGGAAGTACGAACAGGAGCGGATGCGGGGAGCGCTTCCCGGGAGAGTCGCCGTATCATAGTCCTTCAGTTGGCCCCAATGAATCCTTGGCGTGCCGGTCATGTCGCGCGCGATCCTCTTCTGCAACGTATCCGCTTCGGTTTCGACGAAACACGGTTCATAACTTGTTCGCGAAGCGCCGCTTCTTTTTATTGAAAACGGCTTTTAAGAAACTGTCGACATTTCGGGCCATTGCGCGCGAAGTTTCGGTGATTGTATATGGATTCTCAGGGTCAAGAATGTTCAGTTCAAGGCGCCCCTTTTTGCTGGACTCGTCCAAAGCGTACGACACGAAAACAGGGACGCCGTGAATCTCTCCATGGTAACAGCATTCTTTTCTCAGTCTTTCATAGTTCACCCCTGTCCTGACGCACAGTTTTTTCAGCTCTTCGACACCCTGATAGTTGAAAACGGCCTGTAATTTGGCGCCTTCATTCGAGTGGGCGGGCTGATTGTCCGTCCGCGGATGATACTCATGAAAATATGCAAGACTCCCGGCTTCTTCCACGCTCTCACGAATGAACGGTTTGAGAAATGCGCTCATCGAAACCGCGTTTCGAGCGTCCGTTTCAAAAACACCCGCCGAATAGGAGGGGGCGTGCCCGAGCGGAGTCTCTTCGCTCTCGCGGGGCATTTCCGAAAGAATTTGCGGCAGGTATTGAAAAAAGAGTTCTATATCTTCTTTTGTATTCAGCAAGTGGGAGAGATAGCTCGTCATTTCGTTGACAACGGAGTCCATCTCATGATAGAGTTCCGAACTTCCGTATTTTGAAAGAAAATCGACGCGAAGCCGGTGAATCAATTCCGTTTTTTTATCCAATACCCTGCCCCCCTTCAGGACTCCCTTCGCGAAAGCCGTTTTACTTTTTGATTCAGAATATCCTGCAGAATACGCGTCGTTCTCCGAGCGAGCAAGCAGAGTATCGTTTCGTTTCGGAACAAATACAAAAGTATATGCGCTGTGCCCGGGCGTTATTGCAAGCCCTGGGCGGTGAAGACATGGGTTTGACGCGCTCTCGGGCGGCCGTCGCTTCGCCCCATTTCAACAGGAAATTCCATTTCGCTCAAATACGAATGTGTTGTTCCCGTCCGGTTTTGTAGAGCGACCGCTCAACTAAACAGCTTCACCAACTCGCGTCCGGTCATATCGGCTGTTGCGCCCAACGCTACGGCGGCCTTGCTGAGATGGATGGGGTTGTTGTTCAGCATGTCTTCGAACTTGGGAGCTGAAAAGATTGCCGCCGGGAATTGAAGTTTTTCGACAACCGACGTATCGAAAACTCTGCAAAAAAGCATCCCTTTTTGGCATCGAATCTGTAGAATTTGGAGTTCGGCGCCGGGAATGTTTACGGAAATGCCCAGCGCGCGCTTGTTCTCCACGGAAATTTCGCAGAGTTCGGCTGTATCCGTCGTATTGATTTTCGATATGGAATACTCGTTCGATCCGTTCACAAAAATGGTTCCAACGGAATAGAGCGCGCCTCTTCCGCTGATGCCGACGCTGTCGCCGTTGTACGAACAATAGACGGTTCCGCCTCGCGCTGAAAGCTGCCGCGCCACCAGCGTGTCTTTCCCAAGCCGTTCGCGCCAGAAAGGCATCAGAGTACAGTACATCGTTCCGCACACCGGATCTTCGTTGACGTTGATTTTCGGCCAGAATGCGCGCGCTACGATATCGTAGTCGTTGCCGCTGCTCTTCGCGGTCACATAGACCGAGAGACCGACCGGGAATTCCTTGAGCTTCGCAAAGTCGGGCTTCATATTTCGGATCGTCTCTTCGGAATCGTACACCAACAGCAAGTCGCGCTCCGTTCTGTACACCTCGGAGGGAACGGCGCCCATCCCCTCGCCCATATACTCGGCATAAGCGTATCGCTCGGGAGCGATGGTTGGAAAACGCATCGCGAGCATATCGCCGTTCTTTGTAACGATCAGGTGATGACCGCATTTTTTCGCGTGAAAATGCAACGTGTCGGCCGTTTGTTCCTCGAAGCGAAACAGAACGAAGGCTGTTCCGAAGGTGGCGTGTCCGCAAAGATCGATCTCCCCGACCGGGGTAAACCAGCGCAGGCCGTATGTACGCTCGTCTTCTTTCACCGCGAATGCGGTTTCCGACAGATTGTTTTCCATGGCGATTTTTTTCATCAGGTCTTCCGAAAGCCACTCGTCAAGGATACACACGCCCGCCGGATTCCCTTCGAAGACCTCGTCGGCGAAGGCATCCGCAACATAATACTTCAGCATCGTTTTTCCTCCTTCCAGATATTCGCACGCGATCGTTTCACTCCAGAATCCCCGATGAGAGCGGACCGCCATGCCGGTCGTACCGGCATCCGCGAATCCGGGGAGTGTCCTGAAATACTCGGAGACACTTGTCGCGAGCGCAGGCATCTGCGGCGACTCGTTCGCCGTGTTTGATACGTCTGTCTTTTTACTATAGGATAATGATATGGAAGACGCAAGTACGCACATTTCTTATAGGTACTATCAAAAACTATAGCGGGGGTATCCTCATGGAAAAAAAGAGAAAATTCAACTGTACGATCGAGGCGTCGATGTGCTTCATCGGCGGGAAATACAAGCCGCTGATCCTGTGGCATCTGATCGAGGGAACGAAGCGGTTTTCCGCTCTGCAGCGGCTTCTTCCGCAAGCGACGCCCCGTATGCTGACGATGAATCTGCGGGAATTGGAATCGGACGGTCTCGTTCACCGAAAGGTATACCCGGAGGTGCCTCCAAAGACCGAATACTCTCTCTCGGATTTGGGAAAGACTCTGATCCCGTTGATCACGGAATTACGCGAATGGGGAAGGTATTATTCCGAGGTTACGGGACAGCCGAACCCGTGCGATGTGCCGAGCGCAGAGAAGTAAATTTCCAAGGTGTCGCGGAATCCTTTGCCCGCTCGATCTCCGTATTGATTCCCTTAAAAGCGCCTTTCATGCTCCTCATAGGGCGAATCGGCACGAGAACGATTTTTTCGTCGTACGACAGAACCTCCAGTCGAGTCCCTGGCTTTGCGCCGATCGCGTCTCCGATCTCCTTTGGGATTACTATCTGGTACTCGTTGGAAATAGTGACTGTATTCATTAGCCCGGGCCTCCCTTCGTGAGAGCCGTTTTACTTGTGATTCAGAATACCCTGCAGAATATGCGTCGTTCTCTGACCATGCAAGCATAGTATCGTTTCGGAACAAATGCAAGAGTATATGCGACGTGCCCGGGCGTTATTGCAAACCCTGGGCGGTGAAGGCATGGGTTTGACGCGCTCTCGGGCGGCTGGCTCTTTTTCGGGAAGGAAGGCCGCTCATGGATATGCACGCCGTCGTCTGGAAGGCTGTTGATTCCATCCGCTCGAACCGTGTCGAAGACCTTGACGTCGAGACCGTCGCCGAGGCGGTGAACTCCACGAGGTTCCCATTTCGAGGGAGGAACCTCTCTACGGGGCTTCCTCTCTCCCCGTCGCCTCCGCGAGGGCGCGCAGCAGGTCGGTCTTTCGCACCGGCTTACTTGCGAACGCGTCCATCCCCGCTTCAAAAGCCATTTGCCGATGCTCTTCCGACACGTGCGCCGAAAGCGCGATGATGGGGACGCGGCGTCCTGTTTCCTTCTCACTGCGCCGGATGGCCCGGGAGGCCTCGTAGCCGTCCATCTCCGGCATCTCGATGTCCATCAGGATGGCGTCGAACGCGCCTTCCGTTCCTTTCTTCACCGCTTCGACGCCGTTCACCGCGGAGTCGAACGAGATCCCGGACTTTTCCAGGATCTTCTCCAGCACCTTCCGGTTAAAGACGTTGTCTTCGGCTACGAGGACCGAAAGACCGCGTAGCGGCGTCTCCCCTGCGTTGAGGGAGTTCGTCTCCGCGGCAACGTCTTCCGCGCCGACCGTTACCGGCAGAGTGAACGAAAAGACGCTCCCCTCGCCGAGCTTCGAAGCGACGGCGATCCGCCCTCCCATGAACTCGACAAGGCGTTTTGAAATGGCCAGTCCCAGCCCCGTCCCGCCGTAGCGCCTTGAGATGGAGTCGTCGGCCTGGCTGAAGGGCGTAAAAATCCTCTCGATGCCCTTCGGAGATATGCCGATGCCGGTATCCTTCACGGCGACGGCCAGAAGCGTCTCGTCTCCGGAGCGGCGCGCGCACCCGAGGGAAATGGTCACCTCCCCGCTGTCGGTGAACTTGATCCCGTTGCCGACCAGGTTGAAGAGCACCTGCTTCAGGCGCATCGGATAGCCGAGCAGGACTTCGGGCAGATTCGGGTCGACGAATGGCGTCAGAGCAATCCCCTTTTCTGCCGCTCGCTGCGAAAAGAGTGCGACGACCTCCTGGGCGAGAACGGCTGGCCGGAAAGAGGATCGTTCCTCCCGCGCGCTTCCCGACTCCAGCCGCGCGATGTCGAGGATGTTGTTCAGGATGTCCAGCAGCGACTCCCCCGATTTGACGAGGATGGAGAGGTACTCTTCCCGCTCTTCCGGCTTCAGATCCTCGTCCTTCAGGTGGGCCGCCATGCCGAGAATGCCGTTGAGCGGCGTGCGGACTTCGTCCCTTCGCTCGGACGCTTGCTCCGGGAGGCTTCGCGCTGGCTCATCGTGGCGAGGAAGGCGCTCTTCGCCCGGTTTGCCTCCTCCGCTTCCTCCTTGGCCGTGCGGAGATGCTCCTCGGCCTCCTTGCGCCGGGCGATGTCCGAGGCAAGGAGCGCGTTTGCGTCCTCCAGCTCGCGCGTCCGCTGCGCGACACGGTTTTCCAGTTCGCGGTTCATACTCCGTATCTGCTCGTTCAAGTCGTAAAAATGTCGGTCCATCAGCGTTTGGGCCGACTTGACGACGAAGCCGAAGAGCAGAATGTAGGCGCCGTAGCCGTGGAGAATATGCCCCAGCATATTGAAGAAGCCGTAGACGTCCGTGTAGAGGGTGAAGGCCATTCCGCTTGCGATGAAGCAGGCGAGCGAAATTTCGAAGGAGTAGCCGTATCGCCGCGCCTCCCTGCGGCGGTACGCGAGCGAATACAGGATGGAAAGAACAAGCAGCAGCGCGACGGCGTACTCGCCCGCCACCTTGAAGAGCGTGAGTCCTTCGCCGGGGATGAAGCAGTCCGGGAAGTATCCCGCCGCGATCAGCAGAATGCCGCCGAAGACCGAGAGCATCGCGCCCGCGGTGAAAAAACGGATGAACTGAGGACGCGAGGAGAAGAGGAGCGTCAGCGGAACGCCGATTCCGTGAATGAAGCGCATCAGCATCCAGAGCTGCGTGGGGTGGTTCGCCGTCCACCCCGGGAAGACTCCCATTCCCTCGAAGGCGAGCGTGTGGACGGCCGTGACGAGCGCCATGGCGAAGTAGACGACGCTGACGCCGTAGAGGAAAGGATCCGGCGTCATTCGCGAGGCGAAGACTCCGAGAAAGGCCGCGAAGAGATAGATCGTGATGTCGGCGAACTCCACGATCGAGTGAAAGAGCAGGTAGTTGTGATTCGCTCCGTACCAGAGAAGCGCTGTCAGGACGGCGAGAACCGGCAGATGACGTTTCCAGTGCATAGAAAATCCTCCTTGGTACGGCAAAGAAGGCAGGGGGTATCTTCTGACACTGTCTCCACCGTTTTCCAGTGAAAGTATAGCATTGTTTCCCACGAATCGCTCCGGGAACGCGCCGTTCTTTACCCGTTGCAGCCGCATCTTTCCCCCGAAGTCTGGCGTTTTTGCAGAAAAGCAGTACAATGGTGCATATATTTTATAATAAGGAAGGGTGATCGCTATGTCCATTTATATGAACAACGGGGCAACAACGTGGCCGAAGCCGGAGAGCGTGGCGCGGGCGATGTACGACTTTCTGACGGGAGGGGGGGCGAACGTCGCCCGGGGGAGCGCCTCGAAGCGGGATCTGAAGAGTATGGACACCGTCCTCTCCTGCAGGGAGGAGCTTGTTTCGCTGTTCGGCGGATGGGACGACGACCCCCGCTACGCCACGTTCACGGCGAACGTGACGGAATCCATCAACGTCGTCCTGAAGGGCTTTTTGAAGCCGGGGATGACCGTGCTCACGTCGAGTATGGAGCACAACGCGGTGCTCCGCCCCCTGCGCAGGATGGAGACGAGGGGCGTGAAGGTGGAGATCGCTCCATGCGACGAAGAAGGGTTTCTGCACCCCGATATCTTCGCCGAGGCGCTCTCCCGAACCCGCCCCGATCTCGTGATCCTCTCCCACGCCAGCAACGTCTGCGGTACCGTGCAGGACCTGTCGGCGCTCGCCCCGCTCTGCCGCGACGCGGGCGTTCCGTTCGCCGTCGACAGCGCCCAGACGGGCGGGATACTGCCGATCAGCCTGCGGGAGCTGGGGCTTGCCGCGCTCTGCTTCACAGGGCACAAGGGGCTTCTCGGGCCGCAGGGGATCGGGGGTATCGTCTGGAATCCGGAATTTGCACAGAAGGTCGACTGGTTCGTCGAGGGCGGCACGGGGAGCTTCTCGCACCTGGAGTTCCAACCGGACGCGATGCCCGATAAGTTCGAGGCCGGGACGCCGAATCTTCCCGGGATTGCCGGACTGCTTGCCGCGCTCTCGTGGCTGGGAGAAACCGGAATCGACACGATACGCGCCCGCGAGGAGGTGCTTGGAACGCGCCTTCTGAACGGACTCCTCCCGCTCCCCGGCGTGCGTCTCTCCGGGCGGCGGACCATGGAGGGGCGCCTCCCCGTCTTCGCGGTGAACTTCGAGGGGCGAGACAACGGCCTGGTCGCCGGGCGTCTCTCCGAGGAGTTCGGCATCGAGACGCGCCCCGGCCTCCACTGCGCCCCGCTCGCCCATAAGACTCTCGGGACCTTCCCCGGCGGCGCCCTCCGGCTCAGTCCCGGCTACTTCTCGACGGAGGAGGATGTGGACGCGACGCTCTCGGCGCTTCGTACGATCCTCGATTCGTGATCTTTTCCGCGGACACGACGGAGGGGGTATGGTCTTTTCCGGCGAATTAGGGTATCTTGTCCCTGAGCTGCGCGCCCCCAACGGGCGGGCGGCGGATTGTTGTTCTCTTTCATGGGCCGAAACGCGCTCCGGGAGGGAAGAAAGCCGATCATCAGGGCCCCCGAGGGGCCGCCGGAGGGATTTTTAGAGATGAAGATAGTTGTGGTGGGCGGAGGAGAAGTCGGGTACAACGTGGCGAACACGCTTTCCGAAGAGGAGCACGACGTCACGGTCGTCGAAGAGGACGAGGAGCGGGCTGAAAAGGTCGACAACGAACTCGACGTCATCACTGTGCGCGGAAGCGGCGCCAGGCCGCAGGTGCTGGAGGAGGCGGGAATCTTCCCCGGGTGCGATGTGGACATCCTCGTCGCCTGCACCGACCGCGACGAGGTAAACATCCTCGCCTGCTGGATCGCCAAGCGCGCCGGCGTAAAGCGCGTGATCTCCCGCGCGCGGGCGCTCGAATTCACCGACAGCCCCACGTGGGCCAAGGACCTGGGGATCGACGTGATGAACTCGCCGGAGCGCTCCGTAGCCCGCGAAATCCTGGAGCTGCTCTTCGTCAGCTCGGCGGTGCACACCGCGGAGCTGCTCGACGGCAGGTCGGGGATCTACGCGCTCCGCGTGTCGCCGAACTCCGCGCTGGTCGGGCTCGCGCTGAAGGACCTGCGGACGCTCTACCCCAACTTCATCGCCATCATCGTGTACATCGAGCGGGACGGGACGGGGTACGTTCCGTACGGCGAGATGGTCATCGAGGCGAACGACCTCTGCTACATCGTCACCTCCCGCGAGCAGGCGTGGAAGCTGGAGGAGATCTATCAGATGAAGAAGAGCCGTCCGCTGAAGCGCGTGCTGATCATCGGCGGCGGCAAGCTGGGGTTTCAGGTCGCGTGGAAGCTGGAGAGCCAGTTTCGCAACCTGGACATCCGCCTGATCGACCACAACCGGGAGAAGTGCGAGCGGCTGGCCTCCGAACTCAAACGCACGCTCGTCCTCTGCGGCGACGGCGCCGACGAGAGCCTGCTCCGACAGGAGGGGATCGAAGGCGCGGACGGGCTGGTCTGCGCCACGGAGAGCGACGAGGCGAACCTGCTTTTCGCGGTCATAGGCAAGGCGCTCGGCGCCCGGAAGACGATCGCGGTGGCCAGGCGCAAGATCTACATGAAGCTGGACAACTACATGTCCGTCGACGCCATCGTCAACCCCAACAGCGCGCTTGCCTCGGTCATTCTGCGCCATGCCCGCTACAAGTCGGGGGCGGGCGTGCTCTCCATCATCGAGAAGATCGACGCCGAGATGCTCGAACTGACGATTCCGGCGACGAGCCCCGCCGTGGGGCGCACCATCATGAGCCTGGGAATGCCGAAGGGAATGCTTGTCGCGCTCATCGTCCGCAAGGGAGACGTCTTCGTGCCGGTAGGGGCCAC
>JAHDKR010000115.1 GCA_018436785.1 Synergistaceae bacterium | reverse complement strand
CTTCGTGGAAGGAATCGTGAATCTTCGCGGACAGATCGTTCCCATAGTGGACCTGTGCAAGCGATTCCTGGTGGTTGAAAGGGATGAGGGAAAAGATATCGACAGGCGCATCATTGTCGTGCACATGGCGGGACAAAATATCGGGATTCTTGTGGACGCCGTTTCGGAAATACTGCGCATCCCCGACGAATCCATCGAGCCGACGCCGCCGATGGTGACGAGCGGAATGAGCAACGAATTCATACGAGGCGTTGCGAAAGTAAAGGAGCGCCTGATCATCTTCCTCGACCTCGACCGAATTTTCTCGTCCGAAGAGCGGGAGCTGCTGGCTCAGTCCGGAAGCTGATCCCGGAAAAACGCCAAGCGCCCGGAGAAGGAAGTTCAGCGGTTCTTCGGGCGTTTTGAAACGAGTGTTCGGAAAGGAGCGCGCGGACCATGACGGCGACTCTCGGCCAGGCGACGTGCGGAACACTCCGGTTGTTGCGATGACCGCGCATGCGATGCTGGGCGACCGGGAGAAGTGTCTTGCCGCGGGAATGGACGATTACATCTCGAAGCCGTTTACGCGCAGCGCGTTGATCGACGTTCTGAACAGATGGCTACGTTAAGGAGCTCTGCCTTCGTGGGCATTGCAGAAGAAGAAGGAGGGTCTTTTATGAAGCTCGACATCGACAAAATTGGAAATGAAGGCAGAGTGCGTATTTCGGGGAGCATGTTCGTCGAGGACGCTACGAATGTTCGGGAGAAACTGCTCGCTCTTTTTGACGAGGGCGTCGCGAATCTGACGTTTGATCTCTCGGGGCTTGAGTATATCGACAGTTCCGGATTGGGCATGCTCATCTCCATCAATAAGCGCTGCATGCAAAAAGGCGGCAAGATAAGGATCATGGAGCTTCGGGGCATGGCCGAGGAACTGTTCAAACTCACGCGCCTCGACCTAGTTTTCGACATAGTAAAAAATAAATAAAGACTATCAATCTCGAATTTGGGCTTTACGGGGAGTTTCGGAGAGAGACGTGTGATGTGGAGGGGTATCCGATGAAAATGATGAAACGGAAAGAAGTGCGTCATGAGCGACAAACCGGGGAGAGCGCCAGGATCAGCACGAATCAGAGCGACTCGATGGAGGAGGTCTCCCGGGTGGGGCAGGAGATCGCCTCGATAGCCCAGGAGCTGCACGAGGAGTTCGACAAGGTACGGAAGATCACTATGTAAAGCACGACGCCGCGTTGTGTTCGCCGCGTCTTTCCGTAATCGTCCGCGCCGGAGAACCGCGATATTCTCCGGCGCAGGATTGTCGTTTTTTGAAGAGCGGCCGCATGCCTTTTCAAAGGTCTACTTGCTGTGTTTGCGCAATGTTGCGTACGGATGACGGAGGTGTTGGCGCATGATTATGGGTCCGAATCGGTTCCCGGCGGGGAAAAAAGCGGAGAAGGATGCGAGGCTTCGCAGAGATGAACTCTCGTCCTCGGCTCTTTTCACCGTCGATTGGGTGTTTTCGGAGAACTGGCCGGTCAGACGCGTTTCGGGCAACGTCCGGGCCATACTCGGGTATTCGCCGGAGGAACTATGCGCTCCGGAGTTCCGCTACGCGCCGCTGATCCACCCCGATGACCTACAGGATGTCTTGACGACCGCGCTGGGTTGTCTGGAGCGTTGGACCGGGATGAACAAGCTCTTCTACCGGCTTCGGACGAAGAACGGAGAATACCGTTCTTTTTGTGATTTCTGCGTGGCGATGAAGGATGAGAAGAACGGCGTCATATTCTTCCGTAGCTGTCTGCTCGACCTGTCGCGCCAGAGGGAGATGGAGGAGGCCGCGGCGATGAGCGAGGAGCGTTTTCGCTCGCTGAACGAAGACCTCCCCGTCATGGTCTGCGAATTTTTGGAGGACGGCACGCTGACCTATGTGAACAGGGAATACGCCGACTATTTCCGGACGACGCCCGAGGAGCTGGTCGGACGTCCGTTTCTCGATCTTCTCCCCGAAGAGGCGAGAGATGCCGCGCGAAGGAACTACCTCTCGCTGACGCCCCGCGCTCCTTCGACATGCTACGTCCATGAAGCCATCCATCCGGACGGCGAACTGCGCTGGCACGAGTGGCGCAACAGAGGCTTCTTCGACGAAGACGGAGGGGCGCTCTTTTTCCGCGGGGTCGGTTCGGACATCACGGAGCGTCGGCGGGCGGAGGAGGAACTCCTTCTAGCGAGAAAGCGAGCCGAGGCCGCAAGCGCGGCGAAGAGCGAATTTCTGGCCGCCATGAGCCACGAGATACGCACCCCCATGAACGGCGTGCTGGGGATGACCGAGCTGCTTCTGGACACGTCGCTGGATGCGAAGCAACGACGCCTTGCCGCGACTATTCTTAAAAGCGCCGAGTCGCTGCTGGACATTCTGAACGGCATCCTCGATCTTTCCAAGATCGAGGCGGGCAAGATGGAGCTGCAATCTCTGGACTTCGACCTCGCCGCGCTTCTGGAGGATTTAGGAGCGGCGACGAGCGCGAGCGCCGGACGAAAGGGGCTTGCATTCCGCTGTTTCATTGCTCCCGACGTTCCGCTCTTTTTAAAGGGCGATCCCGGACGCCTTCGGCAGATACTCGTCAACCTTGCAGGCAACGCGATCAAATTCACCCGGGAAGGCGAGGTGCGCGTCGACGTCTCTCTCTCCGAACGGTACGATCGCGGCGACGGGACCGTGCCGCTGCGCTTCTCGGTGCGGGATACCGGCATCGGCATACCGCACGAGAAAATTCCGTCGCTCTTCGATAGGTTCACGCAGGTGGGCGCTTCATCCGGACAGTACGGCGGCACTGGGCTGGGGCTGGCCATCAGCAAGCAGCTCGTCGAGCTGATGGGGGGAACCATTGCCGTGGAAAGCGAGGAAGGTAAAGGAACGGAAATCGGCTTCACGATCCCTTTCAAGAAACAGCCGGAGGGAGCCGGCCGGGACGAGACGCGCCGGGCTTCGTCCGCGGAATCCCTTCGTTTCGAAGGAACGGATGCGCGTATTCTTCTGGTGGAGGATGATCACATCAACCGAAGCGTTGCGCTCGGAGTGCTGGAGAAATTCGGGTTGCGCGCCGATGTCGCGGAGAACGGCGAAGAGGCGCTCGCCGCTTTGAAGAAGGGAACGTACGATCTTGTGCTGATGGACTGTCGGATGCCGGTGATGGACGGCTACGAGGCCACGCGACGCATCCGGAGTCTCGATGGAGCGGCGGCGCGGGTTCCGGTCGTCGCCATGACGGCGAGCGCGATGTCCGGCGAGCGCGAAAAGTGTATCGCGTCGGGGATGGACGACTACCTGATCAAGCCGATCTCCCGCGCGGCGTTGTTGGAAACGCTGATTAGATGGTTGCCGAGGGAAGGGCTGAACGAGGAGCACCTCTCATTCCCGGACGATGTGAAGAATCGGCTTGCGGAGAATGTTCCCGACGGGGAAATCTGGAATAGAGACGCGCTGCTGGATCTGTTCGGCGGCGATGAAAAGATGAGCGGCGTCGTCGTTGCGGAGTTCTTGGAGAGTATGCCCGGGAAAATCGAAGAGCTGAACACGGCCTTTTCGCACGGCGACATGGAGTTGGTCAAAACGACGGCGCACACGATCAAAGGGTGCGTCGGGAACGTAGGCGCCGGGGCGATGCACTCCGTCGCACTGGCTCTGGAGGCCGCGATCCGCTCCGGAAATGTTGCGAACGCCGCAGCTTTGGTCAAGGAGCTTCGACAAGAGTACGAGCGCCTGGAACGGGAGATGAGAGCGGCGTCCGTCTCTTCGCAAACGACGGCGAACCCTCAGGACGGCGGTAGGTCCGGTTGCTCCTCCGAAGCGGAGGAGCAGTGAAAGGGGAGGAAGAAGAGAAAGAATTCTCGTCCTCGGCTCTCTTCTCCGTCGGCAGCTCTATCGAGGATATCCGGAAGAGGAGAAGAACGCGAAGGACTCCCGGGAGTCGAGCGCTCTGGCGGCGGACACAAAAGTTACCATAGGAAAAATGATGGAACCGCTGTCGCACATCGCCTCGGCAGTCCGGAAGCTGAGCCCCGGCAGAAAGGCCGGACGGACACCGGGGATTCGCCGGATTCACGGCGCCCGTGCGATTCGGAAAAGAACATCTTTTCGAGCGCCGTCCACGGCTTCGGAGTCTGCGGGGGAGCGCCGCGCGGCACACGATCGAGAGAAAGGGGCAAAACAATGAAGGACGACCGGAAGCATACCGGGAATACGCTCGCCGCAGCGGGGCTGCATAAACGGGCCGAAGAGCTGCTGCGCTCCCTCTGGTCCGCATCGCTGCCCGCGCAGACCGCAGAAGAAGTCCGGCAGGTGCTTCACGAACTGCTCGCGCGGCAGATCGAGCTGGAGATGCAGAACGAAGAGCTGCGCGGAGCCCTGTCCGGGAACGACGCCGGGGCGGCGGACGGGGGAGCGCTCCGTCGCGTCGTACTCGAAGACATCGAGGATCGCAAGCGTGTTGAAACGGAACTTCGCGCGATGGTCGAACGCTATCGTTTCGCGAACAAGGCCGCCAACGATGTCATATGGGACTGGGATATCATCCGGAATTCCCAGCGATGGAACGAGGCCGGAACAGTCGTCTTCGGATGGACCGAGATCGTCGAGCGTCCGGTGAGCGCGGAGTGGTGGGTCGAACGGTTGCATCCGGACGACCGGGAAAGGGTGCATGAGTCTTTCTTCGCCGTCGTGGACAGTCCGGAACTCGAGGTCTGGCATGACGAGTACCGTTTCCTAAAAGCCGACGGCGCCTACGCGGACGTCATGGATCGCGGCTACGTGCTCCGCGACGAACAGGGTAAAGCCATTCGGATGATCGGCGCAATGCAGAACATCACCGAACGCAAGGAGATCGAGGAGCAGCTTCGCGAAACTCTGGCCAACGCGCGCCTCCTCCAGCTCGAGGCCGAGGCCGCCAACCGGGCCAAGTCGGCTTTTCTGGCGAACATGAGCCACGAGATACGCACGCTCCTCAACGGCGTCATCGGCTTTCTCGAACTTCTTCAAGAAACGGCGCTCGACCGGACGCAACGGGAGTACGCGGGGCACATCGACACTTCGGCGCGCCTGCTGCTCAATATCCTCAGCAACGTGCTCGACATCTCGAAGATCGAGGCGGAGCGCATGGAGCTGAACCTCGTTCCGTCGGACATCCGCGAGGCCGTCGGAAGAGCGCTCGCCCCGGTGCGCGCCGCCGCCGCGGGGAAAGGGCTTTCGCTGGTCGTCCACGTGGAGCCGAGTGTACCGGAGCGCGCCGTCTTCGACCCCGTGCGGCTGGAGCAGGTGCTCGTCAATCTGCTGAGCAACGCCGTCAAGTTCACGGAGCAGGGAAGCGTCGAACTCACGGCGAGCTTTGTTTCCCTCGCGGGGAATACGGGGGCCGTCACCTTCTCGGTCAAGGACAGCGGCATCGGCATGTCGCCGGAGGAGATGTCGCGCATCTTCGAGCCCTTCTACCAGGCGGACTCGTCGGACACGCGCAGGTACGGCGGCGCGGGACTGGGACTCTCCATCTGCCAACGCCTTTTGCAGAAGATGGAGAGCGTGCTCGTCGTGGAGAGCGCGCCGGGGGAGGGGAGCAGGTTCTTCTTTACGCTGCGCCTCGGGTGCGATGCGTCTTCCTCCGCTCTTTCAACCTGCGAAGCGGAGGCTCCCCGGGAGGAAGCGAAACGGCTCCCCCCCCGTACGAAGGAAGGAGAACCCGGTCGTGATGATCGTCGAGGACGAGTGGCTGAACAGGAAGATGCTCGCCGTCATGGTCTCCAAGATCGCCCCCTCCGCATCCGTGCTGCAGGCGGATGACGGAGAACAAGCGGTTGCGCTCTTCAGGGAGCGCAAGCCCGATCTCATCTTTATGGACCTCCAGATGCCCGTCAAGGACGGTTTTCGAGCGAGCGAGGAAATCCGGGCGATGGAGCTGGAGAACGCCTCCGGCGGAGATCGCTGCCGAATAGTGGCCATCACGGCGGACGTGCAGCCGGAGACTCCGCGGGAGTGCATTGCCGCCGGGATGGACCACTATCTCTCAAAACCCGTCGAGAAGGAGGAGATTTGCTCCGTCCTCGAACTATGGATAGGAAGGGAACGACCCGAAGGAGAGCATGCGCAATGAAGTCGGCGCCCGAAGAGCGCATGTTGAAGAAGCAGTCGATTCACCGCGCCATCGGCGGCATTCTCTTCGGCAACGATCAAGGGCGGCGGGAGTGATGATCGTCCCTTCGACGTGATACAGCAGTGAAAGGAGAGAGATAAGAGAATGAACGAATTCGCCGTGCTCTCGCTTCTGGGCGCATCCGCGTTGGTCACGGCATTCGGATTTAGGAAAGAGCTGGGAAAGATGGAAAATGAAAACCCGGAGAGGGATTTCGCGATCACCCGGTGAATCGTATGGACTTGTTGTGATGTCGATTATTGGTTAAAATGCTCTTGAAAAAACGGCGAGCGGTTCTTCGACGGGCGCCGATCACGGAGGTGCGGCACATGTTTTCCATTCCCGAACGATTCGATATACAAGACCGCTTCATCGGTTTCGCTCGTTGCCGGATACTGCTCGACGACGCCGGAAAGCCCTCGGACTTCGAGTTCGTGGAGGTGAACGATTCCTTCGGGGCGTTCGCCGGAGTCGATGGAGGGGTGCTGCCGCATCGAACGGCGAGAGAGGTTCTGCCCGGCATAGCGGAGGATCCGTTCGACTGGATCGCCTTTTACGGAGAGGTCGCGCTGAAAGGGGGAACGAAGCGCTTCGAACAGTACTCCAGGTCGCTTGAAAGATGGTTCGGCGCTCATGTTTACTCCACGGAGAGAATGCACTTCACGGTCATCCTTCTTGAAATCCCTCCAAGGATGTGCTCCGGGGCCGTTCTCGCTTCCTTTCCGGGCAGAATCTCCCGTTCCGGACGGAAGATGTCTCCGTCGATACCGCTCCTCGTCATCGAATGGGAGATTTCGGAGCTCTGGCCGATTCGAAGCGTCTCGGAAAACGTCTTCGACATGCTCGGATATACGCCCTCGGAGATGACCGACCCGGAGTTCCGTTTCGCTCCGCTGATACACCCCGACGATCTGGAGGGGGTGGTCGCGGCTGCAGCGCGTTCCCTGGGGAGTTGCACCGGGATGCCCGAAAAGTCGTACCGTCTTCGAACGAAAGGGGGGGAATACCGTCTCTTCCGCGACTTCTCAACCCCGACGCCGGACACGGAGAGCGGAACGACACTCATCCGCAGCCGACTCTTCGACCTTTCGCGCCAGAAAGAGATGGAAGAAGCCGTCGCGGAGAGCGACCGCTACCTGAACTTTCTGGTTTCGAGCACGCCCGCAGTGATCTACTCCTGCACCGTCGGAGAGGGCGGAAGACCGAAGTTCGTCTACCTCAACGGCAATGTCCGAAGGGATCTCGGCTACGATCCGGAGGATTTCATAGAGGACGGGCGATTCTGGGCGAGCCGCGTCCATCCGGAAGACATGCAGCTTCTCGCCGGCAAGCTCTTCGGGGGCGCTTCGTGCGACGAGTATCGATTCAGGGACGCCAAGGGAGAATATCGTTGGCTCCGCGACCAGCAGCGAACCTTCCGGCGCGAAGACGGCACGACCGAGATCATAGGAACCTGGTGGGACATCACCGATCGCAAGCGTATCGAGGAGGAGCTGCGGAACGCCACGGCGCAGGCCGAAGCAGCGGGGGTCGCCAAGAGCGAGTTTCTGGCGAATATGAGCCAGTGCGAAGCCTCCCGGAGCGAGCTTGCGAGCGTAGTGGACGAGATCCGCACCCCCATGAACGGCGTGCTGGGGATGACGGAACTGCTGCTGGAGACCCCGCTCGACGAGAGGCAGCGCGGCTTCGCCGACGCCGTTCGTTCAAGCGCCGAATCCCTTCTGGAGCTGCTCGGCGACATCCTCGACATCTCCAAGATCGAGGCGGGCAGAATGGATTTGATTCCTCGGGACTTCGATCTCGTCGCTCTGCTCGACGACCTGGCCGCTCTCATGGGCGAGAACGCCAGAAGAAAGGGGCTCGCCTTCTCCCGTTCGATCTCCCCCGACGTTCCGCGCTTTTTGCGAGGCGACTCCGGACGTCTTCGGCAGATACTCGTCAATCTCGTCGGGAACGCGATCAAGTTCACTGAAAAGGGGGAGGTGCGCTTGGACGTTTCGCTCGCGAAACGGAGCGAGAACTACGTTCTGCCGCGTTTCTCCGTGAGGGACACCGGCGTCGGGATACCGTCCGAAAAGATGGGCCGCCTCTTCGACAAGTTCGTGCAGGTGGACGATTCCTTCGCCCGCAGAGAGGGAGGCGCCGGACTGGGTCTTTCCATCTGCAGGGAGATCGCCGAGATGATGGGCGGCTCGATCGGTGCGACGAGCGAGGAGGGGAAGGGATCGGAATTCCGCTTCACGGTCTGCCTTGAGATCCAGCCGGAAGGCGCACGGCGGGACGAGACTCGCACCCCGGCAAGAGCCTCCGTTCCATGCTTCCGGAGGCAGGGCGTACGCATTCTTCTGGTCGAGGACGATCCGATCAACCGAAGCGTCGCCCTCTGCATGCTGAAAAAACTGGGCCTTGCCGCCGATACGGCCGAGAACGGGCAACAGGCGGTCGCCGCGTTGGAGCGCTGCGCCTACGACCTCGTGCTGATGGACTGCCTGATGCCCGTTCTGGACGGATACAAGGCGACGAAGCGCATCCGCCTTCTCGACGGGAAGGCCGGAAAGGTTCCGATAGTGGCGATGACGGCGAACGCGATGCTCGGCGACCGGGAGAGGTGCCTGAGGGCCGGAATGGACGACTACATCTCAAAACCCGTCTCCCGCGCCGCGCTGGTGGAAGCGCTGAACAGATGGCTGGCGAAGGCCCCCCGGGAAGAGAGCCCCGTCCGTCCCGCGCTCCAGGACGCCCCCCGACTGCCGGAGAAGGAAATACCCGCCGCCGAAAAGTCGCGGACGAAGAGAACGGAGGTCCCTCCCGAATGACGACGACGCTCGAACAGCACCTGCTGCGCAGTCCCCTGATCGGTTTCGCCCATCACCGGATCGTGCTCGACGAGACGGGGAAGCCGGTCGACTACGAGTTTCTGGAGATGAACGAGACTTTCGAGCGTCTCACGGGGCTCAGAAGGGAGAATGTTCTGCACAAAACTGTCGGAGATGTCCTGCCAGGCATAAGGAAAGGTAATTTCGACTGGGTCGCGTTCTACGGCGAGGTCGCGCTGGGGGCGGGCGAACGCGAGTTCGAGCAGTACTCGGAGCCGCTCGGCAGGTGGTACCGCGTCCACGTCTATTCCGCGGAGAGGATGTTCTTCACCACGCTCTTTCTGGACATCACGGAGGACAGAAGAACGATGGATGCATTGCGGCAGAGCGAATCGAGATTCCGAAGCACCTTCGAGAACTCTCCGCTGGGTATGATCCGCTTCGACGAGGAGGGGACCATACGGGACTGCAACGAGAAGTTCGTGGAGATGATGGGCTCGACTCGGGAGAAGCTGATCGGCTTCAACACGGCGCGCCGAAGCTCTCCGGAAATGCGGAAAGCCCTCCGGACCGCGCTCGGGGGGCAGCCTTCCGTCTACGAAAACGAGTATACGTCCGTCACCGGCGGTACGAAGCTTTTTCTCCGCGTCTCCTTCAACCCGATCACCCCCGGTCAAGACCCCACCGGAGTGATCGCCGCCCTGGAGGACATTACGGAGCGCAGGCGAGAGGAGGAACAACGGAATTTTCAGCTTGAACTGCAGCAGGTCGTCGCGGAAGCGTCCTCGCTCCTGACCGGTGTGAGCAACGACAAGGAATTCGACGAGGCGGTGAATCTCACGCTGGAGATTCTCGGCGAGCTGTTCGACGTGGATCGGGCGTACCTTTTCCGCTTTTCCGATGATATGACACTGATGAGCAATACGCACGAATGGTGCGCCCCCTCCATCGAGCCGCGGAAGGAACGCATCCGGAATCATCCGACCGATTCGATGCCTTGGTGGAAGGAACGCATTCAGCAGCGTATCTCCGTGCATCTGCCCGATGTGGAGGCTCTTCCTCCGGAAGCGGAGACAGAGAAACGCGAATTTCAAGCGCAGGGGATACGGTCGCTTCTCTGTCTGCCCACGGTGGGCGCGCAGGGCGTTCTGGGCGGCTTCATCGGGTTCGACGCGGTGCGCCGAGCGTGTTGCTGGAGCGACGATCAGATCGTGATGCTGCGGCTCGTGGCGAATGCCATAGGCAGCGCTCTGGAGCGCAGAGAGGCAGAGGATGCGCTGCGGGAAAGCGAGGAGCGCTTCGATCTGGCGATCAACGGGATCGGAGCGGGTCTATGGGATTGGGACATGGTGAAAAATACCATGTTCTTTTCCCCCCGATGGAAAAAAATGTTAGGGTACGAAGATCACGAAGTCGCGAATGCCTTCTCGGGATGGAAAGACCTCTGGCATCCGGACGACGCCGCCAGGGTCGAAAGTGCCGTCAATGCTTATCTCGAGGGAAGAACGGCAGTCTACGAAATAGAGCATCGACTACGCCACAAGGACGGTAGTTGGCGTTGGATACTCACGCGAGGCGACATCCAAAAAGATGCGGCGGGGAAATTGCTCCGCTGGACAGGAACCAATATGGACGTCACCGACCGGAAGCGCGCCGAGGAGGAGCTGGTGCGCGCGAAGGAGAAGGCGGAGGCGGCCAGCGTTGCGAAGAGCGAGTTTCTTGCGAACATGAGCCACGAAATACGAACTCCCATGAACGGCGTGCTGGGGATGACGGAGCTGCTGCTGGACACGACGCTCGACGAGGAGCAGCGGCGCTTCGCCGAGACGGTACGCAGCAGCGCCGAATCGCTGCTGGAGATACTGAACGACATTCTCGACTTCTCCAAGGTGGAGGCGGGGAAGCTGGAACTGAAGTCGCTGGACTTCAGTCTTTCCACGCTGCTCGACGGTTTCGGCGCCGTGATGAGCGCGAGCGCCGAACGTAAGGGGCTGGTCTTTCACGCATCGCTCCCTTCCGACGTGCCGCTCTTCCTTCGCGGCGACCCGTGGCGTCTGCGCCAGATACTGACCAACCTGACCGGGAACGCGGTCAAGTTCACGCAGGAAGGGGAGGTGCGCGTCGCCGTTGCTCTCGAAAATCAGAGCATGCATTATGTCCTGCTCCGCTTTACGGTACGCGACACGGGCATAGGGATTCCCGCCGACAAGGTCGAATCCCTCTTCGAAAAGTTCATGCAGGTGGACGCTTCGAGCACCCGCGTTCACGGCGGAACGGGTTTGGGGCTGGCCATCAGCAAGCAGCTCGCCGAGATGATGGGTGGCGCCGTCGGTGTGACGAGCGAAGAGGGGAAGGGGTCTGAGTTCTGGTTCACCGTCTTTCTGGAGAAGCAGCCGGAGGGGGCATGCCGGGACGAGCTTTCGGGCGGAGGCACGCTCGCGGCCCCGCGCTTCGAGATGCGAGGCGCGCGCCTGCTGCTGGTTGAGGACAACGCCGTCAACCGGAGCGTGGCCCTTGGGCTTCTGAAGAAGCTCGGCCTCTCCGCCGACACGGCGGAAGACGGTGAGAAGGCGCTCGCGGCGCTTGAAAAACAGGAGTACGACCTTGTGCTGATGGACTGTCAGATGCCCGTGATGGACGGCTACGAGGCGACGAAGCGCATTCGCTTGCTGGAGGGGGCGAAAGGCAAGACCCCCGTGGCGGCCATGACGGCGCACGCGATGAGCGGCGACCGCGAGAAGTGCATCGAGTCGGGAATGGACGACTACCTCTCAAAGCCGATCTCTCGGAGCGCCCTGGTGAAGGTGCTGGATACGTGGCTGCCCGGAAGAGAGGAGGGGAGGGCGCGGGATGAGAATGAGGCCCGCTCCGTCTTCGCCGGAAGCGCCCCCGAAGCCGCCGCCACCCGTATCGAAGCCCCCACCGCCGAGGAAGTCGTCTTCGACGAGTCGCACCTGCTGCGTTTGCTGAGCGGCGACCGGGAGATGGCGGGAGAGGTTGTCGCCGAGTTTCTGGAGGACACGCTGCACGAGCTGGCCGCCCTCGCGGGGGCGCTGGCATCCGGGGACATAGGATCCGTCAAGCAGCACGCGCACACCATCAAAGGTTCCGCCGCCAACGTCGGCGGTACAGTCCTCCGCTCCGTCGCTTTCGATGTGGAGAAGGCCGCTCGCGCGGGGGACATGCACGGTGCGGCCGTGTTTGCCGCAAAACTTGAGCGCGAGTTCGAACGATTGAAGCAGGCGATGCGGAACATGCCGGGATAGAGGACGCGGAAGCGCGGGTGCGAAGGGAGTGATCCGAAGCCCGCCGCCGTGGGAATGGAGAATGTGGGATCGCTGTTGCGACATCGGATCTTGCGGAAGAGAAGCACCCCGCGTCCCTTTCGCGAAGGGGCGACGAACGAGGACGGAAAAATCACCTGCCCCGGTTGGTTGAGACCGGAGGTCGAGGAGGAACGAACGATGCGAGCAATGAAAATATTCAACAATCTCAGGATGCGAAGCAAGCTGATTCTGCTCTTCGGACTCACCGGGCTTCTCCCCCTGCTGCTGCTCTCCTGGTTTTCCCTGTCGAGGGCGAGCGATGCCGTCATGGACGAGGTGGTTGAGAAGAACGCGCTCTTTCTGGATCTTAAAAGAGACGCCGTCGCCGAGTTCAGGCGGGAGACCGAGCAGAACTGGAAGATGATGTCGATGATCAATAGAGTGTATTCCAGCATGGCGATTCTGAAGGAAAAGGGAGCGGAATCCACTGAATGGAAGAGCCGCAGCGACGGCATCCGCATTTTTTACGAAGAACAGGCGAGCGCGGTATATAGCTATCAGGACTATGTGCTGACCGACATACGCGGGAACGTCGTTTTTTCGCTCAATTATCCGCAGATCGAAGGCGTCGATCTCTCGGGAACGGAGTACATACGGGAGGCGCTGGACGGAAGGAGCAACTGGTCCGACTTTTTCCACTCGGAGCATACCGGAGGCGTCGCTCTCGTGTTCGCAGGCCCATTGCGGAAGGAGGGCGCCTTCGGAGATGTCGTGGGAGCGTTTTTTCTGCTGATGAACCAGACCGATATTCAACACACGGTGCATTCTCAGGTCGAACAGCTGGGGAGCAGCGGCGACGCCTATCTTCTGGACGCGGACGGGCTGCTCTTCAGCGATACGAAGCTGGGCGCCTTCGCCAAGGGCGCCGCGATGAAAGAACGAATCGCCGGAGAAGCGGTCACAAGGCTGGCGTCGGAGATTCGCGCCGGAAACACGGACTTCCGCGCCGTCGGCATATGGGACGACTACCTGGGGAACAGCGTGCTGGGGAGCGTCGGTGTGGTGCGGGTGGGAAAAAGCCCTCTGGGCGTGGTGGTCGAGGTGGACGAGAGCGAGGCGCTCGCCGGGGTGGTTGTTCTGCGGCGGATTCTTCTGCTGATCGCCGGAGCGGTTGCGCTTGCGGGGCTTCTGATCGCGATCCTTCTGGCTTCGCTGATTGCGCGCCCTCTCCATGTGATCCAAGGGCTTGCGGAGCGTGCGAAAGGGGGGGACCTCACCATCGGGCGCGAGGACTTCCACTACGAGGGGAGAGACGAACTCGGGGGCGTCGCGGACGCTCTCGCGGAAATGGTCGCATCGCAGCGCGAGACCGTCAGGGAGCTGAAAAAAAAGGCTGTCCATCTGGCCGCGCTCTCCGAGGAGACCGCGGCATCCACCGAAGAGGTCACCAGCACCACGGGCGAGGTTGCCGAGAGCAATTCACGGCTTGCCGAGCGGACGAGGGCGGGGCGAACGAACTCCGTCGAGGCGGCACAGGTGATGCTCGAGATGAGCAGCCTGATTCAGATAGCCCAGAGCTTGGCGGCGAACGCGGACAAGAACTCCAAGGAGATGGCGCGGGCCGCTTCCGAAGGGGGCGGGACTGTCGAAAGGACGATCGAGCATATGGAGAACATCAAGCGCTCCGTTCAGGAGACGGAGTCGCTGCTGACGCAGCTCGACGCCTACTCGCAGCGTATCGGCGTGGTGGGCGACACCATCACCGGACTCGCCGACCAGACGAACCTGCTGGCGCTGAACGCCGCCATCGAGGCCGCGCGCGCAGGGGAGGCGGGGCGAGGCTTCGCCGTTGTCGCCGAGGAGGTGCGCAAACTCGCGGAGCAGTCGCAGCAGGGGGCGCGGGAGGTTGCCGAACTGGTGACGAAGATCCTCGAAGGCGCCCGCTCGGCCGTCGCATCGATGCGAAAGAGCCGCGAGGGCGTCGAGGAGGGCGTGACCGTCGCCCACGTCGCCGGAGGGGCGCTTGAGCGGATTAAGAACTCCATCGGCGGCTCGGTGGAAGACCTGCGGAAGATAATCGCCACGACGAGCGAGGATGTGGCTAAGTCGGAGAAGGTGATCGCCCTGATCGACACCACGTCGAGCGTGATGGAGAGCGCGGACGACCATGTGCAGAGCCTTGCCGCCTCGATGGAGGAGACCGCCGCCGCTATGGAGAATGTAGCTACCAGCGCGCAGGAGGTCAGCGAGACATCCGAGGAGCTGAAGCGCATCGCCGAGAGGTTCAGGGTGGAGCGGGACGACGAAGCCGGAGGACTCCCCGCGCTTCTGGGGGGGTAGTACCGAACCGCTTGGGAGACGTCTTTCGGACTGTAGGCGCCGATGCGGCGGCGACCGCGAATTCAATTGAAACGACAAGGAGAGTCGAACATGTGGATTCTGAACATCTTTTCCAATCTTACAATGAAAAGCAAACTGCTGCTCCTCTTTGCTCTGACAGGGTTGCTGCCTCTTTTCGCGCTTTCGTACATTTCCGTTTCGAGGGCGTCGAACGCCATCACCGAGGAGGTCTTCGCCAAGAACGCCCTCTTTCTGGATCTGAAAAAGGATGCCGTCGCCGGGTTCCACCGGGAGGCGGAAGGAAACTGGATGATGATGTCGATGATCAACCGCGTCTATTCCGGACTCGCCGCGCTGCACGACAAGGGGGCGGACTCTTCGGAGTGGCTGGAAAGCAAGCGTACGATACAAGCTTTCTTCGAAAAGCAGGTCTCCGCCGCCTACGACTACGAGGACTACGTTTTGACGGACGGAACGGGGAGCGTCGTCTTCGCGCTGAACTCTTCGCAGCTCGAAGGCGTCGACCTTTCGCGAAGAGAGTATCTGCGGGAGGCTCTTCGAGGAAATACGGCATGGTCCGAAATCTTCCACTCCGAGCCCTTGAACAGAAACGTGCTCATCCTCGCCGGTCCGGTCCGGAGGGAGGGGGATCGTGGCGACGTTGTCGGCGCGTTCTTCTTCTTCGTGGACCAAAAGCGTGTTCAGGAGGTCGTGCACGAGCACGTCGACGCTCTTGGGCGCAGCGGCGACGCCTACCTGCTGAACACGGACGGACTGCTCTTCACCGATACGCGGCTGGGGAAGCTCTCCGTAAACGCCGCGATGAAAGAGCGAATTTCCGGAGAGGCGGTCGACATGCTGGCGCCTGCGCTTCGTGCGGGAAACGCGGACTTTCGCGCGGTCGGCGTCTGGGACGACTATCTGGGAAACAGCGTGCTCGGGAGCGTCGGCGTGGTCCGTGCGGGAAGCGCCTTTCTCGGCCTGGTCGTCGAGGTGGACGAGAACGAGGCGCTCGCCGGGGTTGCCGCTCTGCGCTTTCTCCTTCTGCTGCTCACTGCCGGTATCGCGCTCGCGGGACTGCTGACGGCTTTTGCGATCACGCGCAGTCTTGTCGCCCCTATGGGCCACGTGGTCGATCTCTTCTCCAAACTGAAAGAGGGCGACTTGAGGGGGAACGTCTCCGGACATATTCTCTCCCGCGAAGACGAGATCGGCGTTCTGGGGAGGCGTTCCAGGAGCTGACCGAGAGTTTGCGTTTCCAGATCGCCTCGCTGAAGGAGACTGCGGAGATTCTGGCCTCGTCCTCCATACAGATCGCCGCCTCCATTTCGCAAGTCACCGCCGGGGCGGAGGAGACGTCGGTAGCCGTAGTGCAAACGACCGCGACGATGGAGGAGGTGCGCACCACGGCCGAAACGAACAGCCGAAAGAGCGGAGAGGTCGCCGAGATCGCCCGGCAGGGGCTTCAGGTGGTCCAAACGGGAAGAACGGCTACGGAAGCGCTCTTCACAGGAATGGAGCAGATAGGGGAGCGGATGACCTCCGTCGCCGAGACGATCATCCGCCTCAGCGAGCAGACGCAGGAGGCGGGAGAGATCACGGAGACCGTGGAGGACTTGGCCGAACAGTCGAATCTTTTGGCCGTGAACGCCTCCATCGAGGCCGGCAAGGCGGGAGAGAGCGGCAAGGGCTTTTCCGTGGTGGCGCAGGAGATCAAGAGTCTTGCAGACCAGTCAAAACAGTCCGCAAAAGAGGTGCAGCGGATATTGCGCGACATTCAAAAGGCCACCAGCGCCGCCGTGATGGCAATCGAGCAGGGGACGAAGGCCGTGGATCAGGGGGCGAAGGACGCCGCTCCGTCGAGGGAGTCCATAAAGGTGATCGCCAAGCGCTTCTCCGAATCCGCGCAGTCGGCGGCGCAGATAGCCTCCGCGAACAACGAGCTGCTCGCCGGTATCGGGCAGGTCGCGCAGGCTATGGAGAGTATTCGTGCGGCGGGGGAGCAGAACGTCTCCGGAATGAAGGAGCTGGAGTCGGCTTCCGCTTCGTTGAAGGAGACCGGGATTAGTTTGAAGCTCTTGGTGGAGCGGTACACTGTATGAAGGTTGAACCGGAACGCGATTGATAGAAACAGGGGGGAAGACGATGGGGACTGTTCTTGCAATGCCGGAAGTGCTGTCGATGGCGATGCACGCGCTCATTCTTCTGGTGAAAGGGGAAGGCAAGGTAATGTAATCGGAGGAGATCGCCGAAACGATCGACTGCTCTCATTCAAATCTGGTCCGATCATTGCAGATGCTGAAGAAGGCGGGGCTGGTCAAATCGGAGAAGGGACCCGGAGGCGGGTATTCGCTGGCCAAACCCGCCGATGTGATTACGCTGCTCGAAATTCACGAAGCGACATTCGGCCCGTTGTACTCGCCCGGGTGCGGCGTGCGAGGGTGCAGTATCGAGGGGTGCGAGTTGGTTTGGTTCACGGACCATATCACGGAGGTGTTCCGACAGCATTTTTCCAAAAGAACGCTTGCGGATCTGGTCAACTCATCGGCGCACCGCAAACGTCCGGTGGTCGTCATCGCGCAGGAGGAAAAAATATAATACGGCACGAAATTTCTAATCGGTGCGCCTGTTCAAAGCCGTCTGTCTGAGAGTGATCGGAGGTATTGATGAATGCGCTGCTTTTTTCTGTTTACATGGTGCTCAACGTTGTCTTTTTGTTCGTTTTTACTTCGCAGTATTCATAGAGCGGAGGGCGCTGCCGCATTCAATCTCTTCGGTTCGCTTCGGAGCGGCGGTATCCGAAAGATGTGCCGGGCGTTTCCTACGCGCGGATTCGTCTTCATTTTCTTGTCGCTGTTCTTTTTTCGGCCGGCGACGCTTTTCGCCGATTCTTCAGTGAATGAGGCGGCGCAGAAAAGAGTCCTTGTTCTTCATTCATTTCATCAGGGGTATCAGTGGACCGACTCGGTGCACCGGGGGATCGTTGAGGGGCTGGCCCCGGAAAGCGCGTCCCTTTCGATATATACGGAGTATCTGGATGCGGCGCGCACCCCCGGAGAGAAGGGGAGCGAGGCGATGCGCGCGCTCCTGAAGCAGCGTTACACCGAGAGGGGCGTGCGCTTCGACGCCGTGCTGTGCGTGGACGACGACGCGCTGCACTTTCTGCTGAAGTACGGTACGGAGCTGTTCGGAGACGTCCCTGTGGTCTTTTGCGGCATCAACGATTTTACGCCCGACCTTCTCGGCGGGCACAAGAATATTACCGGGGTCAACGAGACGATCTCGGCGGCGGAGACCATAGACGTCGCTTTGAAGCTCCGCCCGTGGGCGAAGCGCCTTGCAGTGGTCTCCGGCTCCCGCCTGACGGCGAAGAGGAATCTGGAGATCGTGAGGGCGGCTGAGCCGCTCTTCCGCGGCAGGGTGGAGTTCGTCCTGCTGAACGAACTTGAGCCGGAAGAGCTTGTAAAACGTCTGGGGGAGCTTTCTCCCGACGATATCGTTCTTTGGATTTCCTACCTTCTGACCCCTTCGGGAAGGACGCTCTCTCTCAAAGAGAGCGTTGATTTAGTGCATTCCGCCTCGCCCGCCCCCGTTTTCGGCTGCTGGGATTTCCTGATCCCTCTCGGTATCGCCGGGGGCGACGTGGTGCACGGCCAGTCGCAGGGAGAGGCTGCCGCGTCGCTTGTCCGCCGGATTCTCTCGGGGACGGCGGCCGACGAGCTGCCAGTGATCCTCGAAAGCCCCAACCGTTTTGTCTTCAACGCCTCCGTGTTGGAGCAATTCGGGATGCCGGCGGAATTGCTTCCTCCGTACTCGCTGGTGTTTCACAATCAAAAGGAGAGCCTCTTCGAGGAGTGGGAGCGCCTTTCCGGAAAAGAGGAGCTTTTGGGGTACGATGTATTCCGGACGCACGGGGCGCCGATGCTCCTGGTGGATCCGGAGAGCGGCCTGATCCTCGAGGCCAATCATGCGGCCAGGAGCTTCTACGGATACCCCGATCTGGCCGGTATGAACATCGACCGGATCGACACTCACTCTCCGGAGGAGGTGCGGACTGGGTTGAGCAGGGCCAGAACGATGCGGCGCAATCTCTTCGGATCCCGGCACGTTCTTGCCGACGGCTCCACGCGTTTTGTCCAGGTGCACGCCTATCCGTTGACCATCCACGGAATCCCCGTCCTTTTCGCCATGATCATCGACGAAACGGAGTTGGTCGCCGCCGAAGCTGCCGTGCAGCAGCGGAACCGCTGGATCGTGGCCGGAGTGCTGCTGGCGCTGGCGCTCCAGTCGCTCGCCATCGTTCTGCTTGCACGCAGCACCGTCCGGCGGAAGGCAGCCGAACGGGAGGCGCGAACGCAGCTCAACTTCAACCGTTCTCTGATCGACACCATGCCCAACGCAGTGTTCTACAAGGACAAAGACGGGCGCTATCTGGGGTGCAACGCGGCATACACCGAACTGACCGGCCTGCGGGAGGAGGATATCCGGGGCAAGACGGTCGGGGATCTGTGGCCCCGAGAGATCGCGGAGGCCTATCTTGCAAGCGACAGGGAGATCTTCGCTTCGTCCAATGTGCACAGGTATCAGGGAAGGATTGCGCATATCGGCGGAGAGGAGCGCGACGTGCTCTTCAACAAGGCGCCGTTTTTCGACGAGAACGGCGTGGTCGCCGGGCTCGTCGGCGTAATCACCGACATCACCGAGCGGAAGCGCTTCGAGGAGGCGCTTCTGGAGAGCAATCGGAAACTGGAGCAGAGCATGGCGCATGCGAGGGCGCTGGCGGAGAAGGCGGAGGCGGCGAACAAAGCCAAGAGCGAATTCATGACCAACGTGACGCATGAGCTGCTCACGCCGATGAATGGCGTTCTGGGGATGACGGACCTGCTGCTGATGGATGAATCGTTGACGGAGGAACAGCGTCAGTATGCGGAGTGTATTCATTCCAGCGGCGAATCGCTGCTTGGGCTGATCAATAGAATTCTCGACATCTCGAAGGCCGAATCGGGGAAAATCGTCCTCGAGGCGAGGGATTTCGATCTGGCGGTTCTTCTGGAGACCTTTACGCACGCCATGGAGCATCGAGCCGAGGAGAAAGGGTTGCTCTTTTCCACCAGGATCGCTTCCGGCCTGCCGACTGCGCTCCGAGGGGATTCCTGGCGTTTGCGTCAGGTGCTTTTTAACTTGGTTGACAACGCAATTAAGTTTACACACAGCGGAGAGATTTCACTTTCGGTTGCTGCTCCGGAAACTGGAGATTCCTGGGTTTTGCTGCGTTTTTCCGTGCGCGATACCGGCATCGGAATACCCCGTGAGAAAGCGGATATCCTCTTCAGGAGCTTCAGTCAGGTGGACTCGTCCGCGACGCGCGAGTACGGCGGCGCGGGGCTCGGGCTTGCGCTTTCCAGAGAATTGGCGGAGATGATGGGCGGGAGCATCGGCGTCGACAGCGCCGAAGGGGAAGGAGCCGAATTTTGGTTTACGGCTGTATTTGAAAGACAGGTGACAGAAGGAAAAGATGAGGCGGGCGGAAATAAGGCCCTTTCCGGTGTGCGTGACGCCCGTATTCTGCTTGTGGAGGATAACGCAACGAACCGGAGAGTCGTTCTTGGGATGCTTGAAAAGCTCCATGTGGAGGCGGACGCGGTTGCGGACGGTGTGGAGGCGCTTGAGGTTCTTGCGCGTACTTCGTACGACTTGCTTCTGATGGATTGCCTGATGCCACGGATGGATGGGTACGAGACCACACGGAGGATTCGGGCGATGGAGGGAGCGGTACGGGGCGTCCCCATTGTCGCGGTCACGGCGAATGCGATGAAGGGCGACCGGGAGAAGTGTCTTGAGGCAGGTATGAATGATTATCTTTCCAAGCCGGTGTCGCGATCCGCTCTGGCGAAGATGCTGGAGAAGTGGCTCCTCCTTCCGGATACGACCGACGCCCTGCAGTGCACCGATTCCGCCGGGAAGGCGCCGATTCCCGAAGAAGAGACAACTCCCGAGGGAATCGTCTGGGACAGATCCGTTCTCCTGCATCGTCTTGACGGGGACGAGGAACTGACCGACGAGATCGCCGCCGAATTTCTTGAAGATATCCCGGACGAGTTCGCCGCGCTTGCCGCAGCCCTTGCTTCGGGCGACCTTGCAAGCGCGGGTAGGCATGCGCACACGGTCAAGGGGACCTCGGCGAGCGTGGGCGGAGAAGCGCTCCGCGCGGTCGCCTTCGAGACGGAGAAGGCCGCGAAGGCGCAAGACGCGGAGGCGGCGAGCGCCGCCTTCCGCAAGATGGAATTCGAGTTCGGCAGGCTGAAGAAGGAAATGGAGAAGGGGCTCTGAACAGTTTTTCGTAGGGTGCCGAAAGCGCTTCCCGAATCCGGGGGAGCGCCGTTTCTCCCTACGAGTTCACCGCGAGGACGCCGCTCAGGATGCAGAGAATGCCCGCCCACTGGACGGGGCGCATCCGCTCGTGGAAGAAGAGAACGCCCATCGCGGCGGCCAGCAGCGGGCTGCTCGCCGTGATCGGCGTGGCGATGGAGACCGGGATGAGCTGAATCCCCTTCGTGAAGAAGTACCCCCCCGCGGCAAGCCCGAACGTTCCTGCGGCGATTGCCCAGCCCCAGGCCTTCGGGCTCATGGCGAAGATCCGCATCGGGTTTGTTCCCCGGCGCAGGGAACTTGTTCCCCAATAGAGCCATGAAAGGGAGAAGAGAAAGAACGAGCGCCAGAGCGTGATGGAGGCAGGGTGGACGGAGTGGACCGATATGAGCCACTTCTGGAGTACCATCATCCCCGCCCAGGATACTGCCGCGACAATGGCGAAAAAGAAGCCCGCCCCGGAGACTGAGCGCGTTTCCGCAGACTGTTTCCCCCCCGATTTCAGCAAAACGAGCCCGGCGATCATCACGAGTGTTCCAAGTACGAGAGGAAGCGTAACGGCTTCGCCGAGCCAGACCGAAGAGATCGCGGTGACGAAGAGGGGGTAGCAGGAAGTGGTTCCCACAGCTCTGCCGACGCCGATCATCTCGATCGAGCGGAAGTAGGCGAGGTCGCCGACGATGTTGCCGATGAGGATGCTGACGAAGATGACGGCAAGATAGGGAAGGGGATATTTCCACCCGACTGCCACGCCGGGTTCCAGCATGACGAAAAACAGCGCCGCGCCGACGAAGCCGAAGGTCCGCGCCGCTCCCATTTCGGAATGGCTCATCAACGCGAGCCCTTTCTTCAGAAAAACAGGCCCGAGAGCCCAGCACACAGCTGCGGCGCAGCAATACAGAACACCTGCAAGATACACTTGAGTAGCCTCCTCGGTCCGGCGGACCATGGAATATCGATGTGACATTGCACGCAATGATAGCACAGAAACTTCTTTTCGTGCGAAAGATAGTGGAGACCGGGTCCTCTGTGAAAAAGGGAGCCGGTTCCCTTCGGTTTTTCAGGGAAAGAGCCGGCCCCCTCTGGTATAATCCGGGGTGGCGCATTCGTGTCTCCTGCGAAGGAAACGCGGCCGATGTGCGCATTCCAACAGCGCTACCCACCGAAAGGGGCGGGGATTTACGTAATGAATGATGAAAAAGCCATAGTTATACGAGGGCTTACTTTTTCCTACAGAGGGGACGAGGACGTCCGGGCGGTGAAGTCGCTCGACTTCGAAGTGGACAGGGGCGAGTTCGTCGTGATCATGGGACCGAGCGGCGCGGGGAAGTCGACTCTGGCGAACAGCCTGAACGGACTGATCCCCCGTTTTCTGCGCGGGAAGTACGAGGGAAGCGTGCTCGTAAACGGTCTGGATGCGGCGAAACACTCCGTCAGCCGGATGGCCGACGAGATAGGTCTTGTGTTTCAGGACTTCGAGGCGCAGCTCTTTTCGACCAACGTAAAGCTCGAAGTCGCGTTCGGCCCGGAGAATTTCGCGGTCCCCCGGGAGGAAATCGCGGAGCGCATCGGCAGGGTGCTGAAGACTGTGAATCTTGAAGGAGTGGAGGGGCGCAGCCCCGCGACGCTCTCCGGCGGGCAGAAGCAGCGCCTTGCCATCGGCTCGGTCCTCGCGATGCACCCCGATATCGTCTGTATGGACGAGCCGACCACCGACCTCGATCCGCTGGGGAAGATGGGGGTGTTCGCCATCGCGAAGGAGCTGCACGAACAGGGGGCTCTCACGCTGCTCATCATCGAGCACGAGACGGAGGAGGCCCTGCACGCCGACCGCCTCGTGGTGATGAAGGACGGGGAGATCGCGGCGCAGGGGAAGCCGGGCGACATCCTGCGCGACGTGCCGTTTACCGATGGAGCGGGCATCATGCCTTTGCAGATTCCGAAGTACTTTTTCGAGCTGAAGCTCTGCGAACGGGAAGAACTGCCGCTGCTCCCGAAGGATGGGGCGGAGTTCTTCCGGCGAAAGGGGCTTGTTCTGGAACAGTCCCGCTACAAGTGGCTCATTGAGGGAGACCGCGCGCGGGAGCGGCATTACGGGAAGACGATCGTGAAGGCCGAGGGGGTGACCCACGTCTACCCGGACGGCAACAGGGCGGTGGACGACGTCGGCCTGGAGATCAGGGAGCGGGAGTTCGTGGCCATACTGGGGCACAACGGCAGCGGTAAGACGACGCTGGTGAAGCACTTCAACGGCCTGTTGCAGCCCACCTCCGGCAAGGTGACGGTCTGCGGGAAGAATACTGCGGAGCACTCGATCTACGAGATCGGCAAGGAGATCGGGTACGTCTTTCAGAATCCGGACCACCAGATATTCGCCGAGACCGTCTTCGAAGAGGTTGCGTTCAGTCCGAAGATCAGGGGGTGTCCGGAGGAGGAGCTTGCCGTCAGAGTGCGCGAGGCGCTCGAAGCGGTGGACCTCGCAGGATACGAGAAGCAGGATCCCTTTTCATTGAGCAAGGGGGAGCGCCAGCGCGTCGCCGTGGCCTCCGTGCTTTCGGCGCGTCCGGGAATCATCATCCTCGACGAACCGACCACAGGGCTTGACTACACGGAGCAGCGGAAGATGATGGAGTTGGTAAGGAAGCTCAACGAGTCGGGGCAGACGGTGATCATGATCACGCATACGATGTGGGTGGTCGCGGAGTACGCCCACAGGGTGGTCGTGGTGAAGGACGGGCGGGTGCTGCTCGACGGGGCGACCCGCGACGTCTTCGCCAGAGAGCCGGAGCTGGAGGCGTCGCACCTGCGGCCGCCGCACATCGTCTCGATGAGCAACCTGCTCGGGCATACGCTGCTCTCGGTGGAGGAGATGAAGTACTGCACGGGAGGCGTTTCGTGATGGATATGTTCCTCTACATCGACAAAGAGACGCCCGTTCACCGGCTGGACCCGCGGACGAAGCTGCTGCTGATGCTCCTCAGTTTCGTCCTGGCGCTCTCGTTCAGGAACTTCGCTATTCTGTCGTCGGTGCTCGTCGGCGTGCTGCTCTACGGCGCGGCGGGGGGCGCGCTCTCCAACCTGCGGCGGATACGCGTCGTGCTGCTGATGATCGCGCTCTTTTCCATGGGTATCTGGTCGGTCGCCACCCCCTCGGACTCCCGTTTTCTGATCTTCTCCCTCGACGGGCTGCTCTACGGCGTGATGGTGGCGATCAAGACCGATTTGATGATCATCTCGGGGATGATCTTTCTGAGCACGACGAAGATCGAAGAGATTGCCGGGGGTCTGGTGAAGCTGAAGCTGCCGTACCGGGGGGCGTTCGCGTTCTCCACCGCGATCCGCCTTGTGCCGATGATCGTGGCCACAAGCTACACGATCATCCAGGCGCAGAAGTCGCGCGGGCTTGACCTTGATTCGGGATCGATGCTCCAGCGGGCGCGCAAGTACGTGCCGTTGGTCATTCCCACGCTGGTTTCGGTGATCCGGGGGACGAACGTCTTCTCGATGGCGCTGGAGTCGAAGGGGTTCGGGTACAGCGACACACGGACGAATCTTCTCGAACTGCGGATGAAGCGGAACGACTGGCTGACGCTGGGCGTCGCGCTGCTTGTCGTCGCGGCGGCGTTTTTCTTCAACATGGATTCAGTATAATAAGGAGGTGCGCCATGCTGAGATATGGACTGCTTTTTTCCGTGCAGCGCTTCAAGATGGACTGGATTGTCCTCGGAGCGGCGCTGTTGATCTGCTGCATGTTCTCCGCAAGAGTTTCCGAGGCGGGTGTTTCACCTCTGGAAGAGGCGCGGCAGCTTGTGGTTGTGGTTGCCGACGAGTGGAGCAGCGTGCCCGCCGTGCTGCAGCGCTACGAGCGCGGCACGGAGACCGCTTCGTGGCGGCCGGTCGGGAAACGGATTCAGGTCAGCCTGGGGCGCAGCGGCCAGGGGTGGGGAATCGGGCTGCATCCGGAGGAGGCGAGAAGGTCCGGCGAACCGGAGAAGCGCGAGGGCGACGGCCGGGCCCCGACTGGGGTGTTCGAGCTCGTCTCCTGTTTCGCCTACGCTCCGGAGGAACTCGCCGGAACGGCGATGCTCGTCCTGAAGGCGGATTCGGAGCTGGTGTGCGTTGACGATTCCTCATCCCGCTATTACAACGAGGTGTTTCCCGGAAATGTCCCGGACAAGGACTGGAACAGCGCGGAAGACATGCTCCGCAAGGACGGGCTGTACCGTTACGGCGTCGTTGTGGCGCATAACCAGAATCCCCCGCTTCCGGGCAGAGGATCGTGCATCTTCCTCCATGTGGAGCGCTCTCCCGGCGCGCCGACGGCGGGGTGCACGGCGATGAAGCAGAGTGCGGTGAAGGAGCTGATCCTGTGGCTCGACCCCGCGGCGAAGCCGATGCTGGCGCAGTTCCCGAAGGATGTGTACGAGCGCCTGAAGGAAGAGTGGGCGATGCCGTAGGGCGGGGTTTTTCTCTGTAGGAGCCTTGGGTGAAGAGCGGAAAAAGAATAAGAAAATTTACTGAAATAAAAAATTCCGAAAAGTGCGCTTGACAGTCATACTCCAGTATGGTATAAAATTTATGCCATAAGAGCTTGCGGCTCTTCTTGCATCGTTACATCCAGAAACGGGTCCGGCGAATGCGACCGGACGATGAAGATGTGGAGTACGAGGAGGTGTTCCGTATGTTGATAACGAGTGTGCTTTTCCGGAGAAAACTGGTTCCCCTGTTTGCGCTGTTTGTTCTTTTATTCGGCGTGTTTCCTGCAAATGCTGAACTGAATCGAATCACCGAGGCGGAGATCCTTGATGCGCAAAAAGGATGGGCGGAAGGCGTCGTCTCCATAGGCAGAGCCTACGTCGACAAGAAGGACTACAAAGCCGCGGCGGCGGAATTCGTCGATGCGTTTTACGGGTACGACCAAGGCCCTGTACTGTTCAAGCCGACGAAGGCTTCGGCGGTGAAGTTCCGTTTGACGAGAGGAGAGGCGCTCTCCTATTTTGTGAAGGGAAGCGTTCCCGAGGATCACGGATTCGTTCTTCAGCCGTGGAGCAACGTGCGCTTTGAGAACGCCGCAATCGTGATCGACGGCGACTCCGCGCTGGCGATGGGCGTCTATTTTTTTACCGACGCGAACACATCCGAAGAGGTGGAAGTCGAATATACTTTCGGATATTTCAAGGATGAGAGCGGAAAGATTCGTATCAGACTCCATCATTCCTCGGTACCGTATTCGGAATAGAGCAGGAAAAACGATTCAGGAGATAGCATAACGAATGGCCGGAGAGGATGCGAGTCCGCTCCGGCCATTCGTTTCGTCTTCAGGTGAGAATCACCCGTTTGGTTGATGTATTTGTACCGTCTACTGCGAGGTATGAGAGTCGTCGTCCAGCGCGACGGCGATCTCGACCCTGCCGTGGGGATGATCTTCTTCTCCGCAGGGGAAGTACCGCTCGACAACTTTCCCGTTCGTCCTGTATTGGTTCCGTTCCACCCACGCAAGAAGCTGCTCCAGGGTGGCCGGAATCGTCTCGTAGGCGCCTCTGTGGAGCGAGACGGCCAGCACGCATCCCGGCATGATCTCTCCGTCGGGCTCTTCCGCCGGGATGCAGATCGTCGCACTCGCCGGACCTGTTTGCAGGTCGTAGACGCACAAAAGAGGCGAGCTGCTGCCGTCCTCTCCGAAGATGTGCTTTGCCTCGGAGCGTGCGATCTCGCGAAGGCGCAACCGTTCTCCGGCCAACGGGGCGGAACGTACGCGCATCGGGGCGACGCGCGCCAGTATGCACTCATCCGGCCCCTGGTATTTTTCGAGCTGTTCCAGTTCCTCCAGTGCCATCTCCATCGACTCGATCTTCCGGGCGATTGACTCGCGTTGTGCTGCGACGCACATTTCCCACTGTGTTGTCTTCAATCCATTCAGAATCTCCGCGATGTCGCCGAGCGAGAAATCGGCTTGGCGAAGCTGCTTCAGGAGCTGCGCTTCGGTGAGCTGAGAAGCGAGATAGTGCCGGTAGCCCGTCGAGCAGTCCGTGTATGCCGGGACCAGAATGTTCTGCTCGGCGTAGAAGCGGAGCATACGGCAGGAAAGTCCGCTCAATTTTGAAAATTGCCCGATGAGCAGGAGAGACGGGTAAGCTTCCGTCGTCTTCATGGGATGTTTCTCGGCTCCTGGCCCGCCGCGCTCATCAGTTCAAGATCGTCGTCGGAAATCTCGTCGTGTATTCTCAGTCTCTCTTCTCCGGCCATGGCGAGCAGCCGCTCGCGGAGGTCGGCAATCTCGACGCGTCTCAGCAGGAGCGTCTCTTCCTCTTTTTTCAAGGAATCCAGAACTTCGCGGATATCGCCGCAACGCAGGGCGTCGCGAACTTTATCCGGATTCAATCCGAACGAACGCAGCGACCGACCGAACTCATCCATTTTTTTCCCCCCTTTGCGGTACCCGATTTTCGGCGTTATCGTACACCTTCACATAGTGTGAGAGTCAAGGCTCCGAATATTCTTCGGAGAGCCGCCGTTGATACAGGGCGCCGTCAAAGTACACAAAGTATGGCACGAAGCCGCGCCACCTTCAAGTAGGGGCGGTACTATTTTTTATTTTCGCACTTGACATTGACACAGTGTCAATGTTTATACTGTCGGCAGTAAGACGGGGACTCCTGTTTTTCTTCTACGCCATTCTATGTACGATAGGGGGAATCGGTATGTCGGTTGAATCTGCGGCGGCGTTTTACGACCGTATCGAAAACGACTTGGCGCTTATGGGAAAGTTGAAGGAGTTGGGCGACAAGGAGCGATTGGTGCTCTACGTGAAGAACGAACTTGGGTACGACTTCTCACGGGAAGAGATGCGGAAGGTGCTCTTCGAAAGAAATCCGGAGCTGAGCGAAGAGGAGCTGCAATCAGTCGTTGGAGGCGCGGGGGGCAACGGGGGATATGACGGGCTTTCTGTTGCAAATGTGATCGTTACGGCAGGGCTGTAACTCGGATTCCTCTTCGTTTTCCCGAAGAAGAGAGCGTGTGTGTGAATCGCTGGTTATTTTGATTGAAAGGAGTGGTTGCTCATGAGGAAATACCGCGGAATGCCCATGGTGTTGGTGGTGCTCTTGATGACGGCGGTGATGTTCGGAGGGGGATGCGGCGGCGGGTCGGACAGAATGCCGGCGCATCCGGGGGAGATTCAGCCGGGAGCGGAGTACGAGGGGGTACTTTCGGTTCAGAACGGCGGCGAGGACCGGGTGCTCATGCGCACCCGATATGAAGCTCACAATATTGAAACCGGGGACTCCGTGGAGCCGGTGGTTGCGCTTTTCGTAAAGCAGGAGGAGCACCTTGACGAGGCGACGGGCACAATGCGCGTTCTGTCCGCGTCCGAAATCTCAAGGCCGACTCCCGAACAAGTGAAGGCGTTTCTGAAAGACTTCTGGGACGCGGAGCACGGCGGCCCTGCGGACGAAGGCGTCAACGCGCGAGAGTTTCTGGACTTCCTTGCCGCGCACAATATGTCCCTTGATCAGTTCTTCCGCTATTTTGAGGCGCTGGACTCTTCCGTTTCGGCTTTTATCGATGTTATCGAGACGTACTCAACGAAGCTGTCCTCTTTCGACGGCAAAGACATTTACGGGGAGACCGAGTCTTTCTGCGATCTCCTCGGTCTGGAGCTGCGGGAATATTTTCAAAAAATTATCCTGGTTTTTGGAACGCATGCGGCCTACTGCGACAAGCTGGTCGAGCTCGGGGGGATGGGGAAGTCCACTCTGTACGACGCGTATTCAAAATGGTTATTGGATCAGGAGGTCGCACCGGAAGACCCGTTTGTTGGGTTCCTGAACTACCTGAAGGCGCGTTCGGCGGAAGCCTCCGGCGCTCGCCCCGGCGGCGCGGCCGAAACCGCCCTGGAAGTTGCTAAGTTCGCGTGGGATATCATCAAGGACGGAAAGGCACAGGTCACTACCGACGGCGCCTTTACGTCCGTGCTGAGGAAAGACACGACCGCTCTTGATTACGGCTACGCGAAACGCAACGAGACGTCGATCATCCACTTTAAGATAACCGACGCATGGATCAAGTCGTGGGTGCTCATCGAGACCAAATTTCGCGGTTCCGCTTCGTACGACGCGGTCAATCCTACTTTCGGCGGGAAGTACCTGCAGAACGTCCAGTTCGACGTGGAGAGCGCGTACGCCCAGTGGGGAATGTACCTCAACGTGAGCGCGCAGGTCTCCAACGTGACGAACCCCGCATCGGTGGAGAATCCCGACCCCGAGATCGACGTCGTCGCGCGCATCAACGCCGGGTGGCTCTTCCAGTCGTTCGGCAGATCGGCGTACTTCAGGGCCAAGGGAAGCCAGGGGATCTGGTTCCAGCGCTGGGGCGACAATTGAGATAAGAACGCGGAGAAGGTTGCATGCGTTTGATACCGGGTTGAAAACGATGCAATGACTGAAAAAGAGGGGGAACGACGCATTTCCCCCTCTTTTCGTTTCCGGACTGTACGAAAAAGGAGGAAGAGCCATGTCGATTGAATCTGCTGCTGCGTTTTACGACCGTCTCCAGAACGACGACGCGCTTCAGGAACAACTGAAAGCGGCGGGCGACAGGGGCGTGATGGAAGCATACGTGCGGGACAAACTCGGGTATGACTTCACAAAGGAAGAGATGCAGAAGGTGATTTTCGAACGGAACCCGGAGATGAGCGACGAAGATCTGGAGGCCGTCGTCGGAGGAGTAAGCGACGATATGCTGTGGGGGATTACTATCGGCGTCGGCGTCGGCGGGGGGATGGGGATTATCGCGCTGGCGGCCGCCGCTGCGGCAGCGTAGCGGAAAAGAGAGCGGGTTTTTTGAACCGTCCGTTCCGCAAGGGAGGGGCGAAATGATAGGAGGTGTGGATGTTTGTCGGGAGAGTCGGCAATGAAATGTGCAGAGCGCGCAGCACCGAAAGAAAACTCTTTCCTCGCCGCGTGCGCTGCGCGCTTTTCGCGCGACCGGCTGGGAGAAGAGCCCTTGCTCTACGCTCCGGGTGACGGGAAAATCGCCATTGGAAGAACCTACGAAGAGCTGTTCGGCGGAGGCGTACTCAAAAAGTGGCGCACGGAGGCCCTGGTCGACTTCCTCGCGACGGGAACGTGCGTTTTCCCCGGCGGCAAGACCTTCTTCGAGGGCGTCTTCGAGGTTCCTCCCGGTCACGATCTGATCGTTTCGGAAGGGCGAGCCTCGGTCGTCGAACGCGAAACGCTGCCGGAGGCGACCGAGGAGCTGGGCGAGGAGGCGCTCCCTCTGCTGCGCGAGCTGCTGACGGAGGCGCTCGGGGACGAACTGGAGACGGCGGCGCTCTGCCTGAGCGGGGGGCTGGATTCGTCGTCCGTCGCCGCCGCGTGGGCGATGCGGGGCAGACCCCGCTGCTTCGTCT
>JAHDKR010000152.1 GCA_018436785.1 Synergistaceae bacterium | reverse complement strand
GCACCTGCCGCGTATCGCGCGTATAGCCGTGCGTCACCGCTCCGGCCGCATTCAGATGTTTCGCCCGGATGGTCATCAGACCGCCCCAGTGCGCGAAGTCCGGCGAGCCACCCGCGCAGATGTACACCTCGTCTTCCTTCAGATCGTCGAGGGCCTCGAACATTAACCCGAATGGCTTCCGGCCCGCCCCGCAACAGTCCGCCTCCAACACCGTCATCGCCCGTCCTGCGAGCGTCGTCTCCGGCAGAAGCGGCCGTATCCGCGGCGGAAGAAACTGCTTCGTCAGCCCCATCGTGTCCAGCACATCGCCCACAAGCGCTGTAAACAGCTCATTTTTCATCAGAGAGAACAGCTCTTTATCCGTTGTCCATCTCGCCATGCCCTGCTCCCGCCTTTCGTTGAACGGAGGAAGGGGCGCGGCGCGCCGCCCTCCTCCGGAAAAAAGAACGTCCCGTTACTTCGCAGCCGACGTAATAAGGTCGAGCAGCTCCGTTCCGAACTTCTTCGTATAGTCCTCCCACACCGTCTGCACGGACTGGACGAAGGGAGCGATATCCACATCGTTGAACTTTACGTTGTGCGACTTCAGCTCCTCGACCGTCTTGCCCACGAACGCGTTCCAGTACTCCCGCTGCTTGGCCTCGGACTCGCGCCCGGCCTCCAAGAGCGCTTTTTGATGTTCGGGAGTCAGTTTTTCGAACGCCTGTTTGCTGATGAGCACAAGGTCGGGCACCATGAAGTGCTGCGTCCACGAGAAGTAGTCGGACACCTCATAGAGTTTTAACGTAAGCAGCGTGACGGGGTTGTTCTCCCATCCGTCGAGCACGCCCTGCTGCAGCGCGCTGTACACTTCGCCCTGCGCCATCGGCGTGGCGATGGCGCCCATCGCGTTGAGCGTGTTCACCATCAGGCGGCTGTCCATGACGCGGATCTTCAGCCCCTTCAGGTCTTCGGGCTTCGTGATGGGCTTCTTGTTGTTGATCAGGTTGCGCGAACCGCCGTCGCCCCAGTAGAGGAAGACGAATCCGGCCTTGTCGATGTCCGCCTTGATCATCTCTCCGGCCTTTCCGTTGAGCGCCTTGAACATATGCTCCGTGCTCTGGAAGACGTAGGGAAGGGAAAGAACGTCCATCGTGGGGACGAACTGGGCCATCGGCCCGGCGTTGGCCATGCACATCTCGAGCGTGCCCGCCTGCATGCTTTCAAGCGCCTCGCGCTGACCGCCGAGCGCGCTGTTGTTGAAGAGGCGCACTTCCACCTCGCCGCCCGTCTTCTCCTTCACCTTCTCGGCGAAGAAAACCAGGGACTCCGTCGTCGGATTGCCGTCGGGAAGAACGTTGGACAGCTTCAGAACAACTGCGGCGGACGCCGCGGATGCAGTCAGAATAACCGTGAACATCACAAGGAGCGCAAGAGCAAACAACTTTTTCGACATAATGCTACCTCCTTCGGGTATCAGCTGATGGACTGCTGTTCTTTCCCTCATCGCCGCCGAGGGGTGAATCCTGCTCGCGCTGTTCTTAGCAAACTCCGCCGCCTGTTCCCACCGCCCTTCGTTCCATGTCCGGCCGGGCGAGAAGCCCCGCCGTCGCAGAATTACTTCAATCCCATCACCATCTGCGGGAGGAACGTAATGATCTGCGGGAAGATGGTGATGATCGCAAGCACGACGATCATGGTAAGCAGGTACTTCATGTACGCCCCCAGGATCTCCCCCAGCTTCGCCTTCGCGATGCCCGTCGCCACGAAGAGAGAGATGCCCACAGGAGGCGTACACTGTCCGATCGCCATGTTCACGATGGTCATGATGCCGAAGTGAATCGGCGTCACGCCGAGCTGACGCGCTATCGGGAAGAGGATGGGGACGAGAATGATGATGATCGGGGAGATGTCGAGGAAGGTCCCCATGAAGAGCATCAGCGCGTTCATCAGAAAGAGGATGACCAGCCGGTTCTCCGAGAGGGCGAAGACCGCCTTCGCGATCTTGTCGGGGATCTGCTCCGCGGCAAGTATCCACCCGAAGCTCGACGCCGTGGCGATGCACAGCACCACCACGCCGGTGGTGATTCCCGTCTTCACCAGAATCTCCGGAATCGCGCTCCACTTCAGCTCGCCGTAGACGAACCGCCCTACGATAAACGAGTAGAACGCCGCCACCACGGACGCCTCCGTCGCGGTGAAGACCCCCGAGAGAATGCCTCCCATGATGATGACCATCGTCATCAGGGCAAGAATGGAGTCGGTGAACGCATGCCGGCGTTCCGTCCATGTGGCGCGTACTTCGGAAGGAAGGTTGCGCTTTTTGGCGAAGAGCGAACTGGTGACCATCAGGGCGAGCCCCATCAGGATGCCGGGGAAGACGCCGCCGAGGAAGAGCCCGCCGATGGAGATGCTCCCCGTAATGCCGAGGATGATCATCGGGATGCTCGGGGGGATGATGATGCCGATGGCCCCCGCCGTCGCCACCACGCTGGTCGCCAGATCCTTGCCGTACCCTTTTTTCTCCATCGCGGGGATGAGCACGCTGCCCACGGCGGCGGTGTCTGCCGCCGTGGAGCCGGAGATTCCTGCGAAGAACATGGCCGCGACGATGCTGATCATGGAGAGCCCGCCCCTGATATGCCCGACGAGGCTCGACGAGAAGGAGATCAGGCGGCGCGAGATCCCGCCATGCTCCATAAATCCTCCCGAGAGAATGAAGAACGGGATGGCGATCAGGGAGAACGACTCCACCGAAGTGTACATTCTCTGAACGACGATGAGCGGGTCCATGCTCCCCGCAAAGACGAGGGCAACGGCCGCCGAGATGGCAAGCGAAAAGGAGACCGGCATACGGATGACGAGCAGCAGCGTGAAAACCGCGAAAATAGTGGCAGCCATGTTAATCACTCCACTTCGAAGAATGACGGCCGATAAGGCCGACGACGTGTTTCAGCGAATGAATCGCCATGCAGGCGCCGCTCAGCGGCAGTATCACGTAGGGGACGCTCATCGTAAAGGGCATCATCGCCATGAGCTGCCTCTGGTTGAGCTTCACCAGAAAAACCCCCTTCCAGACCATGAAGAGGGCGAAGGCGAAGATCAAACAGTACACGACAACGGCGACCGTCTTCTGCAGCGGCTGCGGAAGACGGACCATGAAAATCTCGACCTCGAAGTGCGCCAGATCCTTCACGGCGAGGCTTGCGCCGATGAAGCTGAACCAGACGAACATATACATGAGGAGGGCCTCCGACCACGTGATCGGCGCCTTGATGACGAACCGGCTGATGATCTGGAGAAGCCCCAGCGCCACCATCGCCGTCAGAAGAAGGATCAACATCCAGCGTTCCATGCGTCCTACAAGAGCGTCTACACGTTCCATGAGTTTTACCCCCTATACCCCAGCTCGCGGGAGATTGCCATTGCCGTCTCCCGTATTCGTTCCCCTATCGCCAGAGAGGCTCTGTCGTCGAAACGGTAGGCCGGAGCGCTCACGCTCACCGCCCCCACAGGGTAGCCCCGCAGATCAAGCACGGCGGCCCCTACGCAGCGAATTCCCTCCTCGTTCTCCTCCACCTCCTCGCAGAAACCGCGTTTGCGGCATTCAGCGAGAAACTCTTCCAGCACCTTCCTGTCCGTGATGGTTCTCCTGGTTCGGGGACGGAGCTCCGTCCTGTCGAGGTAGGATTTCAGCTCCGCTTCGGGAAGGAACGAAAGGATTGCGCGGCCGCCGGACGTGCTGTAGAGGTCCCGCCGCGCGCCGATGCGGGAACGCATGCCCACAGGGTGCGGGCTGTCGAGCTTGTCGATGTAGTACGCCTCCCCCGCCTCGAAGACGAAGAGATGCACCGTTTCCCGGGCGATCTCCCACAGCGTGTGCAGATACGGACGCGCCAGCTCGGCCAGCCCCGAATGTTTCCGGTACGCATCCGCCCAGTAGAGGACGGAGGGCCCCATCTGATACCTTCCCGACTCGTCCTTCAGAACGACGGAGTAGTCGCGGAGCGTCGAGAGAATACGGTGCACCGTCGCTTTTGAAAGATGCGTCGCCTCCGCTATTTCCGTGATACCTACCTGCCGTTTCTGCTCTGCCATGAAGCCGAGCACGGCAACCGCACGGTCAAGCACCCTGATGGAGGCTCCTGACTCCCGCTGCACGCTCTCGGCGTCGTCTCCCGAAAAAACAGGAACGCTGACGCCGCTCTCCTTTGTCTCCGCAGGAGCTTGTAACAGTACGCCGTTCTTCTTCTCCATAATAATTCCACCTGCCAAAATAGCGATTCTTTGGATGAAACAACACTAAGGTACGATACAGGGGCGAGGATGTCAACTCTTTTTCAGTGGAACTTTTCCGTTGAATCCAAGAAGTCGAACAAAAAGAAAAAACTTTCACTGATCGCTTCCCTGCTGTACAATGTCTGAAACCAGCGCTGCATCTCCCCTGCGCGAAGATCCGGCGTTTGGTATCGTATTCCGAAAGACAAGGGCAACTCCCGCCTTTTTGCGCGCAACCGGACAGGAGGAGTGCTGTATGTCCAGAAGTATCGTCACACGACTCGCCCTTTTTATGATCATGGGCATGCTTGTTCTTGGAGGAGCTCTGGCGTTTCTCGCCCGAATGGGCGTGGACGAACTCTCCCGCGCTATGGAGTCCACTACCGACCGCATTCTGGACGAGGACATACGGAATAAAGTGCTGAACGACGAGCAGACCGCCGAAGCCTACGGACAGGCCATGGCGGGGTACCTCGCCTGGATCGCGCTCCCTCCCCTGTGGGACTACAACTACAAGAACTTGTCCGACTACGCCGCAGGAATGCTCAACGTCCCCAACGTCCTCGCCGCGGTCATCTACAAGGAAGACGGTTCGATCGCGGCGGGCGAGATGATGATCGGTTCGAAGAACGGCGGGAAAGACTCCCGGGTGTTCACATCCGATATCGTGCGCGAGGGGCAGAAGATCGGCTCCGTGGAGCTCGTCCTCAGCACCGCACACCTTGAGCAACTGCGGCAGAAGAGCGAAGAAACGCGCGAAGAGCTCTTCGCCTCCTTCAAAGCGAATACCGCCGCCACCGAACAGTCCGTTATGCGAAGAATGTTTTTGCTCTCGGCGGTGATCCTCGCCGCCCTCCTCGCGCTGATCACATTCAGCATCATCAAGCTGGTCGCGCCGCTGCGCGGGATGACGCGCGCCATACGCCGCTTCTCCGAGACGGACTCCTTCCTTTCCGCAAAGAGGAGTTCACCCTCGAATACCCCCTCCGACCGAAGGATGTCCCTTCTCAGCGACGCGCTCGAACAGCTGAAAACCGACATTGAAAGCGCCGCCGCCCCAGAGAAGAAAGACGAACTTGCCATACTCTCATCCGCCCTCGCCTCCATGTCCGCGCTGCTTCGTTCACGCATGCGGGTCCAGGAGGCGATGACCGACATCATGAACGTCGCCGCGGTGTCGCGGACAAAAGACGACCTGGCATGGAACTTCACACGGCTCGTCATGGAAGAGACGGATTCCTGCATGGCGGCCTTCTACATCCGCAACGAAGCGGAGCCGGGAAAGCTCGATCTGGTGGCGTCCGTCGGCCTTCCTCCGGACACACTGAAATCCATCGCCCCATCCTCCCTGGAAGGACAGTTCGGCGCGCCGGTCCTCGCGAGCGAGGTCCTGCTCCTCGACATCCCTCCGGCGCGTTCGCCCGTTTTCCACACCATCGCCGGGCAACTCCTCCCCGCGCAGCTGCTCACCCTCCCCATCAACGTACGAGGGGAGCCGGTCGCTCTCTTCGCCATCGGCTCGCTCGCCCCCTATCCTGAGGAGTACAAGCACGCATTCTCCATCGTCCGGGAGGGTCTGAACGCAGCAATGGCGAACCTCCTCGCCGGAGAGAGGGAGCGCGAGCTGGTTCAAGATCTTCAGGCCGCCAACCAGGAGCTTGCCGCGCAGTCTGAGGAGCTGGAGTACCAGGCTCGCGAACTCGAAAACCAGAACGCCGAGCTGAACATCCAGAGAAGAAAATCGGAGGAAGCCAGCAGGCTGAAAACGGAGTTCCTCTCCAACATGAGCCACGAACTCAGAACGCCGCTCGACTCCATTCTGGCGCTTTCCAGGGTGCTGCGCGCAGAGGGGAAAGAACGCCTTACGGACGAGGAGCAGGAGTACCTCAATATCATCGAGCGGAACGGGAAAAACCTCCTCATGCTCATCAACGGCATCCTCGATCTCTCAAGAATAGAAGCCGGACGCGAAGACCTGCACATGAAAGAGACGCAGGCAAGCCGGCTGCTCCTGGAAACAGCGGAGAGTTTGCGCCCGCTCGCCCGGGAAAAGGGCATCTCGATAGACTGCGACTTCCCGCAGGAGCTCCCCTGCATAATCACCGACGAGGAAAAACTGCGCCGCATCATCATCAACATCGCGGGCAACGCGGTCAAGTTCACCGAGACAGGCGGCGTACGCTTCTGCGCAACTGCCGACGGCAACGCCGTATCCATCGCCATCGAAGACACCGGCATCGGCATAGAAGCAAACGAACTGCCGTTCATCTTCGACGAATTCCGCCAAAGCGACGGCTCGATGGCGCGCAAATTCGAGGGAACCGGGCTCGGACTCGCCATTGCGAAAAAGTACGCCGAGATCCTCGGCGTCGACATCTCCGTGGTCAGCAGACCCGGAAGCGGAACCGCATTTACGCTGCGCATTCCGTTGTCGCCTGTACTGCCCGGCGACGCACATCCGGAAACGTCTCCAGACTTCGCTGCCGGCAGGCGCAAGCCCCATCTTCATATCGTCGAGGACAATCCTATTGCGTCGATGCACATCCGCCGGATGCTCGAACCGGAGGGCTTCCGGGTTTCCACCTTTCCCGGCGGAAGGGCGTCGCTCGACTCGATTGAGGAGGACGTTCCCGACGGCATCGTCCTCGACCTCATGATGCCCGGTATGGACGGCTTCGAATTTCTGAAAGAACTGCGCAAGCGGAAGCACGACATTCCTGTCCTTGTCCTCACCGCCAAGGTACTCACACGGGAGGACACAAAATTTCTCAATGAGAACGGAATTCGCTTTCTTGCCCTCAAGGGAGACGTCGACCCCGGAGACCTGGTGCGGAAAATCCGGACGATGACATCGCAGGCGACACCCCTTGCAAACAAAGAGAGCCTCGGGGAGGGAACCGAAAAGTGAACAGGATACTTGCGATCGACGATAAGGCCGATAATCTCGTGGTGCTTCGGGCAATGATGAGGATGCTCCTTCCCGAATGCGTTCTGTTGCAGGCGCTCTCGGGTGAAGAGGGACTCCGCATCGCCAAGGAGCAGCGCCCCGATACGATTCTGCTCGACATTTTCATGCCGGGGATGGACGGCTATGAAACGACGATGCGCCTCAAGGCCGACCCTGAAACGGCATCCATTCCGGTGATCCTCCTGACCGCCGCCGAAAACACGGCGGCGAACCGCACCGCGGGACTGAAGGTCGGCGCGGATGCGTTCCTCTCCAAGCCCATCGAGGAGGAGGAACTGGTTGCGCAGGTGCGCGCAATGCTCCGCGTCAAGGAGTCCGAAACGGCGCTGAAGACGAAGATGGACGTACTCGAAGATCTGGTCGAACAGAGAACCAAAGAGCTGAAGGAGAGCGCGAACCGCCTTGCCCTGACCCTCGACCAGACCATCTCCGTGCTGGCGAACACCGTGGAGACAAAAGACCCGTACACGGCGGGACATCAGGTCCGCTGCGCCTCCCTCGCCCTCGCCCTGGGGAACGAGCTGAGGCTCGACCCCCAGCAGCTTCGCGGCATCCACATGGCCGCAAGAATCCATGATATAGGGAAGATCAAGATCCCCTCCGAGATCCTCAGCAAACCGGGGAAAATCACCCCGCTCGAGTTCTCGCTCATAAAGGAACATCCGGGCGTCGGCGAGGCCATCGTCGCCCCTATCGTCTTTCCGTGGCCCGTCGGCCGGATGATCGCACAGCATCACGAACGAATCGACGGCACGGGGTATCCCAAAGGGCTCTTCGGCGACGACATCCTGATGGAGGCGAAGGTCATCGCCGTCGCCGACGTCGTGGAGGCCATCTCCTCCTACCGCCCCTACCGCCCGGCGCTCGGGATAGACGCCGCGCTCCAGGAGATTGAAAACGGCATCGGAACGAAATACGATCCCGACGCCGTCCGCGCATGCACTGCCCTCTTCAGGGAAAACCGATTCGAATTCGACGAATGAAAAAGGGCGGAAGAGCCCGTTTCGGAGCTCTTCCGCCCTGCGTTCCTCTTTCGCCGCGGATCAGTCCTTCCGGGGCAGCAGCACCTCGAAGACGGCGCCCGCATCGGACGGGTGGAGCAGTATATCCCCTCCCGCGTCGAGCACGATCTTCCTCGCAATCGCCAGGCCGAGCCCGTAGCCGCCCTTCCCCCACTTCCCGCGCGCCCGGTGGCTGTCGCCCCTTCGGAAACGCTGGAAAAGCACGCCCGCAGTCTCGGACGAAATCCCAGGCCCGTTATCCCCCACACGGATACTCCAGAAAAGCTGCTCCGGCCGAAGCGACACCAAAATTCTGCCGCCCTCTTCGTCGCCGAACTTCTCATGGACATACTTCACCGCGTTCTCGACGATATTGTTCAGCGCGCGGGAGATATCCTCGCTCCGCACCACGGCGGGGGCCGCGCATTCATACTCTTCCTCGACCCCGATGCGCCCCGCGAGAGGATGTCTCCGGTTCTCCTCGACCACGGCGGACAGCAGCCTGCACAGGTCGACCTCCTCCTCCGCGTGCAGCGGCGGCTCCGACTCCATCCGCGAAAGCAGCAGCAGATCGTCGACGAGCCGGGTCATCCGCTCCTGCTGCGCGATGATGGTCGTCAGGCACTTCTCGTCCTCTTCGCTCCGCTTCGGCCCCTCCATCAAAAACTCCGCGGCCAGCCTGATGCTCGCCAGCGGCGTCTGAAGCTCATGCCCCGCGTCGGCGATGAAGTCGCGCCTCGACTGCTCCAGCCGGTACTCCTCCGTGAGGTCGGAGATGACCAACAGCACCCCGCTCGACGTCCGTCGCGAGCAGATACGAAGATAGCGCTTGTCCAGCTCCGGAAGATCCAGCGTCAGGCAGTCCTCTTCTCCGTTCATGGCCGCCTCCACAAGGGGGTACATATCCCCGGAAGGAAGAATCCGCTCCACGGGGACGCCGTGCGGCGCCTCCTCCTTCACGCAGAGAAGCCGCTTCCCCACGTCGTTCAGGTACCGGACCCTCCGCTCTTCGTCAAGCAGAACCACGCCCACAGGCAGCGCCGTCACGATGCGCGAAAGATCCTCGCGTTCCGTGCGAAGCTCGGCCAGCGCCCCACGAAGCCGGGCGGACATCCCGTCGAGCGCGCTGGAAAGCCGTTGCAGCTCCGGCTCCGCCATGATCGGGAAGCGGACCGCCTCCCCCTGCGCAATCTTGCCCGCGAACTCCACGATCCGGTCGAGCGGACGGAAAAAGAGCCTCGCCAGCCACGTGCCGAACGCGACGATCAGCACCACGGCGACGAAAAGATAGAAGATGAACTTGTTCCTGGTCTCCGCGAAGGCCTCCGACAAAAACTCCAGCGGGTACGCCGCCCTGAGTACCGCGACGCGCCCCTCGGCCTCCACCTTGCGGGCGAAGTAGAGGTAGTACATGTTCGTCGTCGCGCTGTAGCGCAGCGCGGACCCCTCGCCCGAAGCGAGCGCCTCCTTCACCTCCGGCCTGGTCAGGTGGTTTTCCATCGCCTCCGGGCTCCGCTCCGTGTCGGCGAGCACCACGCCGTTGGCGCCGATCAGCGTGACCCGTCCGCGGAGAATATCCTCCCATTTTTCCACATTCGCGGTAAATCGCTCCATACCGCCGTCCTTCAGCGACGCCGCAAGAAGCGCCGTCTGCTGCGAAAGCTCCAGCGTGCTCTGTCGGACGATGCCGTTCCGCACCACCCCGTACAGCAGCAGCCAGCTGATACCGAACGCGAGCATCACCGCCAGCGAGATCACCGCGACAATCTTTTTCTTCAACGTGAACATGGACATCACTCCCACACCAGACGATACCCTCTCCCTCGAAGGGAGTTGATAGCCAACGCCGGAGACTTTCCGTCGTCAAGCTTCTTCCGCAGGCGAGAGATATGCACGTCCACGGTCCGCGTGTCGCCGCCGTAGAAGCTCCATATCTTCGACAGCAACTCCTCGCGCGAGGCAGTCCGCCCCATCTTCCGCGCCAGCGCTTCCAGGAGCCGGAATTCCGTCGGGCTCAGATCGAGCGGCGTCCCGCGCAGCAGCGCAGTCTCGTCGTCGAGCTCGATGCGAAGATCGCCGTTTTCAACAATACGGCTCTCCCGCCGCTCCCCGGTGCGCCGCAGCAGCGCCTTCACGCGCGCCGTCAGCTCCGCGAGCGAGAACGGCTTTTTCATGTAGTCGTCGGCCCCCAGCTCCAGCCCCTCCACCACGTCCCGCTCGTCGCGGCGCGCGGTGAGCATCAGGATGGGAATCCGCTCCGTCTCCGGCTCCGCTCTCATCCGGCGGCAGACCTCCCAGCCATCCATCTTCGGCAGCATCAGGTCGAGGATCACCAGGTCGGGTCGGAGAGAGAAGACTTTCTCCAGCGCCGCGTCGCCGTCAGAGGCCGAGGCCGTCTCATAGCCGTGCCGCCGCAGCGCCTGGGAGACGATCTCCATGATCGCGTCCTCGTCCTCCACAATGAGAATCCGCGCTTCCGGCACGTCCCTCACCGCTCCTCGTGTTCTTTTCGTCCGTTCAGAGCCGCAGGGCGCGGACGCCGGAACGCCGAAGCCTTCACGGTCTTCCCGGTGAGAATGTAGATCACCCGTTCGGCGACGTTCGTCACATGATCGCCGCCGCGCTCCAGCGTCCGCGCCACGTTGAGCAGCTGCGTCGCCTGCTCGATGCGCTGCGGTCGCTCCATCATCAGGAGCAGCAGCTCCCTCATGATCTGTTTCTCCAGATCGTCCATCATGTCGTCCATGGCGAAAACCTCCTTCGCCATCTCCGCGTTGTTCGTGTCGAACGCCGCCAGAGCCTTCGACATCATCGCGGAAAGGACGTCGAGCATCCGCGGAATGTCGATCAGGGGCTTGATCAGTTCCTTGTCCGCAAGCTCCGCCGCCACCTTCGCGATGTTGCCGCCGTAGTCGCCGATGCGCTCCAGGTCCACCGCCATGTGCATGATGGAGGTCACCGCCCGCAGATCCTCGCCCAAAGGCTGGAAGCGCGCGGCGAAATGCATGCAGGCGTTGTCCAGCGCTTCGGCGAGGTCGTCGATGTCGTCGTCCTTCGCCAGCACCATTCTGGCAAGCTCCGCATCCTGATTCTTCAGCGCCCAAATCGCCTTGCTGATGGACTCCTCGGCCATCTTGCCGAGGCGGAGCACCATCCGCTTCAGCTCCGTCAAATCCGCCTCAAGCTGTTTCCGTGTACTCACAGGCTCCATGCTCATCGTCTCCTCTCTCCCGGCCTTCCTAGCCGAACCGCCCCGTGATGTAGTCCTCCGTCCGCTTGTCCTCCGGCGACGTGAACATCTTGGGCGTCGCGTCGTACTCAACGAGGTCGCCCATCAGGAAGAAGGCGGTGCGGTCCGAGATGCGGGCGGCCTGCTGCATGTTGTGGGTTACGATCACCACAGTGTACCGCTTTTTCAGCTCGCGGACCAGCTCTTCGATGCGAGCCGTCGCCATCGGGTCGAGCGCGCTCGTCGGTTCGTCCATCAGCAGAATCTCCGGCTCCGTCGCGATCGCCCGCGCGATGCACAAACGCTGCTGCTGCCCGCCGGAGAGCCCCGTGCCGGGAGTCTTCAGCTTATCCTTCACCTCGTCCCAGAGCGCCGCGCCCACAAGGCTCTGCTTCACGGTCTCGTCCAGCCTGTCCTTCTGCTTGACGCCGTGCAGGCGAGGCCCGTACGCCACGTTGTCGTAGATCGACATCGGGAAGGGGTTCGGCTTCTGGAAGACCATCCCCACGTTCCGGCGGAGCGCGATCACGTCCACGCCGCCCGCGTAGATGTTGGAACCGCCGACCAGAATCTCCCCCTCAACCCGCGCGCTCGGGATGAAGTCGTTCATCCGGTTGATACAGCGCAAAAAGCTGCTCTTGCCGCACCCCGACGGCCCGATGAGCGCCGTGACCTGCTTTTCCATAACATCAAACGTGATATCCTTCAGCACGCGCGCCGAATCGTAATACAGATTCACGCCGCGTGAACTCACCAGTATTTTTTCCATTATAGTCCCTCCACCCCTATCGCCGCATCAGCCTGCGGAGACGGGAACGCATGTAGATGCCTCCGGAACAGATGCCCAGAACCAGCAGCAGCAGCACGAGCACTGTACCGTACTGAATCGGCCGGGTTTCCTCGATGAACGTCCCCGCCGTGGCAAGGACGTAGATGTGGTACGGCAGCGCCATCACCTCGGAGAAGAGGCTGCGCGCGATGTGCGGCGCGAAGAAGGCCGCCCCCGTGAACATGATGGGCGCCGTCTCCCCCGCCACTCTGCCGACGCTCAGAATGATCCCCGTGATCACCGTCGGCGCCGCGGCGGGAAGCACCACCTTGCGGATGGTCTGCCACTTCGAGGCCCCGAGGGCGTACGAGGCGTCACGATAGTCCTTCGGCACCGCCAGAAACGCCTGCTCCGACGCCGTCACCATCAGCGGCAGCGTCAGACAGGCGAGGGTGAGCGCCGCGGCCAGCAGGCTCGGACCGAACCCCAGCAGAATCACGAAGAGCGACAGGCCGAAGAGCCCGAACACCACCGACGGCACGCCCGCAAGAGAGCGAATCGCCAGCCGCAGAATCGACGTGAACATATCGTCGCGAGCGTACTCCGCGAAATACAGCCCGGTCGCCACCCCCACGGGAATCGCGAAAAACATCGCCACACCCACCAGCTGCAACGTCCCCACCAGGGGCGTCATGATCCCCCCTCGCGTCATGCTGTCGCGGGGAGGCTCGATCAGAAAGTCCAGCGAGAGCACGCTGTACCCCCGCACTACGACGAAGCCGATGATCGCGACCACCATTCCGGTCAGCAGCAGCGCCGCCGCCCAGGAGAGGACCGTCATCATCATGTCGGCAAATCTGCGCCCGTCCATCTACTGCACCAACTTTCCCTTCTTCTCTATCCACGCGGAGAGAAGATTGATCCCGAGCGTCATCAACAGCAGGACAATCCCGCCGAAAAAGAGCGCCGCGTAGTGCGGCGACCCTACCGGAGTCTCCCCCATCTCCGCCGCGATGGTGGAGGTCAGCGGACGCACCGGGTCAAAAATCGAGAGCGGGATGATCGCCGCGCCGCCCGCCGCCATCAGCACCACCATCGTCTCCCCCAGCGCGCGCATCACCCCAAGCAGCGACGCGCTCAAAATACTGGGGAGCGCCGAGGGCACGACCACCTTCCGCGTCGTCTCGAACCGGGTCGCGCCGAGCGCGTAGGAGGCGTCCCGCAGATCGCCGGGCACCGCGCTCAGCGCTTCCTCGGCGAGCGAACTCACGATCGGCACGGTCAGCACCCCGAGCAATACCGAGGCGTTCAGCAGATTCAGCCCCGAGAGCATGTCGAACGTCTCTTGCAGCCAGGGCGCCAGCACCACCATCCCGATGAACCCCAGCACGATGGAGGGAAAAAAGCCCAGCAGCTCAAGCACCGGCTTCAGCAGCTCGCGTACAGATCTGGGCGCCACCTCGGAGACGAAAACCGCTATCAGCAAACTGAACGGAAGCGCCAGCAGCGAGGAGGCCGCCGTCACCGCAAGCGTTCCCACGATAAGAGGAAACATCCCCAGTACCGGAGGATTCTCCGCCGGATACCACAGATCGCCGAAAAACAGATCCTTCAGCGTCACCGCTTTCAGCACGGGAATACCCTCTCTGAACAGGAAATAGAGGATGAAGATCATGATGAAGATCCCCGCGCTCGACATTCCCTTGACTACAATTCCCGGAAGCCTGTCTTTCATGAAAAAACCTCTTTCGTTCGTCGAATTCGTCGCCCTCGGCGGGCCCGGAAAAAGCCCCCTCCCCGTGAGGGGAAGGGGTACGGCTGGAGGAACTCTCTGGATGAGTCGTCGATGTTATTTCAGCACTCTCAGGGGAACGAATCCGGTTTCGGCCACTATCTTCTGCCCCTCGTCGCTCAGGACGAAGTTGATGAACTTCATGATTTCGCCGGTGGGCCAGCCCTTCGTGAACATGTAGAGGAAGCGGGCGATGGGGTACGTGCCGTCGAGCGCCGTCTCCGCGGAACCCTTCTTGCCTCCGACCATCAGGGGCTTCACGGTGTTGTTGACGTAGCCGATGCCGTCGTAGCCGATCGCGTACTTGTTCTTGGCCACGGTGGTGAGCATGGCTCCGGAGGAGGCGACCACGAGCGCGCGCTGGGAAACCCGTTCCTTCTTCATGATGATGTCCTGCCACGTCTCGTAGGTGCCGGAGCTGGTGTCGCGGCCCACGACCGCGATTCCCTTGTCGTCGCCGCCGACGTCTTTCCAGTTGATGATCTTGCCGGCGTAGATGTCGCGAAGCTGCTCGATGCTCAGGTCGCTCACGGGGTTCTCCGGGTGCACGATGGGAAGCAGCGCGTCCATGGCCACCGCGAAGGGCACCGGATACGTTCCCTTCTCCACAGCCGCCTTCACTTCGTCCGTCTTGATGAAGCGGGAGGAGTCGGCGATGTCCGTGGTGCCGTCGATGATCGCCTTGATGCCGTTGCCGCTGCCGCCGCCGGAAACGCTGATCTTCACGTCGCTGTTGGCCGCCATGTACTTCTCCGCCGCCGCCTGGGCGATGGGAAGCACCGTGGTGGAACCGTTCATCACAATGGCGTTCGCAAACGCCGCGCCGGAAATGGAGAGGACCGCACATGCCGCCAGAACTGCCGCGAATTTCTTCATACCGAATAGCCTCCTTGATTTCTTGTCTTAGTCTGCGCCGGGGACCATCCCCGATCGACACGCACAGTATAGGAGGCGAGCGTAACGAATGTTCCAAAGGTATGTAACAGATGAGTAACGATGACGTTACGTTCGTAACGGGGGGGAAGATGCATCATTTTATACGCATAAAATACAAGTACGTATATATCATACTTGACGTCTCACTAAAGGAGTATAAAATATACTTATCATTCAAAGGGGGGGTGCTGGTAATCGGTAGGGATGAAATAGTCAAAATTCTACTGGAAGCCGGTTGGATCAGCACAGGAAGAGGCAAAGGAAGCCACATGGTTTTCTTTCATCCGGAGACGAAGCAGAGAACCACGATTCCATACGGCAAGGATATTCCCAAAGATACTCTTGCTGCTATACGACGTCAAACAGGGATCAAAGAAATACGCTAAAAAAGAAGGAGGCGAAATAATGAAAAGCGAACGCACAACCGCAATCTATCCGGCGATCTTCTCCCATGCGGAAGACGGTATCACAATAACCTTCCCCGACCTCCCGGGATGCATTTCCTGCGCTCAAACAGACGAGGAGGCGCTGCATATGGCACGAGACGCCCTCGGAGCATGGATCGTCGCCGCCGAGGACTTGGGAGAACCAGTCCCGCTGCCCTCTCCTACTTCGAAACTACGCCCGAAAAAGAACGAAGCCTTCTGCCTGGTCGACGTGTGGCTGCCGCTCTTCCGCGAAGAAAAGCGGTCCGGCTCCGTAAAGAAAAATGTCACGGTCCCACTTTGGCTGAACGTGCTGGCCGAAAAAGCCGGGCTGAACTTCTCCCAAATTCTCCAGGCAGGGCTTAAATCCACTCTCGGAATTCAAGACCGTTGAGGAGTCGTGGAAAATGACGGACCACAAGATTGAAGACATGTGGATCAAAGAAGCCTCCCGCCGGGAACGTGAGATGGATACGGGCATGGCACGCTGCATACCTGCGGATGAGGCACTGGAAAGAGCTTATCAACGGCGAAGGAACAGAGAACAACCGTAACAAGGAATACGTCAAGAGTCTGGAGGCTCTTCCCACTAAAATACGTCAGGAGTGGAGTTTCAACCCCTTTACCACATGATCGACGGCCTTGCGATCGCCGAAAAGGGCAAGCCCTACAAGATTGAGGTTGGCGCTTGCCACTTTTTTTACTTCCGCCCTGTTGTCCTCATCGTTCGACGTAGCAAACAGCTCTTCCGTGTAGATGGAGAAGGCGACACCCTGTACCAGAGCCCGTTCGTACGATCGGCGCATCTTCTC
>JAHDKR010000074.1 GCA_018436785.1 Synergistaceae bacterium | reverse complement strand
CGGGCGCGTGAAAATCCGTCTGCGCCGCGTGCGGAAACGGCGTCTTTACCGGCGAAGAAGCGCCAAAGAGCGCGCCGATTCTGCTATAATGTTCCGGAGAACAGCGACGGCGCGCAGCTTGGGATCGACGCGCATGCATTCCCCGCGTACTGGAGTCTCGAATGCGCCGCGCCGCCGAAAATACACTCCGTCGAGGTTTGAATGTGAACTACTTACAGAGAACGAACACCCCCCTGATCGTCAAACTGCTGATCGACGCCGCTCTGGCCGTTTTCGGCTCGTGGGCCGCGTTCGCGCTGCGTCTTGGCCTGCCGATCCCCTTTATTTTCGCGGAGACGCTGCCCGCGTACGTCTTGATCGCGGGTGGACTCAAAATTGTGCTCAATCTGCACTACGCGCTCTTCCGTCAGTCGTGGCGGAACATCGGCCTGCGCGACCTGATGGTCATCGCCCGGAGCGCCCTGCTCTTCACGGCGCTGGCGTCGGCGGCCTCCTTCTTTTTGGGGAAGCCCGCCTTTCCCCTTCCGCGAAGCATTCCGCTGATCGACGGTTTGCTGCTGGTGCTCCTCTGGGGCGGCGCGCGGATGGGCATGCGTCTGCTTCACGAAGGGGGCGTCCGCTCGGCCTTCTCCCGCCTTCGCGAGGGGAAGGGGGCGAATCCTCCCGCGAAGCGCGTGCTGATCGTCGGGGCGGGGGACGCGGGGGTGCTCATCGCGCGGGAGATGCTGCGGCGGCCCGACGCGGGACTGGAGCCCGTCGGCTTTCTCGACGACGATCCGTCCAAGCGGGGCGTGACCTTCGTCGGTCTTCCGGTGCTCGGCGTTCTGCGCGACCTGGCTGCGGCCGTCCGTGCGCACGCCGTCGATGAGGCGCTCATCGCCATTCCCTCCGCGCGCGGCGAGACGGTGCGCTCCGTTTTCGACATGGCGCGGCGCGCCGGGGTGGGGGCGCGCATCGTCCCCGCGATGCTCGAAGTGCTCTCAGGAAAGGTGAGCATCTCGCACATCCGCGAAGTCCGGGTGGAGGACCTGCTGAACCGCGACCCCGTTCGGCTCGAACTCGCCGAGATTGCCGAATACATCCGGGGGAGGACCGTCCTGGTCACCGGCGCGGGCGGCTCCATAGGGTCGGAGATCGTCCGGCAGATGCTCCCCTTCGAACCCTCGCGCCTCGTGCTGCTCGGGAGGGGGGAGAATAGCCTCTTCCAGATCGAGCAGGAGCTGTGCGTGAAAAAAGTTTCCGTTCCCTTCGTAACCGTCGTCGCCGATGTGCGCAACCGCGAGCGGCTGACCCGCGTCTTCGAACGCTTCCACCCGCAGGTCGTCTTCCACGCGGCGGCGCACAAGCACGTGCCGCTGATGGAGGAGAACCCCGAGGAGGCGATCCTCAACAACGTCTTCGGCACGGCGAACCTCGCGGAGCTGGCGCTCGAACACGCCGTCGAGGTCTTCGTCAACATCTCCACCGACAAGGCGGTGAACCCCACCTCCATCATGGGCGCCTCCAAGCGCGTGGCGGAGATGATCATCCGCAGTATCGCCGCACGCGCCGGAGAGAGGCGCGCCTTCGTCTCCGTGCGCTTCGGCAACGTGCTGGGCAGCCGGGGGAGCGTTATCCCCACCTTCAAGGAGCAAATTCGCAGGGGCGGTCCCGTCACCGTCACCGACCCCGGCATGACGCGCTACTTCATGACCATCCCCGAGGCGGCGCAGCTCGTGCTGCAGGCGGGTGGGATGAAGCACAACGGCGCGGTCTTCGTGCTGGACATGGGCGAGCCGGTGAAGATCACCGACCTCGCCGCCGACCTGATCCGCCTCTCGGGGCTGGAGCCGGGGAAGGACGTGGAGATCATCTTCTCGGGCATCAGGCCGGGGGAGAAGCTCTTCGAGGAGCTGCTGACCGCCGAGGAGGGGACGGACGCCTCGCGCTTCAAAAAAATCTTCTTCGCGCGGAACAACGACTTGCCCGGACATTTCGGCGAACTGCTCGACGGCCTGCGCGCCGCGGCGCTGGACGAACGGCGCGGCGACATCAGGATTTTCCTCAAGCGCATCATCCCGCACGCCCTGTTCGACGCGCCGGAGCAAAGCTGCGTTCTTTGCGGGGAAGAGGCGGTTCCTTCGGTTGAAGGAGAGGGAGCGTTATGACGTCCATACGCAGGATTGCGCTTTCCGGTGAAAGAACGGAGGCGGCTTTCGCAGACGTCCACCCGCACGCAAACAAGAATATGCGCATGCGGATGGAAAGAACGGAGCCGGTTTTCGCAGACCTCCATCCGGGCGGGAGCGATCGGCGCGATGCGTTGCGCTTCACGGTCGACTCCTCGCGTGAAAGGCTCGGACGATGAGCGCTGTGTATCCGTTCTGCAAGCGGGTTTTCGACCTCGCGCTCTCCTTCGCGCTGCTGCTGTTCTTCTCCGCGCCGCTGCTGGCGCTTGCGCTCGCGATAAAGATGGATTCGCCCGGCCCGGTGCTCTTTCGTCAGCGGCGGATAGGCAAGGGGAAGCGCGAGTTTCTCATTCTGAAGTTCCGCACCATGCGGACCGATGCGCCCAAGGAGACGCCGACGCACCTGCTGGCCGACCCGTCCGCGTACATCACGCCGCTCGGGGCCTTTCTGCGGCGGACTAGCCTCGACGAACTTCCTCAACTCCTCAACATTCTGAAGGGAGAGATGAGCTTCGTCGGGCCGCGCCCTGCGCTCTGGAACCAGGACGACCTGATCGCCGAGCGCGACCGGCGGGGCGCGAACGGCGTTCCCCCCGGACTGACCGGCCTGGCGCAGATCTCCGGCCGCGACGAGCTGCCGGTGGAGCGGAAAGCCGAGCTGGACGGAGAGTACGTGCACAAGGCGAGCATGGCGTTCGACCTGCGGATCCTCTTCCGCACGTTCAGGACGGTGGTATGCAAAGAGGGGTTCAAAGAGGGCGGCGGAACGCGGTGAGCATGTTCGCCGGTCTTCGTTGCGCCCGGCTGGGAATGATTTCGTGAGGGAGTGAGTGATATTGCTGTACGTCACTGGAATTACAGGACATTCGGGGAGCTGGTTCCTCGAACGAATGGAGCGCGAGGCCGCGAAGGCGGGCGGAATGCCGCTGCCCTTTGCGGGCGTCCGATGCGCCGTCCGGCCGGGGAGCGACGCGTCGCGTCTTGAAGCCTCTCCGCTGGGTGTCGAGATCGCGCGCGGCGACCTCGACGATATTGACTTTCTGCTTCGGTCGATGCGGGGTGCGCGCGCAGTGCTCCACATCGCCTCCATCTTCAATTCGCCGAACGTCGCGGAGGCGGCGCTGCGCTGCGGCGTCGAATGGCTCGTCATGGTGCACACCACGGGACGCTACTCCAAGTATAAGAGCGCGTCCGAGGAGTACATCCGAATAGAAGAGGCCATCCTTTCTATGCGCGATAAAATCGGCGTCACCGTCCTCCGCCCGACGATGATCTACGGCTCCTCCCGCGACCGGAACATGTGGAAGCTGGTGGACTTCCTCCACCGGCACACGCTATTCCCCCTCTTCGGCGCGGGGGCCAACCTGATGCAGCCGGTCCACGCCCGCGACCTGGGCAACGCCTACTACGACGTGCTCGCCAACCGCGAACGCACCTTCAACCGCGACTACAATCTGCCGGGGAAGCGCCCGATCTCCTACCTCGACCTCGTCCGCCGCGTCTCGCGGACGCTCGCGCAGTGTTGCGCAGACGGAGAGGGGAGCCCGGACGGACTTTCAAAGGGGCGCAACGTCATCGTCAAAGTCCCGCTCCCCCTTTCGATATTGGGGGCGAAGCTGTACAACGCCGTCAGCCGCAACCCGGTCATCTCCGTCGAGCAGGTGCTGCGGATGCAGGAGGACAAGGCCTTCGACTTCGCGGACGCCGTGCGCGACTTCGGCTACGCGCCCCTCTCCTTCGAGGAGGGAATCGTCGAGGAGGTGCGGGAGTATCTGGCTTCGCGGGGTGGACGAAAGGGCGAGGCGCGTTCCGATGGTTGAGTTGAGAACTGGCTGTTTTAGTACGGATGGTGCACGCTTTGCTTCAGAATACGTCTGTGGTTTCGACCGGAAGCGCGGACGCCCAGCTTTGAAAGCCGCTCCCCTCAGCCGACCGGGAGACTCCCGATGAAGCTCCTCGTCGTCTGCCAGTACTTCCACCCCGAGCAGTTCCGCGTGAACGACATCTGCTTCGAGCTGGTCCGCAGGGGGCACGAGGTCACCGTCCTCACCGGCCTGCCGAACTACCCGCAGGGCGTGGTCGACGCGCACTACCGCCGGTTCCGCAACCGGCGCGAGACCGTGGAGGGCGTCCGGGTCGTCCGGTCGTGGCTGCTCGGGCGGGGGAAGGGGGCGCTGAGACTCGCGCTGAACTACCTCTCCTTCGCGCTCTCGTCGGCGTGGAAAGCCCTCTTCATGAAGACGGACTTCGACCTGATTCTGGTCTACCAGCTCTCGCCCGTGACGATGGCCCTTCCTGCGATTCTGATGAAGCGGCGGGCGAAGAAACCCCTGGCGCTCTACTGCTTCGACCTGTGGCCCGAGAGCGTGGCCTCCGCAGGGTTCTCCAACGACAGCGCGCTCTACCGCGTTCTGCTGCGCCTGAGCCGCTGGATTTACTCCAAGGCCGACACAGTCTTCGCCAGCTCGCTGCTCTTCGAGCGCTACTTCCGTGAGACTCTGCTGCTCGACCTCCCCGTCGTCCACCTGCCGATCTACGCCGAAGCGCTCTTCGACGAGATTCCGCCGAAGACGCCGGGGGAGACGCTCGACCTCCTCTTCGCCGGAAACGTCGGCGAGATGCAGAGCGTGGACACCATCATCCGCGCCGCCGCCGAGCTGAAGGACGAGTCCGATCTTGCATCCGTCCGCTTCCACATCGTCGGCGACGGCTCCGCGCTCGAACGCTGCCGGGAACTGGCCGCTGCTCTGGGGGCGGAGAACGTCCTCTTCCACGGGCAGCACCCAGTGGAGGAGATGCCCCGCTTCTACGCGCAGGCGGACGCCTTCCTCGTCACCCTCAAGAAGAACGAGGCCATCTCGTACACTCTCCCCGGCAAGGTGCAGTCCTACCTGGCCGCCGGGCGCCCGATCATCGGGGCGATCGACGGCGAGACGCGCGCGCTCTTCGAGCGCTTCGACTGCGGCCTCTGCGTCCCTGCGGAGGACTGGCGAGCCCTCGCCGACGCAATCCGCCGCTTCGCCGCCGACAGGGGCGCGCACGCGACGATGGGGCGCAACGCGAGGAAGTGTTCCGAAGAGCAGTTCTCCCGCGACCGCTTCTTCCCCCGCCTGGAGGAGCTGCTGGAAGACGCTGCGCGCGGAGATCGTTGAGGGGCCGGACGCTCCGCGAAATTTCCGATCCTTGATGCGAATGTGTTTTTTGACGGATATGTTTCGTGGTATACTCGGTACGGGAGAATTGTACACGTCGCATGACTTGGAGATGGGCGAAATGCGTTCCCGCATTGTGTATGTCGGCAACCCCAAACACAAGGAGCCGTGGCAGAGAGGAAGAAAAGGCTCTCTCTGTCCGAAGGCCGTCACGCTGGAGCGCGCGCAGGCTTTACTGGACGAAAGCCTCTGTTGCGACGGCGTACGCTTCGCTCTTCTCGACGGCGTGGCGTTCGTTGGTCGCTCCGATTCGGCGGGGCGTTTGTGGCACGGCTATCCTGTCGGTTGGATGGAGGTTCCCCGAAGCGTATGGATGAAGTGGCTGAAGGAAGGCCGCCTCAAGAGGAGCGATATCGCCCGCTACTGGCGGTACGAGGAGGATTTTTAATCGTGCTCGCATCTCTTTCCGACGGGTGGAGAGTTTTCGGCGACCGCTCGTCTTTCTGTTGCGAATACCGCTTTCTGCCCGACCCGGACCGTGAGTTTACCTGCGATCCGGCGTTCGTCGCTTCGTGGGGGGAGTTTCGCCTCTTTTCCAAGGGGAGAAATTTGTGCGCGGCGTCTGTCCAAGGGGAGTTCATGGATTCCGTTTCGTGGTATCTGCTGCCCCTTTTCGAGTGGATGGGAGGAAGCCGCGTCCATATCCTGCACGAACGCGCCTTTCCCGAGCCGGTGGAGGATATGTCCCGGCATACGCCCCGCGGCGTTTTCTACGAGACGACGTCCCGGTTTCTCGACTCTTTCACGGACGCCGCTCTGGAGAGGCTGGATACGTGGCTGACCTGGCGAAGCAGGCACGCGCTGCGCTCCGCCCAAGCCGGCGGCATCTTCCCCGACATATTTTTTCAGCGGGTGCAGAACTCTGTCTGGCTCTCCTGGGGCCATGCGCCGCAGCCGGGCATGCCGGAGTCGTACCGCTTCATCGAGCCTTCCGGCGCGGACGCGGTCGACTTCACCTTCTTCCGGCTGACGGTAGACGGCATGCTTGACGACGCTCTCGCCGAGCTGCGCCTCCGCTGTCCGGAAGACGCCCGCATAGCCGAACTCGCTCGCCTGCTCGAACGATCGCGCATCCGCGAAGATATCCCTCGAACGATCATGGGCGACTCTCTTTGGGAGAAGGTGCGGCGTCGTTTCGAACGAACGAATGAACCGCTTTTCGACGCGATGCGGGAAAAAGAGTTCGAGCCGCTCGTTGCGATGTTCGGCTCTCTCTCGCCCAACATCTCGGAAGAGGACGTCGACTCCGTGGCGCGCGTTTTTTTCGAATCCGCCTCTTCCGCCGCGCTTCCTGACATTATGGAGTGCGAGGATGTTCCGTTGCTTCCCGAATGCGCGCCCGCGACCCAGGGGTACGAACTTGCGGAGCAGTCGCTTCGAAAGAGAAGCCGGTATGAGTCCCCCCGCATCCTCGACGTGGAGCGTATGACCGAAGAAGCGGGCGTCTCGGTCTCTACGCTGGCGTTGAGCGATACCGACGTCAAGGCGCTTGCTTTGGCGGGCGGCGGCTTTCGTCCGGCGGTCTTCCTGAACGAACGCAATCCCATGGTCTCCTCCGAGCAGGGGCGGCGCTTCGTTCTGGCTCACGAACTCTGCCATCTGCTTCATGATCGCTCCTACGGGCGATCGCTGGCCATGGCCACCGGTCCGTGGGCGCCGTGCGGAGTGGAAAAGCGGGCGAACGCTTTCGCGGCGATGCTCCTTCTTCCCCCCGCGCTTCTCGAAAAGCATCCGACGCCCAAGAATCCGGAAGAAGTACGCTCGTTGGCGGCGACGCTGCGCGTCGGCAAACGAACCCTCGTCAACCATCTTTTCAACATGGGGTATATCGACGCCTTCCGAAGGGAGAGGCTGCTTGAGAGCCTCTGATTTCCCGCAGGGAGAGTGCCGCGGCTATCCGCTGTACTGGAACAAAAATAACGCACACAACGGAGAGATCATGTTTATAAAGAAAAGAGTGCTCATCACAGGAGGAACGGGGTCGTTCGGGCAGGCGGTGCTCGCGCGGCTGCTTCGTAGCGATGTCGCGGAGGTCCGAATCCTCTCGCGCGACGAGAAGAAGCAGGACGACATGCGCAAGAGCCTGCGGAACGAGCGCGTCTCGTTCTTCATCGGCGACGTGCGCGACCCGTGCGGCCTCGACGCCGCCATGAGCGGGGTGGACTACGTCTTCCACGCCGCCGCGCTGAAGCAGGTACCCTCCTGCGAGTTCTTCCCGCTGGAGGCGGTCAAGACGAACATCCTGGGGACGGAGAACGTCCTCAACGCCGCCGTGCGGGCGGGCGTGCG
>JAHDKR010000018.1 GCA_018436785.1 Synergistaceae bacterium | reverse complement strand
GCTCTTGACGACGCTCCCCCGTTCGTCCACGAGGAGCATCTTGATGTTCGTGGTGCCGATGTCCAGGCCAAGATAGACGTTCATACGGTCCCCTCCCTTTGGTTTACGGTTCGAGACGGCGCATACCGAACTTGTCGGCGAATTCGTCGAGACGCTCCCATGTTGCCGGGTCGAGGTAGACGCCCTCTTCCATGGATTTCTTCCGGCGCTCGAACTCTTTCTCGCCGTGGATGTAGATACGCTCCTTTCCTTCTGCCTTGGGGCTTTCGCGCAGCTTTTCCAGGATGGAGGCGACGTGCGCCTTGATCTTCTCCTCGTTGCCGAAGATGTCGAGTCGTGTGGCCTGGAAGTAGTGGCAGATGCCGCAGCTGTTGATGTACGTGTCGTACGTCGGTGTTCCGAGGGAGAGCCCTGCTGTGAGCAGCTCGACGAGCAGGCCGAGACCGTACCCCTTGTGTCCTCCGAGGGTTTCTCCCGCGCCGCCGAGATAGAGCTGGCCTCCGAAGGGACTCTTGTCGAAACGGTTGATCTCCGCCACGCTGATCGCATCCGTGGTATCGGCGCCGTTTTCGTCGACAGCCCAGCCGACCGGCATCGTGCCGCCCCTGCGCGCCGCCACCTCGATCTTGCCGAGCGCCACGGTCGTCGTCGCCATGTCGAGCATGAAGTGCGGCTTCTTCCCCGTGGGGATGGCCACGCAGATCGGGTTCGTCCCCAGGAGGCGCTCTTTGCCGAAGAGGGGGATGCCTGCCCGGAGGGTGTTCGTAAGCGCGACGCCCATCATGCCAGCGTCGGCGGCTTTCTCCGCCCAGAAGCCCGCCATGCCGAAGTGGCACGAATCCTGCACGACGGTCATGCAGGTGCCGTGCTCCTTCGCCTTCGCGATCGTGCGTTCCATGGCGAGCTTGGAGGAGGCGAAGCCGGGGGCCATGTTCCCTTTGATCACCAGAGAGATCGGCGTTTCGTGGAGAATCTCCGGGACTGCCTTGGGGTTGTCCTTGCCGTCGTTCACCTCTTCGAAATACATTTTGATGCGCGCAACGCCGTGGGATGCGTGCCCGCGGGCATCGGCCTCCACAAGGGCGACGGAAGATATTTCGGCCGTTTCCTCGGGAAAGCCGAGCCCTTTCACAAGCATCTCCGCCATGTATGCGCGGAGCTTTTCGTATGCGACGTGTGTCCGTTCCATTACAGCACCTCCGTTGATATGATTACCGCAGTATGGTGATCCGTCCGTCGACTTCGGCCTTCATCTCGCCCAGGAAACGGATGTATTCGGCAGTGGATTCCAGGATGAACTGCTCCAGAGAGATGAAGGAGCCGTTGTTCTTGAGGACGGTATACTTGTCGCCGCCGCCCGAGGTCCAGTCGGTCGTTGCTATCGTGTACTCCTTCGCGGGATCGACGGGCGCCCAGGAACCGTCCTGCTGGAGCGCCTCCAGCTTCACAACGCGTTCGCCTTCCTTACGGATGACGGCGTTGTTGTCGATCAGAAGGGGCTGCTTCTTCGTGTCGAAGACGACCCGGATACCCGAGACTTGCAGGAAGCCGCCGGTCGGCGTGCGCATATTGGCGTCGTACTCGTCTTTTTCACCGATCAGGGCCGATCCGCTGGTCTCCATGAGTTGGAGAAGCTCCTTGCCTGAGATCTTCCCCATGCAGAGGGTGTTGCCGAAGGGCATCATGTTCGTGATGGTCGCGTAGGAGACTGTTCCTGCGGGGTAGAGCTGGTCTCCGCGGATGCCGCCGCCGTTCATCACGGCGACTTGAGCGCCGGACTTCCAGCGGAACGCGTCGGCGATGAAGTTCCCGAGGTTCGTCTCGCTGCTTCGGATGAAGTCCTTGCGCGAGTCCATATCCTTGGGCTGGTTCGCAAGAGGAACGGAAAGGCGTTCCGCAAGCTCTTTGCGGAACGGTTCAAGGAGCGCGGCGACTCGTTCGTCCTCGGGGACGTTCGCGTCGAGCGCTTCGACGCGCCAGGAGGACTCCTTCGAGACGGCGCGGTCCTTGAACGCAAGCTCCATCACGCCGAGATGGCGGGCGTAGGAACCAGCCTGGCCGATCAGCGTGATCCAGCCGTTCGGTCCTTCAACGAACTCCCCCTCTTCCATGAGGGTATGGCTATGGCCTCCGACGATCGCGTGGATGCCTGCGGTATTCTTCGCGATCAACCGGTCGGCCTCGATTCCGCAGTGACTCAACAGCACGACGACGTCGGGTTTTTCCTTCGAGGAGAGAATGTTCACCATCCGTTCGGCCTCCGCGGGGAGGTCCTGTCCGGCGCGGAAGTCGTCGCTCCCCTTGGTGGTGTAGGCCAGCGCAGGGGTGACCAGCCCGAAAAAGGCAACTTTCATCCCGTTGGCGGCCGTCTTGATCACGTACTCGGGGAAAGGAGCCGGAGTCCCGTCCTTGAAGCGAAGGTTGGAAACGATGATCGGGAATTCCGCATATCCGGTCGCCTCGAAAAAGATCTCCTTCCCGAGATCGAATTCATGGTTTCCCAAGGTACCGACATCGGTTCCCAGGGCGTTGAGTCCGGTCATTTCCGGTTTTCCGTGAAAATAGAAGAAAAGAGGGCCTTCGTTGATGTCTCCCGCCTGAACGAGAAACACATTGCCCGGATCGGTTGCCCGTAGCCTTTCAATAACTGTCGCCGCTTTGGCCAGTCCGCCGACGTCCTTTTCGGAGTAGATTCGTCCGTGAATGTCGTTGAGGGAGAGGATCGTCAATTTCCCGTCGGCGGCAAAGGATGCCGGGACGAGCAGAAGGAGCGTAAGCAGAGCGACGAAAAATTTACCAGCAATTTGTTGTCTCTTCATAGCAAAAACCTCCTCGGAGAAAATTTGTCCGCTCCGTGTTCCGGATAAGCGGATACGGGGTGATTATAGCACCAAGACGCTTGCTGCGACGAAAAAAGACGGGCGGAGTTTCCTCGGCCCGTCTTTTCGTGAACGATGGTTTCAGCAGAGTTCCGGGGTACTCTTCGGCGGCCTGCGGAAGTGCGTCAGCTGTTCGAAAGCGTAGGCGATCGAGATGAGCGTGCCCTCGCTCCAGGGACGTCCCAGAATCTCAAGTCCTATGGGGACGCCTATCGGGGCGTTCTCCGAAGGATGGGAGAAACCGCCGGGAAGCGTAATGGCCGGGAAACCCGTAGCCGATCCCAGAACGCCGTTCCGCTCGACCTGCGACTCGCCTACGGGGACTGCAAGGCGCTTCTGATGCGGGTAGACGAGGGCGTCGAGTCCGAGGTCGGCCATCAGCTTCATGACCTGCGTCCGGAGCGCGAGGCGTTTGAGCGTGCGCGCCCGGTACTCGTCGCTGTCCTTGCTCAGCCCCGCCGCCGTCTTCATGTTCTCGACGATGCCCGGGTGGATCTCGCCCGAGGCGATGAGGGCGTCCAGCGTATGGTACTTCGACTTCGGCCCGAGGCTTTTCAGATAGCTCTCCAGGTCGTCCTTGAGAGTATGAAGATGGACGCTCACCTTCGACGCAAGGTAGTTCGTGTCGATAGGCTCGCCGACGTCGACGAGGACAGCGCCCGCTTCCTTCATCGCCTCCATGCTCCGGCGCATCGCCTCGTTGACGTCGACATGCTCGGGCTTGTCGCCGAAGAGGCTTCGGAGAACGCCGATCCTCTTTCCCCTCAGGCCGTCTTTGCACAGGTACTCCGTGTAGGTGGCGGGGACGTTGCCGGCCGACCATGCGGTCTCCGGGTCGGCCGGATCGTACCCTGCGATCGCGTCGAGCACCAGAACGGCGTCCTCGACCGTCCGGCAGATGGGCCCCGCCGTATCCTGATCGAAAGAGTAGGGGGAAATACCGTCGCGGCTTACAAGTCCGATGGTGGGGCGAATGCCGACGCACGCGCACGCCGACGAGGGCGAACGGATGGAATTGATGGTATCCGTCCCGATGCCCACCGCGGCGAAGTTCGCCGCCATGCCCGCGCCCGTGCCTCCGCTGGAGCCTCCCGGGGTTCTCGTGAGGTCGTAAGGGTTCAGCGCCTGGCCGAGGATGGAGCTGACGCTCTCCCCCCAGACGGCGAACTCGTGCATATTCGCCTTTGCGAGAATGATCGCCCCCGCCGCCTTGAGGCGTTTCGTCAGGAAGGCGTCGTCGTCGGGCAGATAGTCCTTCAGTGAGAGAGAGCCGCTGGTGGTGACCATGTCCCCCGTCTCGACGTTGTCCTTGAGCAGCACGGGAATGCCGTGAAGGGAGCCGACGGGTCCCCTCTCCTTGATGGCGATGTCGTGCTGCTCCGCTTCCTTCACCGCGTTCGGATTGACGAGGATGACGGCGTTCAGCGAAGGACCTTTCCGGTCGTACGCCTCGATACGGCGGATGTACTCCTCCGTCAGCGCCTTGCAGGATACGGTTCCCTGGCGCATTCCCTCGTGAATTCGGCGTACTGTGAGTTCTTCAACAGCGAAATCCTTTGCGGTCACTCATGCCACTTCCTTTCTTCTTCAAACCTCCCTTCGGAAGTACTCGAGAAATGTACTGTTGGGGCGGTTTTGCTTTATGATACATTCGCCGGAAGCAAATTGTCCACCGCGGCGAGCATCTCGCCGATGGAGGCTTTGGCGACTCCGTCCGCTCTATCGTCGAGGTGCGTCGGCGTGTTGTTGATGATATAGAGCGCGGCGCCGTGTCTTTTTGCTTGCTCGGGGAGCATATTGGCGGGCGAAACGGTAAGGGACGAGCCTAACACGAGAAAGAGGGAGCATGAGGATGCCAGACGTGCGCTTTCGGAGAGGGCTTCCTCCGGAAGCATTTCGCCGAAGAGCACCACGGCGGGACGCATGCGCCCGCCGCACTGTTCGCATGCGGTTTCGTCGGCAAACGTGCTTGCCGGACGGAGGCGGCCGCACTTCTGGCAGCGCACTTCCCGGAGCGTCCCGTGGAGTTCGTGAACGACGCGGGAACCGGCGGCGTGGTGCAGGCCGTCCACGTTCTGCGTGATGATCGCCGAGACAAGCCCTCGTTTCTCCCACTCCGCCAGAATAAGGTGTCCCTTGTTCGGGCGTACCTCCCCGAGGGTCGCGATGCGCTGACGGTAAAAGGCGGCGAAGTTCTCGAAGTTGCGATTGAGCGCGTCCACCGAAGCGAGGTCCTCGGGGCGGTACTTTCCCCAGAGACCGTTCGATGAACGGAAGTCGGGAAGACCGGATTCGGTGCTCATCCCGGCTCCGGTGAAGACGACCGTCTGCTTCGACGCCTCCATCGCACGGGCGAGTTTTTCCGCTATTTCCCTCATATCGAACCCCTCCTTGAGAAAGAAATCCGCCCGGCGGAGCGCCTTCGGGGCGCCGCCGGGCGGGCCGATGTCTACCCCCTCAGAAGCCTGGGGAGGAAGAGAATAATGTCCGGGAACCAGGTGAGTATCAGCAGTACCACGAGCAGAGCGAGAAGGTACGGCGTAATGTCCTTCATGATCTTGTCGATGGAAATTTTCGTGATGCTCGACACGACGAAGAGGTCCAGTCCGACGGGAGGCGTGATGCAGCCGATGGCGAGGTTCACGACCATCAGGACGCCGAAGAAGACCGGGTCGATGCCGAGAGAGAGCGCCACCGGGAGCAGAATCGGCGTGAGGATGACCACGGCGGCGGACGCGTTCAGAAGCGTGCCGATGAAGAGCAGCAGAAGGTTCACGAGGATCAGGAAGACGAACGGACTGTCGGTCATCGCGGTAAAACCCGCCGCGATCCTGTGCGGCACCTGGGCGTTCGTGAGGATCCAGCCGAAGAGGTTCGCCGCGCCGACGACGTACATGATCATCGTCGTGCTGGTGGCCGCGCTCAGGAGCACCTTCGGAAAGTCCTTCAGCTTCAAGTCCTTGTAGACGAACATTCCGATGAACGCGCCGTAGACCGCGGCGACGGCGGACGCCTCGGTAGGCGTGAAGATGCCTCCGTAGATGCCGCCGAGGATGATGACGGGCATCAGAAGGGCCCAAATGCAGTCCTTGAAGGTTCTGGCGATCCGTTCGAAGGTCGCCTTGCCCTCTCCAAGGTACCCTTTTTTCTTCGCGATGACCCAGCTCACGATGCAAGTCGCCGTTCCCATGAGAATTCCGGGCGCGAAGCCGCCCATGAAAAGATCGCCGATGGACGTCCCCGCGATGACGCCGTAGACCACCATGGTAACGCTCGGAGGAATGACGATGCCCACGGTGCCGCCCGTCGCCACGACGGCGGCGGCGAAGGACTTGGGGTAGCCTCGTTTTTCCATCTCGTCGATCATGGCGACGCCTATCGCGGCTGTTGTGGCCGCCGAGGAACCGGAAAGCGCGGCGAAGAACATGCCCGCGACCGCGACGACGAGGGCGAGTCCGCCCGCGAGCGCGCCGACGAGGGCGTTGGCGAAGTCGACGAGTCGGCGTGTGACGCCGCCGGAGGACATGAAGGCGCCTGCGAGCATGAAGAAGGGGACCGCCATGAAGGAGAACGAGTCGACGGAGGTAAACATGCGTTGGGCGACCACGATGAGCGGCACATTCATCGTGGCGTAGATCACGATGGCGGAGGAGAGGCCGAGCGCCGCTCCGATCGGGGCGCCGGTGAGCAGGATGAACAGAAAGAAAAAGAGAAGAAGCCAGAGAGTCATATCCGTCATGACTGCGTACCTCCGCGGAGAATGTCGAGAAGCTCATCGATCGCGACGAGCAGCATGGCGGCGCATCCGAGGGGGATCGCGACATAGACGTACGACATCGGAATCTCCATGGCGGGAGACGTCTGCCACGAAGCCAGGTTGATCATGCGGATGCCCTGATGGACCATGATAGCCAGGAATGCGATGCTGCAAAGACTTCCCAGGATTTTAAGACGGCGGAGACGTTGGCCGGTGAAGCGTTCAAGCAGGAGTCCGACGACCATATGTCCTCCCTGCCGAGAGACGACGGGAAGCGAGAGAAAGACGACCCAGACGAAGAGGTAGCGGGAAAGCTCCTCGGAATAACTCGGGGAGTGTCCGAAAAAGTAGCGCGAGATAACCTGCATAAAGATGATTGCAAGCATAAGGCCTATGCCGACGATGGTCGCCGCGGCGAAAGCTTTTTCCATATAACCGAGCAGTTTTTTCATGCAGCCGCCTCCCTTTATGTTGATATGAGAAAAGGGAGCGGCGCACAAAGCCGCTCCCTTCGAAAAGAACTATTTCACATCGACGATGGCTTCGATGTTTTCCTTGCCGAGCTTGTCCTCGAACATTTTCCACACGGGCTTGGTTGCCTCCATGAAGGCCGCCTTGTCTACGTCGTCGTTGATCTCGCTCTTGCCGCTGGCCCTGATGTTGTCCCAGAACTCGTTTTCGAGTTTTCGGCACAGTTCGCGCTGCCAGTCGCGGGCTTCGTCCGCCGCTTCCTGGATGGAGGCGCGGTGTTTTTCAGGAAGGCTGTTCCACACGCCCATCGAGATCAGGAGCGGTTCGGCGGAGTAGGTGTGCGCAGTGAGGGAGATGTACTTCTGGACTTCGAAGAAACGGGAGGTCCAGATATGGGCGGCCGGGTTCTCCTGACCGTCGACCACGCCCTGCTGCATCGCGGTGAAAAGCTCGCCGAACGCCATCGGCGTGGGGCTCGCACCGAGCGCCTTCATCATTTCGATGTAAATGGGCTGTTCCATAACGCGGATCTTGAGCCCCTTCATATCCTCGGGGACCCGGATCGGGTTCCTGTTGTTCGTCATGTGGCGAACGCCGTTCTCCCACATGGAGAGCACTTTGATGCCGCGCTGTTCGAGAGGCTTGCAGATCTCCATGCCGACGGTGTCGAGCGCGTGGTAAGCGTGAGGGATGTCTCTGAAGATGAAAGGAAGGTCGAAGACCGCGGCCTGAGGAAGGAAATTGCCCAAAACGGCGGTGCTCGTCAGGGTCATATCCACGGTGCCGAACGTGAGCCCTTCGATGAGGTCGCGCTGGTTCCCGAGCTGGCTGCTGGGGAAAACCTGGACGTCCACCGCGCCGTCAGTCTTTTCTTTCACCAGTTCGGCGAACTTGACGGCGCCCTGCGCGTACGGGTTCTGGGGATCCGCTATGTGTCCCAATTTCAGGGTGAACTCGGCGGCGAACGCGGCGGTTCCTGCGATCACCAACAACACTGCGAGACTCGCAACAAAAAACCTTTTCATTCCTTTTCTACCTCCTCTATGATGTGAGTATGCCATTACAGCCTCTTTGGGAGCCGCCCGGTCAGATACGCGCCACCCCTGTCTTGCGCGCGGCTTCGGCGACCGCTTTCGCGATGGCGGGAACGACGCGGTCGTCCATGACCTCGGTGATGATGCGGTCGGCCCGCAGCTCATCGTCGGGGACGAGAGAAGCGAGCGCGTAGGCGGCGGCGAGTTTCATCTCTTCGTTGATCACCGAAGCGCGGACATCGAGCGCCCCGCGGAAGATGCCGGGGAAGCCGAGGCAGTTGTTGATCTGGTTGGGGAAGTCGCTGCGTCCGGTGGCCACGACGGCGGCGCCTGCGGCGATCGCCTCGTCGGGGTAGATCTCCGGCGTCGGGTTGGCCATCGCGAAGACGATCGCCTTCGGCGCCATCGTCTTCACCATGTCGCCGTCGACGATTCCGGGGCCGGAAAGGCCGAGAAAGACGTCCGCGTTCTTGATGACGTCGGCCACCGAGCCCTTTTCCCTGTTCGGATTCGACGTCTTCGCAATCTCCTCTTTGGCCCAGTTCATGTGGTCGGTACGCCCTTCGTAGATCGCGCCGCTGCGGTCGCAAAGAATCACATTCTTCGCCCCGGCGGACATAAGGAATTTGCAGATGGCCGTCCCCGCGGCGCCTGCGCCGGTCATGACGATCTTTACGGCGTCCAGTTTCTTCCCGACAACCTTCAGCGCGTTGAGGATTCCCGAGAGGACGATGACGGCGGTACCGTGCTGGTCGTCGTGGAAGATGGGGATGTCGCAGATCTCCTGAAGCTTTTTCTCCACCTCGAAGCAGCGGGGAGCCGCGATATCTTCGAGATTGACGCCGCCGAAGGAGGAGGCGATGAGGGCGGATGTGCGCACAATCTCGTCCACGTCTTTCGAGTTGATGCAGATGGGGAACGCGTCGATATCGGCGAAGCGCTTGAAGAGGATGGATTTTCCTTCCATGACCGGAAGGGCGGCGTCGGGACCGATGTCGCCAAGGCCCAATACCGCCGTGCCGTCGGTGATGACGGCGACCATGTTCCCTTTGGACGTGACCTCGTAGAGCGCGTCCTTGTTGCGGCCGATCTCGCGGCAGGGCTCTGCGACTCCGGGCGTGTACGCCAGGGCCAGATCGGCCATGGAGTTCACCGGCATCTTGCTTGCGATGGCGACCTTGCCTTTTTTCGCCTTGTGCAGTTCGAGTGATTTTGCGTAGACTTCCTCGCTTCTCATGAAACAGCCTCCTTTAAGAGATGAAAATACCGATATTTGGCTTAGCGCATGCGCTTTTTCATGCGATCGGAAAATATTGTATCACGTCCTTCTCTGTACAGGAGAAGGTTCGTGTATCTTTTTTTCCTTGTAAG
>JAHDKR010000167.1 GCA_018436785.1 Synergistaceae bacterium | reverse complement strand
TGAGCACCTTGTTCCCCCGCACCAGGTAACCGAAGACAATCAGCGCGGTATACGCGCACCCCTTCCACGATTCCATGCCGCACCCTCTTTCCATGTATTCCCGCCGTCGCCGGCGACTGCTGTTATCATACACCTCAGAGGAAGACCCGGAACGGATGTTCGATCAGCTCGATCAACAAAGCGAGGAACTCCGCGGCAGGCGCGCCGTCGATGACCCTGTGGTCGTGCGCCAGCGAGAGCGCCGTCATCGGCCGCACCACGACCTCTCCGTCCATTGCGACGGGCATGTCGTTCGTCCTGCCAACTCCGAGGATGGCCGATTCAGGCTGGTTGATCACGGGCGTGAAGAACTCCGTGGAGCGGTACCCTCCCAGGTTGGTCAGCGTGAAGGTGCCCCCGGAGATCTCCTCGGGAGCCAGCGCATTCTCCCGCGCCCTCCTCGATAGATCCTTCAGCTCGCGGCTGATGCGGGTCAGGCTCTTCTCGTCGGCGTTCCGGATCACCGGTACGATCAACGATCCTTCGAGCGCGACGGCGACCCCAAGATGCACCTCGCGGAACGTAACGATGCGGTCGCCGCGAAGCGAGACATTCATGAAGAGCTTCTGCCGGAGCGCCATGGCCGTGATCTTCACCAGCATGTCCGTCACGCTGACGCGCTCCTCCTTCTCCAGCGTCTCGTTGATGGAGGCGCGCAGCTCCAGAAGGGCCTTCGCGTCCGCCCGTGCGTGATGGGTCACCTTCGGCGCGGCGCTCCAGCTTTCGAGCATCCGCTCGCCGATGATCCGCCGCACCCCGGAGTACGGGCGTTCCTCGAAGGAGCCAGGAAGCGGCGCGGCCCATGCCCCCCCATCGGGGCGCGGAGCAGCGTCGAATCCGGCGGCGGGAAGGGGCGCCTGCGGAGCAGCGGCCGGAGACGCGAGCACCGCTTCGATATCCTCTTTCGTGATCCGGCCGTCCGGCCCTGTCCCCTGTATGCGCGCGTAATCGATGTTGTGCTCCTGCGCCATCTTCCGCGCCACGGGCGATATTCTGACGTGGGACGGCCGTTCCGCCGGGAAGCCTCCTCCCGTCATTCCCCCTGCGGAGGGCTGCGGCGTCGCCGCATCCGGCTCCTGCGAAGGCGTTGCGGCGACGGCCTGCGGCGCTTGCATCGGCAGGCCGGGAAGCGCCTCGCCCGCTGCGCCGACGTACCCCATCACGCCGCCGATGGGAAGCGTCGTCCCCTCCGGCGCGGCGATACGAAGCAGCACGCCGTCCTCGGGGGAGTCGACGAGGTTCGTGATCTTCTCGGTGAGCACCTCCGCGACGTGCTCACCCTTCGCGACCGGTTCGCCTTCCTTTTTCAGCCACTTCCCGACGGAACCCGTGGTCATCGTCAGCCCCATCTTGGGCATCGTAATTTCTACAGCCATCTTCTCGCCTCTCTTTCAGTCGACCAACGGGCCGAAGAGCCATCCTCCCGCCCGACTATAAAAAGCCCGAGGCCGCTCACAAAAGAGGAGACCCCGGGCTTTGTGTGTCCGTATCGTCACAGCGGCGCAAGGCGCCGGACGAGGTCCTTGTTGCCGAAGAAACCGCTCTCCGCAGCCCAACGCAGCGCGGCGGACACGTCCACCACGCGGGGGCCGTCTCTGTCGAGCCGGATGGAGGCCGAATCCCCGGCGTGCAGATCCACCTCCCGCTCGCCGTCGAGCGCGATGATGCTGGGAACGGGAGCGACCTGAATCTCCTCCCCCGGCTGGAGCGCGCTGAACGACGCGACCCCCACCGGGAGAAAGAGTCCGGGCGCTATGGGGGCGAAGATATCCCTGCGCTGCGGATCGAACTTCAGGAAGCCGCCGTGCGGATCCTCCGGCGCGATCGGGGAGAGGTTCCCCACGACGGAGGCGACGCCGATGTTGTGCGGCTCCCCCCTCGTCACCGCGCAGCAGCGCATGTTCTCCACCTCCCACATCGCGCGGCTGCCGATGAACCGGCTCTGGAGCACCACCGCGTCGATGAGGGCGATGTCCGCCGCCTCCCCGTTCTTGAAGACCGTGAGCTTCTTGCTCCGCCTGACCGTGCACTCCTCGCCGCAGCCGAGCGCCGTCACACCGGCGGCCAGTCCCGCCGTCGTTCCCTCGATGAGCAAGGGAAAGACGTTGTTCGTCCCCGTGGAGACGGGCATCAGGGGGACGTCGCGGCATCCCTTCGCCACCATCCGATTTGTCCCGTCCCCTCCAAGCGTGACGATGCAGCCGCACCCCTCCTCGCAGAGAAGTTCCGCGGCGCGCTGCGAATCGATCTGCGTGCCGGTGAGCGGTATGTCAAGCATCTCGACGTCGAGACGCAGAGGGCGGTCGGAGCGCACCCCTTCCGCCGCTCTGCGGACGATTCCGTAGTAGTCCGGCATCGCGAGCACGCGCCCCACGCCGAGAGCGTCGAGCGCCAGCAGAATCCGCCGGACGATGTTCACCTTCTCCTGATTGTCGAAGACAGTGCCGTAGGCGACCAGGCGCCGGATGTCCTTTCCCGACGCGGGATTGGCGATGATTCCGACCAAAGCGTCTTTTTCCATGATGGAGCCCCTCCCTTTTCCCGGCCGCTCCTGAGCGTTTAGAAGAGTTCCTTGACCGTTGCGACGACTTTTTCCGCGCTCGGTATGTAGAGCTGCTCCAGCCGCGCGTTGAACGGTACCGGCGTATCGGGCGCGGTCACCCTCTTCACCGGGGCGTTCAGACTGTCGAACGCCTCATCGGCGATGATGGCCGCAATCTCGCCGCCGAAGCCGCCGGTGCGGCAGGCCTCGTGGACGACGACGGCCCGCCCCGTCTTGCAGACGGAGTCGAGCACCGTCTTTTTATCCAGCGGCACGATGCTCCGCAGGTCGACAACCTCGGCGGAGACGCCCTCCTTCGCCAGCATGTCGGCGGCGGCAAGCGCCTTGTGCACCATCGCCGACCACGCGATCAGGGTAACGTCCTTCCCCTCGCGGAGCACGGCGGCCTTTCCCGGAGGCACGACGTACTCGCCGTCCGGCACCTCGCCCGCGAGCCCGAAGAGCCCCTTGTGCTCGATGAAGAAGACCGGGTTGTCGTCCCTGACGGCCCCTTCCATCAATCCCTTGGCGTCGGCGGGAGTCGCGGGCATGACCACCTTGACCCCCGGAATATGGGCCAGCCACGCCTCAAGCGACTGCGAATGCTGCCCCGCTGCGGACATTCCCGCGCCGCACGTGGTGCGCACCACCATCGGGAGCTTGGCCTTGCCGCCGAACATGTAGCGCATCTTGGCCGCCTGGTTGTTGATCTCGTCCATGCAGACGCCCATGAAATCCATGAACATCAGCTCGACGATGGGGCGAAGCCCCGCGGCGGCCGAACCGACGCCGAGCCCCAGAATCGCGGTCTCCGTGATCGGGGTATCCACTACGCGCTCCTTGCCGAACTCGTCGAAGAGCCCCGCCGTCTGGCCGAAGCACCCGCCGAAGAATCCCACGTCCTCGCCGGCGAGAAAGACGTTCCCGTCCCGCC
>JAHDKR010000033.1 GCA_018436785.1 Synergistaceae bacterium | reverse complement strand
TCTTGTATTCAACGAGTCCTATGGCTTTGCTCATTCATTCTCCCTCCCGTCGGTCGTTGCCTCGACGACGATTCTGTCCTTCTCGACCGCGCGCACGACGCCGGAGATCGACGAGTGCACGTGCGCCGAAACGGGCCCCTCCCCCCGCGCGACCATCTGGCCGCGCTCCACGGCGTCGCCGGGGGCCACGATGGGTTCCGCGGGCGCGCCGATGTGCTGTTTCAGCTTCAACACGACTTTTTTGACCGGAGAGGAGAACTCCTCCCGCAAGGGGGCCTTTCGCCCGGTGTACTTCGACAGTCCCAGGCGGTGCGTCAGCTTCGTCACCGGGAAGAGGCGGTACTCCCTGAACGGGTTGACCTGCTCGGGGCGCTCATGATGCGGGTTCTTGATCCCCGCCGCGTTCATGCGGACCTTCAGCTCCTTGTTCAGCTTCCAGGGCTGGAGCCCCATGATGCAGGCCGTCTCACAGAGGCCGCACTCGCAGCAGAGGAAGGCCTCCGTCGCCGCCGCGTCGTGCTCGCAGGTGCTGTTGTAGGCGGCCAGGCGCATCAGCTTGTCCGGGCGGAGCTTGTGCCCCAGCAGATAGCGGGGACAGACGTCCGTGCAGAGCATACAGTGGCAGCAGGCGATCTTCGCCAGGCGCATCATCTCGTGCATGTCGCGCCCCTTCGAGATTATCAGCGGGTGATCGCGCGGAAGCAGCAGAATGCCCTTCGTCGTCTTGCTCACGGGCTCCTGCGGGTCGAACACAAGACGGCCCATCATCGGGCCGCCGTCGATGGCGACCCACTCCTTCACCGTCGGGCCGCCGCACGCCTCGATGACCTCGCCGAACGAGACGCCGACGGGAACCTTGAGCGTCGCCGGATTCTTCACCTCGCCCGCCACCGTCAGGTACTTCTCGATCACGGGGCGGTCCTCCAGGGCCGAAGCGATGTTGTAGAGCGTCTCCACGTTGAGTACGACCACGCCCACGTCGAGCGGAATGCCCCCCTCGGGGACGATGCGCTTGAAGACCTCGTAGACGAGCACATGCTCGTCGCCCGCCGGATAGCTGTTTGAGAGCACGTGATGACAGAGCTTCGGAAAGGCCGGAAGCGCCGCCTCCACGTTGCGGATGGCGTCGTGGTACTTCTCCTTGAGGGCGAAGATGCCTCCCTTGGCCCCCGTCAGCTCCACCAGCGCGGTCATCGCGCCGAAGAGCTTCTTCGTGTGCACCGAGGCGATCTGCTGGTCCACCTCCAGCATCGGCTCGCACTCCGCGCCGTTCAGCAGTATGTATTCGCAGGCGCGGGCGAACTTGACGTGGGTGGGAAATCCCGCTCCGCCCGCGCCGACGACCCCCGCGTTCCGTATTTTCTCAAGTATGTCGCTCATCGAGCCCCTCCCCCTGTTCCCCGTTCCGGGCCGTTCATCCTCCGAAGACGAGGGTCTTGATCACCACGGGAAGCACCCTCCCCTTCGCCAACGGTTTGCCTATGTCGATATAGTCGCCGTTCTCCACCTTGATGCCGTCGATGCTCACGACCTTCTTCCCGTCCCCGAGACGGCTGCGGAGCGCGTAGCCCAGCGCCTTCGCCATGTCGTTCTCGACGACGAGGATCACCTTGTCCGAGTGCGTCAGATACTTCGACAGTCCGTTGTGCAAGTCCTCCGCGATCCGCTGCACCTCGTCGAAGGAGGGGTTTTCCCTCCCGCGGAAGGAGACGGCGACCGTCCGCTGCCGTCCCGAGGAGTCCTTGAACCAGTGGAGCTTCTCCGAAAGCGCGTGGCCGAGACTGTTCCGCTCGTCCTCCTCCGTGAGCTTCAGGATGGGGAGGTTTTTCAGCGGAAAGACCGATTCGTCCGAGAAGCCGATGGTGCTCCCGCTGATCTCCAGCGAGTGGCTCCCCGCCCCCACCACCGTCGCGCGGATGGTCTCCTCCGCCTGAACGACGTCGAGATTCCGGTAGGTCTCCGTCCACTTCACCGCCTGGCCGAGCAGGATGCCGATATCGCCGTAGACGAACGGGCCACCGTCCGGAACGCCGGCGATGCCGTCTGCGACGCCCCCCGAAAAGGAGACGTGTTTTACCTTCAGGTCGCCGCTCCGGAAGTCGTGCGCAGTGAGCATGCTCTCAAAAAGCGAACTTCGCGGGGCGAGGCCCATCAGTTCGTCGAAGAAGGCCGCCATGCGCCTGGAAAGGCGCTCCAAATCGTCCACCGACGCGGTTTTTCCCTCGGCCAGAGGAAGGCCCAGCGAGGAGATCACCGGGGCGAGCCCCGGCGCGATGTACTCCACTTTCGCAGTCTTCGGGTCGAGCCGCACGAGCCTGCCGCCGATGTCGAGACAGGTGGTGTCGGTCACCTCGCCGTTGCGGAAGATGGCGACGTTGGTCGTGCCGCCGCCGATGTCGAAGTTGACCACGGAGGTCAGCTCGCGCTTCGAGTAGGCTGCCGCTCCCGAGCCCTTCCCCGCGAGGATGGACTCCAGGTCGGAACCCGCGGTGGCGACGACGAAGTCGCCCGCAAGCCCCTCCATGCTCCGCAGCAGCGTCTCGGCGTTCTCCTTCCGCGCCGTCTCGCCGGTGATGATGATCGCTCCGGCGGAGATCTTCTCTCTGTCCATGCCTGCGGCGCGGTACTCCGACTCCACGATCCGCCGCACTCCTTCCGCGTCGATCACGGTGGAGGAGAGCAGCGGCGTGAAGTGGATGTCGCTCCGGTAGACGATCCGCTTGTCCACGACGGAGATGCGCGGCACGGAAGTAACCCCGGCCGTGTTCTCTATTTCGAGCGCGCTGAAGACAAGCTGCGTTGTCGATGTTCCGATGTCGATGCCGACGCTAAGCACGGTTTCAGTCAAGAAAACACCTCAAATCTACATTCGAGTGATCGCCAATGTTTTTCTCAATCCCTGAGAGTGCGCCCAGGGGCACGGCGCACTAAGCGATCGACGCAACTCGCAAAATCAGCTCGTTGGTCGCCTGCTTACGTTGGTCGCCTACTTAAATTCTCTGTTATACCCAGATGGCAGATGCCTGTACATCAGGATGTAGAAGGCGCTGCTGAGGCGGTTGAGGGCGCGCAGGACGTCCAGACGCCTGTCCGGCATGTCTTGGCCGGAGTCGAGCGCGCCGTCGCTTCCGGAGAAGGCGCGGAATGCCGCCAGCTCCACCTCGCGGACCTCCGAGCGCAGGGCGTTCAGCCCGACGCAGAGCGCGCCCATCGAGTAGTGCGGACGGATGTGCCCCAGTCCGAAGGTCTTTTTCGGATTGTGGGACATCGCCCTGATTTCGTCAAGCTCCAGCCCGAGAAGCGGCACATCGTCCACCGGACGCCCCGTCACCTCGGCGGCAAGGAGCGAGCGCGCAAAGTCGAGCAGTTCGTCCAGTTCCTCGGCGAGCACGCCGTTGCCCAGCTCGACGGCGCGCACCTGCAATTCCATGATCTTCGACTGGAGGCTGTCCATCCTCCCCCTGAACGCGATGCGGGGGTGCCCCTTGGTCACCAGCCGGTTGCCCGAGAGGTGCGTCAGGTGCTCCGGCTTCTCGGTAAAGGTTCCTCCGTCCGGGCCGATGAAACGGGCCCTCTTCGGCTCCGCGGCCTCCGCCCCCTGAGGGGGGAGGGTCGCCGGAGGTATCGTCTCTTTCGGCTGCGCCGGCGCCTCATCCCCTACCAGGAGCTCTATCTTCCGGTCGCTGAGGTACTGGCGAGCCGAAGGGGTGACGATCGTCCCCCGGTCAACCCGGTAGGAGCGAAGATCCTTGCCGCCTATCTCGGCCCGCAGATCCTGTTCTGTGATCAGCTTCATTCCAGTCACCCCCCGGCATCCG
>JAHDKR010000085.1 GCA_018436785.1 Synergistaceae bacterium | reverse complement strand
CTTCGAATGCTGGTGTCGAGGAGGTTTCCATCTGCCGAACGACAGGCTTCCGCGCTCTTAAGGGCTGTTCGGCAGCAACGGTGTACATGCGGAAGGGCGCCGCGCCGCAGACGTCATGCCCGATTCATGGAGGGGACATGAACGCGAGTACGCTGGACCCGAACGCTCCTCGCCTGGTGCTGGTGCATAACGACTCCGAGCTGCATACCGGGGATCTGTATGCAGCAGGAATGCAGCCGGTTGAAACCCCTCCGGTCGCGGTGACCGCGCAGAAACCGAAGCAGGAGGTCGTCGTTCCGGAGTCAACGGGCGCGTACAAGGATCCGAACCCTGCGGTGACTGTGGAGGACAGATATCAGCAACTTTTGAAGCAGTACGGTCTGTCCAACTGAGCATCTTTTCCCTCAATGAGCAAAGAGCGCCGGAACTCCTGCATTCACAGGGTCCCGGCGCTCTTTTTATTGGGTTGCGCGTCCCTGACGTTACTTGCCGCGAAGGGCGTCGAGGATGATCTTTTGTTCGACCGATGCGACGATGCGGCGAGTGTACTCCAGTGCGTCGGCATTGACGCTGATGCTGTCGATGCCTTCCCGCACAAGGTGTTCGGCGAAGTCGGGAAAGACTGAGGGGCCTTCGCCGCAGACGGAACACGGTATTCCGGCGCGGCGAGCGGCTTCGATCACGAGGGAGACGGCGTGAAGCACCGCAGGATTGCGTTCGTCGAAGTACCCCATGTTCCCCAGGGCTGCCGAGTCTCTGTCGACGCCGAGGATAAGCTGCGTGAGGTCGTTTGTTCCGATGGTGATGCCGTCGACCATTGAGGCGAAGGCATCTGCCTGGAAGACAACCGAGGGTACTTCCGCCATGAGCCAGATCTTGAACGAGGCGCCGGAAGCGAGCCCTTCGGAGGCGAGGATGGCCTTGACCCGCTCCATCTCCTTGAGGGTGCGGACAAAGGGGATGATAACCGAGAGGTTGGAGTTGCCCATTTCATCCCGGACTTTTTTGACGGCCCTGCATTCGAGCCGGAAGCCCTCTTCATAGTCGGGGGAGATGTAGCGGGAGGCGCCTCTCCATCCGATCATCGGGTTGGACTCGACCGGTTCGAGTTCCTGCCCTCCGTTGAGCTTCCGGAAGTCGTTGGTGCGGAAGTCGCTGAAGCGGGCAAGGACGGGACGCGGGAAGAACGCGCGCGCAACCGTGCTTATACCTTCCGCGAGTTTGTCGACAAAGAGGCTGCCCTGCTTTGTGCGTACGAGGTGCATCGGGTGCGTTCCGATCTCGCTTGAAAAAATGAATTCCGTACGGAGAAGACCGACGCCGTCCGCAGACAGTGAAGCCAAGCGGTCGATTGCCGCAGGGCCCTCTATGTTCAGAAGTAGCTTTGTCGCAGTGACTTCCGGGAGCTGTTCTGCCCTGGAAGGCGTTGCGGAAAGGGAGCTTCCCGGTGAAAAAGCCTTTGAAACAGTGGGCGTCCGAAGGGGCTGCGCCGCTTCCTGTTCGGGTGCTTCGTCCGCCTGGAACACCACGCCTCGCGTCGCGTCGACAAGGACGAGCTGCCCCTCGGAAAGGATTTTCGTGGCGTTTCTGGCGCCGACGATACACGGAATTCCGAGTTCTCTGGAGAGAATGGCCGCGTGGCAGGTGCGCCCCCCTTCATCGGTGACCACGGCTCCTGCTTTTCTGAGGGCTGAGACCATGTCGGGGGTGGTCATTCTGGCGACGATGATGTCGCCGTCTGCAACTTTGGAGATGTCTGCGGTCCCGGGTATGAAGACCACTCTCCCGACCGCGGATCCCGGAGAGGCGGCAAGGCCCCGGCAGAGGAGCTTCTTGCCCTGCGCGACGCTGCCGGACAAGTCGGAGTGCGTCTTTTCCGTTGTCTGCTTCTCGTTCTGTGTCATGCTCTCAGTTCCTTTCCGATACCCTTGCGGGCAGACGATAGTACGGCGCCGGGAGGATTCCCGGCGCCGCGTTCATTGCTGTTGTTATACCAGTTTGCCCATTGCAGCGTGCGCCGCGGAGATACGCGCGACAGGCACTCTGAACGGGGAGCAGCTCACATAGTTCAGGCCGACGGCATGGCAGAAGGCGATGCTGCTGGGGTTGCCTCCGTGCTCGCCGCAGATGCCGATGGAGAGGTTCGGATTCCGGCCTCTTCCCTTGGAGACGGCGAGCTTCATAAGTTCGCCCACGCCCTCTCTGTCGAGGACGTGGAACGGGTTGACTGGAAGAATTCCCTTGTCCTCGTAGTGGCCGAGGAATTTGCCCTCCGCATCGTCGCGCGAGAAGCCGAAGGTGGTCTGGGTGAGGTCGTTGGTTCCGAAGCTGAAGAACTCTGCATACTCGGCGATCTGGTCGGCGACGAACGCCGCGTGCGGGATCTCGATCATCGTGCCCACGAGGTAGGAGAACTTCACGCCGCTCTTCTCCATGTAGTCCTTGGCGATGTCGTCGATCTGCTTGCGGAAGAACTCCATCTCCTTCTGAACGCCGACGAGCGGGATCATGATCTCGGGGCGGATGTCGACGCCTTCCTTGACGAGGTCGATGACCGCTTCGAAAATGGCGCTCGCCTGCATGGCGGTGATTTCAGGATAGACGATGCCGAGGCGGCAGCCGCGGAAGCCGAGCATGGGGTTGGACTCTTTCAGCATTTCGACTTTCGCCATGACCTTGCGGACCTTGTCGGCCTCGGGCGAGTTCTCCTTGCCGGCGGCGACGAGGGCGTGGAGCTCTTCTTCAAGGTCGCGCTCCTTCGGCATGAACTCGTGGAGGGGCGGGTCAAGAAGGCGGATGATGACGGGCAGCCCCTGCATCTCCTTGAGGATGCCGTAGAAATCGCCCTTCTGCATGACCTTGAGCTCGTCGAGCGCGGCGACGCGCTCCTCGTAGCTGTCGGCGACGACAAGACGCTGCATGACGGGCAGCCGGTCGGCGGCCATGAACATGTGCTCGGTTCTGCAGAGGCCGATACCCTTTGCGCCGAACGCGCGGGCGCGGCGGGCATCCTCGGGGGTATCCCCGTTGGCCCAGACCTGAAGGCGGGACACTTCGTCGGCCCAGTCGAGCAGTCTTTCGAAATCTTTGGTGAAGGAGGCTTCGATGAGGGGCGCCTTGCCGACAAGCACGCGGCCGGTGCTGCCGTCGACGGTGATGAAGTCGCCCTTGCGGATAACCGTCTCGCCTGCGGTGATCGTCTCGTTTTTCAGGTCGATGAAGAGGTCTTCGCAGCCGCTGACGCACGGTTTGCCGAGGCCGCGGGCAACGACGGCGGCGTGGCTGGTCATTCCGCCGCGGCTGGTGACGATGGCTTCTGCGGCGAAGAGACCGTGGATGTCGTCGGGGCACGTCTCGGGACGGGCAAGAACAACTTTGTTGCCCGCCTTGACAAGATCCACTGCGTCGTCGGGATCGAAAGTCACGATGCCGACGCCCGCGCCGGGTGATGCGGGAAGGCCCTTGGCAAGCAAGGTAACCTCGGCCTTGGGATCGACCTGGCGGTGCAGCAGCATCTCAACCTGCTCGGGGGTGACGCGGGAGACTGCCGTCTTCTTGTCGATGAGGCCCTCTTCGAGCATATCGATGGCGATCTTCACCGCCGCGCCCGCGGAGCGCTTCCCGTTACGGGTCTGGAGCATGTGAAGCTTGCCGCGCTCTATGGTGAACTCGATATCCTGCATGTCCTTGTAGGCGGTCTCGAGGTCGGTTGTGATTTTGAAAAGCTGTTTGTAGATCTCGGGCATCTTGACTTTCAGCTCCGCAATGGGAAGCGGGGTGCGGATGCCTGCGACCACGTCCTCGCCCTGTGCGTTGATGAGGAATTCGCCGTACAGCTCCTTCGTACCGTCGGAGGGGTTGCGTGTGAAGCACACGCCGGTGCCGCAGTCGTCGCCGAGGTTTCCGTAGACCATGGAGACGATGTTGACGGCGGTGCCGAGGCTGTCGGAGATGTTATGAAGCTTCCGGTAGGTCACCGCGCGGGGGTTGCCCCAGCTCTTGAAGACGGCGAGGATGGCGTTCTTCAGCTGATCCCAGGGGTCGGACGGGAAGGCGAATCCGGCCTTCTCCTTGAAGATCTTCTTGAACTCGGCGACGATGGTTTCGAGATCCTTTGCGGGAATTTCATTGTCGAACGTGACGCCGAGCCGCTTTTTCGTATGCGTCAGGACTTCCTCAAACGCCTCTCCGTCGACGCCGTGCACCACGTTGCCGTACATTTGGATAAAGCGGCGGTAGCTGTCGAACGCGAAACGGCGGTCGTCGGCGGCTTTGGCAAGCGATTCGACGGACTCGTCGTTCAGGCCGAGATTGAGAATGGTGTCCATCATTCCGGGCATCGAAATGGGCGCGCCGGAACGGACCGAGACAAGAAGAGGATTGCTTCCTGTGCCGAATGTTTTTCCAGCCTCCTGCTCAAGCGTTTTCATCGAGGCGACGACACCATCCCAAATACTGTCGAGGAATCCGGGATTTTTGCCGTATTCGAGGCATGCGTGCGTCGTCAGAATAAAGCCCGGAGGAACCGGGAGCCCGTACGTCACCATCTGGGCGAGGTTGGCCCCTTTGCCCCCGAGGAGCGCCTTCATGTCCGCGTTGCCTTCTTTGAAACTGTAGATGTACTTCTCTTTCGTCATCTCTATACTGCACCTCCGTAGGTTTGGATAAGATACTTTCAGTGTCCGTCGCGAAGCAGCTTCAGTATTTCGTGCGCCGTCTCCTCTATAGCTCTGGCAGTGACGTCGAAAACAACCGCTCCAAGACGTTTCATTATACCCGATGCGTAGTCTATTTCACTCAAAATCCGTTCGAATTTTACGTAACTGCTTCTGTCCGGATCGAACCCCATCATGTGCATACGCGTCGTCCGGATATGTTCCAGAGAATGACTCGAACGTGTCAGGCCGATAATTCTTGCCGGATCTATCTGAAAGAGCTGAACCGGGGGCTCGATTTCAGGGACAAGCGGTATGTTGGCGGCTTTAATTCCCTTGTGGGCAAGGTACATGCACAGAGGGGACTTCCCGGTTCTGGAAACGCCGATGATGACGACGTCGGCTTCTTTCAGGATCGACGAGTTCCCGCCGTCGTCGGCGGCAATAGTGTACTCGATCGCCTTTACCCGCTTGAAATACTCATTGTCCATCGGGTGTACCAGGGACGGATCGCGCCTGGGCTCTTCTCCGGCGATTCGCGAGAGGCGGGAGAACAGAGACCGGAGCACATCGTATTCGTCAAGTCCAAGTTCGGCGCACCTTTCGACAACAATGCGGCGAAAAGCGCCGGAGAGGAATCCGTGAAGCACGAAGGCGTCTCTCCCGGCAGCTTCGTCGAGCACTTTCTGCACGGCGCCTTCGGTACGAAGAAGACCGTATCGGGATATTTCGATATCGATCTTTTCAAAGCGCCTCGTAATCCACGACGCGGCCGAATCCATCTCCTCTCCTAAATAGTCGGAGAGGTAGAAAAGTTCGCACGTCGGCGCGGTATCGACACGTTCCATACTGCCGGAAAGGTCTTCTCTCAATCTATTTCGAACGCAGGAAATCGAGGATCTCCTGCGCGGTCTCTTCGACGGCCCTGTCGGTAACGTCGTAAATGCGGGCGCCGAGCGACTGGAGATACTCCCTGGCAGTTTGAAGTTCTCTTTCAATCCGCTCCCGGTTTGCATAGGCCGACGCCTTCGGTTCCAATCCCAGAAGGCGAAGACGCTCCTGACGGATCTGTGAGAGCCTTTCTCCGGAGATGATCAGCCCTACAATCCTCGATGACGGGATGGTTTTAAGAATCTCAGGCGGATCGACTTCCGGTATGAGGGGGATATTCGCCGCCCTGAATCCTTTGTTCGCGATGTACATCGAGAGCGGCGTCTTCCCGGTACGGGAGACTCCAAGGATGACCAGGTCCGCCTCCGGCAGCGATTCGGGGCTGCGTCCGTCGTCGCATTGGATGGCGAATTCCACGGCCTTGATCCGCTGAAAATAGTCCTCGTCGAGCTTTCTGAGAAGTCCCGGCGCCTGGAGCGGAGCTCTTTCGAGGCGAATTTCGAGCGCATCGATGACAGGCCCCAGCAGATCAACGAAAGGGGTGTCGTGTTGGGCGCACTTGGCGGCGAGCGCGGAGCGGCTCTTTTTGTCCACCAGCGTACAGATCACCATGGAGGGAGCTTCCGACGCCTTTGCGAGTATTTCGTCGATTCTGGCCTCCCCTTCGACATACCGGTAACGGTAAATGTTGGCAAAATCTGTATTGAATTGACTGATGGCCGCCAGAGCCACGTGCTCCGCCGTCTCGCCAGTGGAATCGGATACGATGAACAAATTCAAGGATTCCATTGCTTCACACTCCTTATGTTGACGCCGCTCTCAGGCTACACGCCCTTGAGTATTCCCAGGTCCCCGACCTTCAGGAAGAGGGCGTTGCACAGACCTAGAAGATGTATCCTGTTGCATTTTACCCTTTCATCGGGGTCCATTACAAGGACGTCTTCGAAAAATGACGTAACAAATGGCGAAAGTTCCGACAGATACCCGGCAAGCGCCTTCCAATCCTGCCCGGCGAGCGCTTCTTCGACGAGGGGATTGATTCTGACGATCTCGGCGTAGAGCCTGCTCTCGGCCTCCTTTGCGAAAAGGCTTTCGTCGACGGATGCGGAGGCGTCGCCGCTCTTGGCGAGGATGTTGCGAACTCTGACAGCCGATGTAACGAGCTCGACGAACCACTGCTCCGCCTGAAGCTTGGAGAAGACTTCAAGGAAGCGCAGCACCTGGAGCGGACGGCTTCCCGCCACTGAAAGGGCGAGCGTGGAAAGCTCGTGGCCGTACCCCTTCTCGCGTATCTGCACGTGCAGCCGCTGCTGTAAGAAGGCGACGATCCTTTCGCGGACATCCTCCTGGATTGCTAACTGCTCGCAGCTTCTGGCCACCAGCCGCCCGAGATTGACATCCATTGCCTTTCCCCAGAGGATCTCATTGATGCAACGGGCCGCCCTTCGAAGGGCGTACGGATCCTGAGAGCCTGTAGGTTCGAACCCGACCTTGAAGCAGCTCGTGATGATGTGCACCCGTTCGGCCAGACCGAGAAGGGCGCCGATGATATCTTCAGGCAGTTCGCTCCCCGCGGCCTTGGGAAGATACTGTTCGTAGAGCGCCCTGGCCACCCGTTCAGGCTCTCCGTTGCGGAGGGCGTACTCTCTTCCCATGACTCCCTGGAGGTCGGGGAACTCATAGATCATATTTGTCACCAGGTCGGCCTTTGCAAGAAGAGCGGCCCGGTCCAGAAGCTGGAGCACGTCTTTCATCCCCGTCTCCGCGCAGAGCCAGAGCGCAAGATCGCGGGTCGCCATCACCTTGTCGTGGAGAGTGCCGAGTTTTTCCTGGTAGACGATTGTTTTCAGCCGCTCGACGTTGGATGCGAGGGGCTTTTTCAGATCCTCCGCCCAAAAGAACGCCGCGTCCTCGAGGCGTGCGCGAAGGACCCGCTCGTTTCCCTCGCGGACGACGTTCATATTCGATGCGAGATTGTTGCTTACCCCGACGAAATAGGGAAGGAGCTTTCCGTTCTTTCCCCGCACCGAGAAGTACTTCTGGTTCTTCTTCATCGAGGTGACGAGCACTTCCTCCGGTATTTCGAGGAACTTCTTGCTGAAGCTTCCGAAGAAGGGAATCGGGTATTCGACCAGGTAGAGATTCTCGTTGACAACCTCCGGATCGAGCTCGACCGCCCCGTCAAGATCGTTTTCGAGCGCGCTGATACCTGCGATCATCTTCTGACGGCGTTTTTCCTGGTCGAGAATCACGTGGTTGTCGTAGAGGCGCTCCATAAAGTTCGCCGCATCGTCCACCACGATCTGCTTTGCGCCCATGAAGCGGTGCCCCCTGGTCGTGGAACCGCTCTCGATTCCACCGTACTGAAAGGGAATGACGTTGGTATCGGCCATTGCCACAATCCATCGGATGGGGCGCGCAAAGCGGACGGAGGGTATGTTCCAGTACATATTCTTTGGAAAGACGATTTTTTTAATAAGCGCCGGAAGAAGTTCGGGAAGGATTTCCAGCACAGGCTTCCCAGGTTCCGAAACTTCGGCGTGCGCGTACTTGACGCCGTCCACCTCGACGCCGACAAGCTGTTCGATGGAGACTCCCTTGCTCTTGGCGAAGCCGAAGGCCGCGCGCGTCGGGTTTCCGTTCATGTCGAACGCGGCTGTCCATGCCGGTCCTTTGAACGTGTTCACCAGGTCCTGCTGCTGATCGTCAACGTCTTTCACCATTAAGGCAATTCGGCGCGGCGTCGCAAAGACGGAGAGACTCTTGAAGCCTATGCGGGCGTTCTTGAAGTCGTCCTTCGCCGTTTTTTCGAGGAATTCGAGCGTATCGGGGAGGAAACGTGAGGGAATTTCCTCGGTCCCGATTTCGAGCAGTACGTTTTTATAGGTCATGGTCCTCACCTCTTCGTCTCGTCGAATTTGCCGGTGAAGGGAAGCCCCATCTCCCGGCGCTGCTCGGCGTAAGCCGCGCAGCATCTGCTTGCGAGCATGCGTATTCTTCCGATGTACCCCGTCCTCTCTGTCACGCTGATCGCGTTGCGGGCGTCGAGCAGATTGAAAGTGTGCGAACACTTGAGCACATAGTCGTACGCGGGAAGGACGAATCCTTTTGCAAGCACCCTGTCGGCTTCGGCCTCGTACATGCCGAAGAGCTGGAAGAGCATCTTCGTGTCGGCAAGTTCGAAGTTGTAGTGCGAGTACTCGACCTCGCCCTTATGGTGGACGTCGCCGTACTTCACGTTGTCCACCCACTGAAGATCGTAGACGTTTTCGACCTTCTGGACGAACATGGCGATGCGTTCGATCCCGTAGGTTATCTCCGCGGGGACAAGGTCCATGTCGATGCCGCCGACCTGCTGGAAGTAGGTGAACTGCGTGACCTCCATGCCGTCGAGCCAGACCTCCCACCCGAGCCCCCACGCGCCGACGGTCGGCGACTCCCAGTCGTCCTCGACAAACCGGATATCGTGCGCCTCCGGTTCTATCCCGAGAGCCGCGAGGCTCTGAAGGTAGAGATCGATGATGTTGGAGGGGGCGGGCTTGATGATCACCTGATACTGGTAGTAGTGCTGAAGCCGGTTCGGGTTCTCTCCGTAGCGGCCGTCGGTCGGACGGCGCGAGGGTTCGACGTAGGCGACGCGCCACGGTTCGGGCCCGAGGACGCGAAGGCAGGTCGCGGGATTCATAGTCCCGGCCCCGACCTCTATGTCGTACGGCTGCTGTACAACACACCCCTGCTCCGCCCAGAAGCGTTCGAGGCGAAAGACAATTTCCTGGAAATTCACATATATCCCTCCTTGAGAAAAACTTCCGGCTGCCGGAAGCTCTATTCTTTTTCCACTATTATTGCATCATACTAAAGTACAGGCGCAGACGCCCGTTCACTTCCTTCCAAGGCGAGTCTCCCGGAAACGGTTTCGAGGGAAAATATTCTATCATCTTTTTCACCGGAATTTCCAGCGACCGACGCAGTAAGGAGAGTTCATCCCCGGAAAGCGCCGTCCCTTCGTGCGTACGGGCGCAGGCCGGGCAGAGAAATCCGGAAGCCGTCAGACGGGCTGAAGAGAGCGCGGCGCCGCACTCGCCGCAAAGATCGGGTGAAGGCGCTATGCCCCAATTGTACAACCACTTCCACAGGAAGCGCCACTCTGCGACAAGCGGATGGACGTCTTCTTTCAGCAGCACGCCCGACCAGTAAAAGAGCGCAAGCACGTCGTCGCAGGGGAGTCCGGGTACGAGGTGTTCGCAGAGCAGTCCGTCCCATTCGAGCATCCTCCGGATTTTTCCGGAATCGGACCTCAGGCTCCAGAAGTCCTCTTTTACCTCCGCGGACTGAAGGTAGAAGCGGCGCGTCCCCTTGTACAGGTTGAAATTCGCCCAGACGAGCGGCTCAATGGCGCCGCCGAAACGGACTCTCCCTCTCGACGCTCCCGGCGCAGAAACCCAGACCGGCCCCGTCTCCTTCAGAAAGAGATAGAGAGAGACGTTTCCCTCTGCTGAGACGTCCCTGCGGAGCACAACCCCGGACAGTCTGACGAGCCCCTGGGGGATGGAATCGCCGCTATAGGACGGGAAGGACCGGCGGTTCGGAATGTCCTGGTACTCCCCGCCGGACGAAACGGAAATATCCGCTGCACGCACCCCCGTCACCTTTCCTGAATGCCGAGCATCCGCAGGTCGGCGTCGGATTGACGCCAGTCTTTGCGCACCTTGATCCAGAGGTCAAGATAGACTTTGTGGCCGGTGAGCGTTTCAATATCCATCCGTGCCCGTCTGCCTATCTCCTTCAGCCGCGCTCCGGAATCGCCGATGACGATGCGCTTCTGCCCTTCGCGCTCCACGTAGAGCGTGGCGCGAATAAAAAGCACGTCACGCTCGGGGTATTCGTCAGGGCTTTTGTACTCCTCTATTTCGACGGCGACGCTGTGCGGCACCTCCCGGTGCGTCATCAGCAGCACTTTTTCCCGTATGATCTCCGCGGCGATGAACTTCTCGGGCCGGTCGACAAGGATATCCTCGTCGTAAAAAGGAGGTCCTTCGGGGAGGTGGGGACGGATTGCGGCGATAAGCGTATCGAGCCCTCTTCCCATTCTGGCGGAGACGAAGACGACCCCGCAGAGAGAGATTCGCGCCTCGTAGAGGGAGCGGACTGCGGCAAGCTGCGCCTCCCCTCCTCCTTTGCGGTCGAGAACGACGTCGCACTTGTTCACGACGAGGAGCACGGGGGTGCGCACCTTTCCGAGGACGGAGAGGATTTCTTCGTCCTCGGGGGCGACGGTTCTGTCCTCCGCCTCGACGACGTAACAGATAAGGTCGGCCTCCTCAAGCGATTCTACGGCTGCGTCCACAAGCGTTCTGCCCAGCTTGTGCTTCGGGAGATGAATCCCCGGAGTGTCGGAGAAGATGATTTGAAAGTCTTCCCCGTTGTAGACGCAACGGATGACGTTTCTCGTTGTCTGCGGTTTCTCGGAAACGATGGAAACCTTGTAGTCAAGAAGCCTGTTGACCAGCGAGGACTTCCCGACGTTGGGACGGCCTGCGAGGACGACGTTCCCCGCACGGAAGCCGATCCCTGCGAAGGGGTTGTTCATCGTTCCCCGCTCTGCTCCGTCAGAAGGAACGGGGCCGGAAAGAGCTCTGCCAATGTGGTCACGACGAATGAATCTCCCTGTTCAAAGACAAGCAGCATTTCCGGGTTGAACTCCGCGAGGAACTGCCGGCACGCGCCGCACGGCAGGCACACTTCTCCCCTTTTTCCGACAACGGCTGCGGCAAGAGGCTTTTTGCCTCCGCGGGCAATCATCGCGACGGCGGCGCTCCGCTCGGCGCAGATGGAGAGTCCGTAGGAGCCGTTCTCCACGTTGCACGCAAGGATAAGATCGTCCATACCCTCTACGAACAGAGCCGCCCCGACAGGGAAGCCTGAGTAGGGGGAGTATGATGCGCGCTGCGCCTCACGCGCCGCGTCAAGGAGCTTTTGAGGCGACGGCCATGATGCAGGCCAGGAAACGGGCGACGTAAACAGGGTCATTCGACAACCTCCGGTGGGATAAAATACCCCCGCTCCTTCGGAAGGAGACGGAGGAGCTTAATTCGATGGTCTTCCACTTCAAGAACTTCAATCTCCCAGTTGCCTGCGCCGTCCGGCGAGCGGTAGTGTATCTTCTCGCCCGGGGAGGGAAAATCTCCCGATATGGAGAGCACCAGCCCCCCGAGACTTTCGGCGTCCTCGGATTCGAACGACGCTTCCAGAAGGTCGCTGAGATCCTCCAGGCTGACGTGCCCCTGAACGAGGTAACTGCCGTCCTCTTCGGGGGTAAAGGAAGGTTTTTCCTTGTCGTATTCGTCCTGTATCTCCCCGACGATCTCCTCAAGGAGGTCTTCAAGGGTGGCGATGCCTGCCACGCCGCCGTACTCGTCGACGACGATGGCCATGTGGACGTGTTTCCCCTTCATGTTGTTGAAGAGTTCGACGACGCGCATGCTCTCAGGCACGAAGAGCGCGTTCCTCATGATGGAGGAGACGGGGGTTTCGAGCTCCCCCGCCAGGAGGTTCGGAATAGTGTCCTTGACGTAGAGAATGCCGACGATGTCGTCGAGGTTCTCTTCGAAAACGGGGACGCGGGAGTGTCCGTGCTCCTGAAAGACCTTCATGGCCTCCGCGACGGTGCAGTTTGAAGGCACGGCGTCCATGTCGGTGCGCGGCACCATGATTTCGTAGACCCTGGTCTCCTCAAACGAGATGATGCCGTGTATCATCCGGCGCTCCACCTCTTCGAGCGCGCCGGATTCCTCCCCTATGTTGACCATCTGCTCGAATTCCTCTCTCGTTACGAAGGGATGCCGGGCTTTCAGGTCCACCTTGAAGAGAAGACCGAGCAGCCGGACCGCCGCGATCATGAGCCATACGAAGGGGGCGAGGAGGATATCCAGCAGCCTCAAAAACGGAAGCGAAAAAACGAGCACGAAATCAGATTGTATTATAGCGACACTCTTCGGGAACACCTCGCCGAAGATCACTATGAGCGCCGTCATCAGCGGAACTGCCAGCAGGACGCCTCCCTGACCTATCGTGGCAATCGCCAGAGTTGTTCCGACCGCGCTTGCGGCTATGTTGACGAGGTTGTTCGAAATCAAGACGATGGTGAGCGCACGCTGCACATCCTTGAGGAGCCACTCGAAAAAACGCTTCTGATACGGATACCGTTCTATCAGCGCAAGGATTTTTCCTCTGCCAGAGGATGTAATCGCTGTTTCAGAGGCGCTGAAAAAGGCAGATAGAAAGAGCAGTACCAGCAAAAGCGCCGCCGACTGCGCTACAAGAGAACTCACCGGAGCTCCTCCTCCGCGGTCCCGGAAGCCGCACCTTCGGGAAAGGCCAGCAGTTCTTTCCGTATCAGCTCCTGCCGTACTTCCATAGCGCTTCTCCGCTCATCGGTATCGTGATCCCACCCGAGCAGGTGGAGGAAACCGTGAGCAAGCATCAGCGCCATTTCTCTCTGGAATTCCTCTTCCGAAGAGACGGCGGCGCGAACGTACTCCGGGCATATCAGAATATCGCCCAAAGGAAGCGTCGGGAGCGACCGCCCCGGACGGAAGACTCCATCCTCTTCCCAAAGGGGGAAGGAGAGGACGTCCGTCGGTTCGTCCAGTCCGCGGTATTTCCGGTTTTGTGCCTTCATTTCGCCGAGAGAGAGAAAGGACAGGGATATCTCGACCTTCGCGGGGAGAGTCCCCTCCGGAAGAAGATCGCAAAGGGCGCGCGTGAACGCCGGCTCCGCCCTTTCTACGAGATAGCTGAACGCGGTACTTGCGGGATCGGCGTCCTCGCTGCTATCGAGACGCAACTGAAGCTTCACTGACATCGTCCTCCTGTTTTTCTGTGGTGTGTTGAGGAGACTCTTTCTCCTGTATCTCTTTTACTTTGCGGGTATGATACACCGTCCGCAGTGCTGAGAGCAATGTCTCCCGGATCACCGAGAGATCCCTCAGGGTAAAATCAACGTCGTCGAGCTGTCCTTCGGTGATTTTCGAGTCGATCACCCGGTTGATCGTATCCCGGACGTCGAGTATCGACTCGGAACCTGCTCTGGATTCCGCCCGGACAGCCGCTTCCACCGAATCGACCAGCATCATCAGCCCGGTCTCCCTGCTCTGCGGTTTCGGACCCGGGTAACAAAACTGCTCCCGGGGAATAGTGAGTCCCATGTTTCTCGCCTTCCGAAGGAAGTACGCAAGCGCGGTGGTTCCGTGGTGCTCCGCGATGAACGACCGGATAACCCTGGGCAGGTGGTATTCATGAGCAAGCTCCAGCCCTTCGCGGACGTGCGCGATGATAACCAGCGCCGAGAGCGAGGGTTTGAGCTCGTCATGGACGTTCTCCCCGCCCATTTGGTTTTCGACGAAGAAGTCCGGGCGCCGCAGCTTTCCAATGTCGTGGAAATACGCGCCCGCTTTCAGCAGGTTCGCGTTCATCCCGAGCTTGTCGGCCACCGCCTCCGCCAGCGTCCCGAGCATAAGGGAGTGATGGTACGTTCCCGCGGCCTCCATCTGCAACCTCTTGAGCAGCGGATTCGACGGATGGCTCAGCTCCATCAGGCGAAGCGGCGAAAGCACGTCGAACGTATCTTCAAGAAGAGGGAGCGCCGCGATGACGAGGCTGCTCCAGAGGGCGCTCCCGAGTATGAGCGGTATCAATATCTCCGCGGAAAAGGAGATGTTGAACGCCCATCTGAGCGAGAGTCCCGTAAGCGTCTGAAGGACGCCGAGAAGAAAGAGCTGCTTCCAGAGGTGCCCTCTGGAGTGGACGCCTATAAGGAGAAAATACCCTCCGAATGCGCTGAGTATTCCCATGAGCGCTACAAGCAGCACATGGAGCGTAGAAAACCCGGTGACCACAAGACCGCCGAGGATTGCTCCCCCAAGAACAAGCTGAAGCGCAAGGTGCGCAGGAAGCGTCAAATACGCGCATCCTGCAAGGAAGAGGCTCCCCATCCCCTGGGCGTGAAAAAGGGCCGAGACGTACTCCGCAAGCCAGCTGACGCCGACGATAAAGGCGAGGTAGACCCACGGAAGTTCGCTTTTTTCTTCGCCGCCGCCGTGATTCCGCGTCTGGATGCGGAGCCAAAGAGGCCAGAAGGGGATGACCACGAGCGCGAAGAGTATCTGTTTCCACGGAAAAGACACCCTGGAGTAGCCCTGCATTTCGAGGATTCTGGCGGCCTGATCGGTAATGATCTGCCCCTTTTCCACGAGCACGTCGCCCGGTACGATGGATCGCTCCACAGGCTGCAGCGCCGCTCCCATCTCTTTCCGCAGCATCCGGGTGAGGTCGTCGTCCACCCTCGAGAGGGGCTGGAGAATCTCGTCGAGGATCTGATACACGATGTTGTTCTCCTCCATTGGAAGGGCCAGCCTCTCGATCTCCTTCCAGAGGATTTCGGGAGACCAGGAAAAGCCGCCCGGCTTTTCCCCCTGAGATTGAAGGTAGGCGCTGCTCAGCCGGGCGCTTGCCTGCAAGAACCTCTTCCGCGCCTCTTCCGGGTAACTTTTTATCAACTCGGTTAATCCGGGAGAGAGCGAGAGGAGCGAAACGTCCCCCTCCGCCATTATCTCTATCTTTGAGATAAGACGGTCCATCGCGGCGCCGTCGCGGACAAGGACTCCGGAGACGGTATCGCCGACCCTGGAGCGGAGCGCAACCGTCCCTTCCTCGTCCACGTACTTCATCGGGTACAGGGCAAAGTAGGTCCGCGAAGAGGCCTCCCCCGGCAGGAACCCCGATATCCTGTCTTCAAAGAACCATTTCAAAAAAATAACGGTCAGCGCGAAGGCAACAAGAAGGAGCAGGGAGAGCGAACGAAGGTCGGGAGAAGCGTCCTCGGTGAAAAAAAGGAAAGAGTTCTTTCGTTTGCCGGTTCCCATATATCCTGCGCCTTTATGCGCGCTGTTCCCGCTGCTGCTCATAGCGTTCGTACGCCCTGACGACTTTCTGGACGATCTCGTGACGGACCACGTCCGAATGCGTGAGATTGAAAAACTCAATTCCCTCGATTCCTTCAAGGATGTCCCTGACTTGTATCAGTCCGGACTTCTTCCCGTTCGGCAGGTCGATCTGGGTGATGTCGCCCGTGATGACGGCTTTGGAGCCGAAGCCGAGACGGGTGAGAAACATCTTCATCTGCTCGGGCGTGGTGTTCTGCGCTTCGTCGAGGATGATGAAGCTGTCGTTGAGCGTTCTTCCCCGCATGTACGCCAGCGGGGCTATTTCGATGACCCCCTTGTCCACGTACCGGAGAAAACGCTCCGGAGAGAGCAAGTCGTAGAATGCGTCATAAAGCGGGCGCACGTACGGCTCCACTTTCTCCCGAAGGTCGCCGGGCAAATAGCCGAGGCTCTCCCCCGCCTCCACGGCGGGACGCACAAGCACGATTCTGCTGATCGCCGAGGCCTTGAGCAGCGTCACGGCGTGGCAGACGGCAAGAAAGGTCTTCCCGGTTCCGGCTGGTCCGACGGCAAAGACAATATGATTATTGCGGACGGTCTCAAGGTACGCGCGCTGCCCCTCGGTCTTCGCCCGGATCGGTTTTCCTCTGGCCGTGGTGCAAATAACTTCGGAGAAGAGGGGGGCCAGATCGACCGCCCCCTTCTCCGCTATCATATCCATCGCGTAGCGGACATCCGCCAGGTGGAGCGCATGCCCCTTCGAGGCTATTTTATGGAGCTGCTCAAGCAACCCGTACGCCACGTCCACGGCGAGCTCGTCCGGACCGCGTACCGCGACTTTATTCCCCCGTACAAGGAGGCTCACGGGATACCGCTGTTCTATCTCGGAGAGATTTTCGTCATTATTCCCCGCGAAACGCGCCATAGTCTCTATGTCGCTGAAATCAAGCTCGCGCAGAAATGCTCCGGTCTTCTCCGCTTTGTTTTCTACATCAATGTACATTCTTCTCCGATGCACGCTCCCTTTAGACAGGATAGCCGGCGCCGTCGACAAGTTCCGCGACGCCCACGTCAACCTTCATCTCCCGCGCGAATTTCTTCATCAGGAAGTCCTTGGCCACCGACGGGAAGAGAACGTAGCTGAGCACGTCCTCAGGCTGGAGAATCCACGGAGCGATAGCCTTCCGCGCATCTTCAAGCTCAGGCTTGATCAGCTCCGCAGGACGGCAGGTGATGGGCTCTTTGTCGCCGATGACCTTTTTACGGATTTCCGGGTCGACCTCTGCGGGTGGCTTGCCGTACTCGCCGCGGAAGTAGCTCTTCACTTCATTCGGAATGACCTTCCAGCGCTCGCCGACGAGCACGTTGAGCGTCGCCTGCGTGCCCACGATCTGGCTGGTGGGCGTAACGAGCGGGGGGTACCCCATCTCCTCGCGGACGCGGGGCACTTCCTTGAGCACCTCGGGAAGCCGGGCAAGTGCGTTCTGATCCTTGAGCTGGCTCACGAGGTTGGAGTACATGCCTCCGGGGATCTGGTAGATGAGCACGTTGATGTCCACGCCGCCCAAATCCACGAAGATCTTGGAGTACTTGTCGCGCACTTTCTTGAAGTGCATCGCGATCGGCACGAGCTTTTCGAGCTCGATATCCGTGTCGAAATCGCCGCCCTTGAGCGCGGCCACCATCGACTCCACAGGAGGCTGGCTCGTGCCCATGGCAAACGGCGAGATGGCGCAGTCGACGACGTCCGCTCCCGCCTCGAGCCCGGCGTAATAGGCCATGGAGGCCATGCCGCTGGTGTAGTGGGAGTGTATCTGCACGGGGAGTCCCGTCTCTTTCTTGATCGTCTTGACAAGCGCGGCAGTCTCCACCGGGCTGACGATGCCCGCCATGTCCTTGATGCAGATGGAGTCCGCGCCCATGGACTTCATGTCCTTTGCGAGCTTGCCGAAGGCGTCCAGGGAGTGCACCGGCGAAAGGGTGAACGAGAAAGCGAGCTGCAGATGCGCCCCTTCCTTCTTGATCTGGTCGGCAGCGACCTCCATGTTCCGCAGGTCGTTGAGCGCGTCGAAGACGCGGATGATGTCGAGTCCGTTCCCGACGGCCCTCTTGACGAACTCGCGCACGGTGTCGTCGGCGTAGTGGCGGTATCCCACGACGTTCTGGCCGCGCAGGAGCATCTGAAGCTTCGTCTTCTTGAAGAGTCTCCGCATGGTGCGCAGGCGCTCCCAGGGGTCTTCGTCGAGGAAGCGCATGCAGCTGTCGTAGGTGGCGCCTCCCCAGACCTCCATCGAATGGAACCCTATGTCGTCCATCCGCTCGATGATCTCGGCCATATCCTCGACCTTCATACGCGTCGCCATGAGCGACTGGTGCGCGTCGCGAAGCGTCGTGTCGGTAATGCCGACCTTTCTGATCTGCCGCGACTCTTTCTTCGGCAGCGGTTCGCTCTTTGTCTCCATAGTCGTCTCCTTATGCGACGTGGAAGATGCTGCGGGGGCCGTCTCGCTCTTTTTCTTGTTCGGGGTGGTCATGTGCGCATTTCCTCCATACGTTCAATTTTTTGTGTTCCTGTACACGATCAGTTTCCCTGTTACAGGGATTTTTTCGCCTGTTCCCAAAAAGTATCCAGCGTATCAAGAGAAAAGCTGCTCCATGGGCGTCCTGTTTCGCGCACCATGGACTCGACGATCCGGAACCGTTCGGAGAACTTCCGGTTCGCCCTTCCGAGCGCCGAATCGGGGTTGACCTCAAGATGCCTCGCCAAGTTCACGGCGGCGAAGAGCAGGTCTCCCATCTCATCCTCTATCCTGTCCGCCGAGCCTGTCTCGACGGCGTTCCGGATTTCCTCTATTTCCTCATCTACTTTATCATACAATGGAGCAAGATTCCCTTTTTCCCAGTCAAAACCGACATGCGCGGCCTTCGACTGAATACGCGCCGCCTTCGCCAGCGGCGGCAATCCTTCCGGAACTCCCGCGAGAAGCGACGTGTCCTTTTTTTTCCGTTGCTCCTTCTCCACGCCCTTGATCTCTTCCCACTTCCGGAGCACCTGCCCGCTGGTATCGGCTTTTTCGTCGCCGAAGACATGGGGGTGACGTCGGACCAGTTTTTCCGTCAGCCCCCGCAGAACGTCGTCGATGGTAAAACGCCCTTCATCTTCCGCAATCCGGGAGAGAAAAACGACCTGCAGCAAAAGATCGCCCGCCTCCTCGACGATATCCGGCGTCTCTCCCCGCGAAATCGCGTCTACAAGCTCGTACGCTTCCTCGACGATGTACGTTCTGAGGGTCTCCATCGTCTGCTCCCTGTCCCAGGGGCAGCCGTTCTCTCCCCGAAGGCGCGCCATGACAGCCAGAAGCTCTTCAAAAACATGTCCGGAACGAGTCTCCATATTCTACAGCACCTGCTTTATTTGTCGAAGTCCGAGGAGAACGTCACGCAACCCGCTTGCCCCTCCGGGACCGGAGAGTTTTTTCTCCTTGCCGGACCAGCGTTTCCACGTCCGGAGCAGATCAAAGAGGGGGCCTTCGCCGGTCAGCGTCGTTTCCCTTCGTGTACATTCCATAGACAAGATACCATAAAAACCGCCCCGTGAACGTAAAAAAGATATGGAAAAAAGATTTTCAAGACTTTCGGGAAGCGTTCCGAAACGATCTTTGACCTCTTTTTCGAGGTCGTGCAGCTCATCCAGGCTCCCGACGCGCAACAACCTCCTGTAGAGCGCGATCCTGATGTTCTCCTGGGGAATATAAAACGAAGGCACAAGGCAGGGTATTTCCGCGCTCACCGTCGCGGCGGAGGGGACGACTCCCCTGATCTTGCCGATCTCCTCTTCAAGAAGAGTGCAGTACAGATGCGAATCGGCAATTCCGCGCTCGCTTCCGTGCTGGGATGTCCCCAGCAGATCGCCGCTGCCGCGGATGCGCAGATCCTGCAGCGCCAAATCGTACCCGGCGCCCTCGTCGTTGAGCGACGTAATCGCGTCGAGGCGTTCAAGCGTCTCAGCGGCAAGCGGCCGTCCCTCCGGGTAGAGAAAGTAGGCGTATGCGGCCTCTTCTCTGCGGCCGACGCGCCCCCTGAGCTGGTACATCTGCGCAAGCCCGAGCTCCTGGCAGTCTTCGACCACGATCGTGTTCGCGCCGGGGATATCGAGTCCGCTCTCGATAATCGTCGTACACAGGAGAATCTGAATTTTCCCGTTGTAAAAACCCATCATGGTCTCTTCAAGTTCCGTCTCTTTCATTCTGCCGTGCGCCATGCCGATGGCAACGTCCGGAAAGAGACGCCGCAGGAATGCCAGCCGTTTGGGCATCCGGGTGATCCGGTTGGTGACGTAGTAGACCTGTCCTCCCCTTTCGAGCTCCCTGGAAACCGCTCCCTTCACGATCGAGGCGCTCCATGGACCGGCGGTGGTAACTACGGGAATCCGGTTGTGCGGGGCCTCGTTGAGCACGGAGATGCTCCTGAGGCCCTTGAGCGAAAGAGCGAGCGTCCGGGGAATAGGCGTGGCGGAGAGCATGAGCACGTCGACGTTCTCCCTGGCCTGTTTCAGCTTCTCCTTGGACATGACGCCGAAACGATGCTCTTCGTCGATGATGAGCAGCCCGAGGTCTTTGAACGCGACATCCTCCCTGAGCATACGCACCGTCCCTATAAGGATGTCCACCTCGCCGGCGGCGACGCGCTCGAGCACGTCCTTCTGCTCCTTACGCGAGAGAAAGCGCGAGAGAAAGGCAACCCGGACAGGAAAACCGGTCAAGCGCGCAGTAAACGAGAGATAGTGCTGCTGCGCCAGTATGGTGGTGGGCACGAGGAGCGCCGCCTGCTTCCCGCCCTGGACTGCGCGGAAAGCCGCCCGCAGGGCAACCTCGGTCTTTCCGTATCCGACGTCGCCGACGAGCAGTCTGTCCATGGGAAAGCGCCGCTCCATATCCTCCAGAATTTCGGAGATGGCCACGAGCTGATCTTTTGTCTCCGCATGGGGGAAGGAGCGTTCAAACTGGTCGAAAAGATCGTCCCGCGGAGGAAACGCGAATCCCTCCACGAGCTCCCGCTTCGCGTACAGTTCGAGCAGCGCCCGCACCTCCTGCAGAACACGCTCTTTCGTTTTGGCGACGCTCTTCTTCCACCTGGTTCCCCGGAGCGAATCCAGCTGGACGTCGTCGTCGGCATGCTCGGAAAGCGGCGTGATCTTGTGGAGTTGCAGCACCGGAAGGAAGAGGCGCTTGTTGTCGGCAAACTCCAGCACAAGACTGTCCATGACCTCTCCGGAGATTGTAACCTCCTCGGATCCCCTGAAAACACAGAGGCCGTACTCCTCGTGGATGAGAAGGCGGCCTTCGACGAGCTGCTCGCTCCATTCCCGCGGCGGTGCGAAGACCGTTCCGGCGGAGGCTACTCTGTCGGAGATTCCGGAGAGTTCAAGGTCGGAGATGTGGACAATACGCTTGAGAGGATCGACAAAGCCTTTGGAAAGAGCGCCTTCGATGACGGAGAGATCGTCGTCGTAGAGGGAGGAGAGCCGCGGGTTCGCAGTGAACAGACGAATATGGTATCCGTCGCGCCGCCACGCGTCGCACATCCATTGAAACCGTTCGAGATTTCCTTTAAAGAGCGGGGCTTCTTCGAGGACAAGCGTATCGCGGGCATAAGCCACGCCGGAAGAGATGCGGAGCGTCGGCCAGGACGCCAGACGAAGATGAAGCGTCTGCCAGGAGGGAAGAGGCTGCGCTCCGGATACGGAAGCTACCTCTTTCCATAGGAGCTCGTAGGTCTCGGCGGACGATTCGATTTTGACCGGCTCGAAGAGGAGAAAGAACGGCTCGCCGGCGGATTCGGTCGACGCGCCAGGGCGAGCTTCCGTGAAAAAATCAAGCACGGATGCTTCGCGCGTGATAGAGAGCGAATGAATATGGAGAGCGTCGAGCATGGCGACGCTCTTTTGTGTTCGCGGCGAGAAGCTACGGATGCTCTCCAGGGTATCGTCGTAGAACTCAAGCCGCAGCGGATATGCGTAGGCAGGGTCGTAGACGTCGAGGATATACCCGCGGAGTACGAATTGTCCGGGCGCCCAGACGAGGTCGGACCGGACATACCCGGAATGCACCAGCCAGTCGAGAAGGGCGTTCCGTTCGTACTCTTTTTCCACTTCGAGAAGAATCTCGCCGCCGCCCCGCGCGACGGGGCCAAGAAGTCCTCCGCCTGTAGCGACGAGAACACCCCCCTCCTCTCTCCAGCGGGAGAGCGTCTCACCTCTTTGCACGGCGAGCGCCTTGTTCGAGATTCCCTGGGGCGTGAGGGGGATTTCCTGGAGATAGCCGACAGGCTCTTCGGGAAAGAGAGCTTTCCAGTCGGCCAGAAATGTTCCGGCCTGTTTCGCATCCGGAAACACGGCGACAACAGGCCCTTGAGGCGCCCGACAGACCCAGCATCTGGCGGCGCCGTCGACGGGAAGATGAAGGGAGGCGCCTTGCTTCCACAGCGATTCCTCAACGTCCCATACTCGGTTTTTTCTTGTTTCTACAGGGGTTTTCATACATTCGACTCCGGAATCCGCTCCGCTCCGGGAGACTGTGCGCAAAGAGGTGGCGGACTTCTCCGCCACCTCTTTGTCAATGAGTTGCGTTCACCCGGTTCATCGCCTTCTCGGTTCCAACGGAGAGCCATTCTTCAACGGCCTCCGCAGTGCTGTCGAGAAGAGAGGGAAGTTCGTTCTGTTCTGTTTTATCGAAGTTGCCGAGCACCCAGGAGACAATCCCGCGGGCATCCGGCGCGGCGCCGACTCCGATGCGCAGCCTGGGCACTTCGAGCGTTCCCGCCCGGCCGAGAATGGAGAGCAGCCCTTTGTGTCCTCCAGCGCTTCCTTTGGAGCGCATCCGGAGCTTCCCGAAGGGGAGCGCGACGTCGTCATACACGACAAGGACATCCTCCCAATCGGCTGAAAGGTAGTCCACAGCCTCTCCGACCGCTTTCCCGCTGAGGTTCATGTAGGTGAGCGGTTTGAGAATCAGGATCTTCTCCCCGTTCACAAAAAACGACCATGCCATCGAAGAGAACTGCATCCTCGGCGTTCCGCAGGAAAAACGGTTCACCAGATGGTCCACCGCGAGCCACCCCGCGTTATGACGGGAGAAGACGTACTCCGGCCCGGGATTTCCCAAACCAGCAACGATTTTCAACCGGCGTTATTCCTCGTCTGCGCTCTTCGCCTTGCCCTTGGCGACGACTTCGACTTCCTTCTGCTCTTCTTCCGCTTCGGCCTCGGCGACGCCGCGAGGAATAATGATGGCAACCGCCACATCATCCTTGTCGACAAGCAGCGTAGCGTCGGAGGGAAGTGCAAGGTCGCGCACATGGATCTGTTCGCCGAGCCCGAGGGAGGAGATGTCCACGGTGAAGGAATCGGGAATCTGGCCGGGGAGAACTTCCATGGAGATTTCACGAAGGATCTGATCGATAACCCCGCCGAGTTTGACGCCCTTGCATGCGTCGCGCCCCGTGATATGGAGAGGAACGTTGACGCTGATTTTGTGCCCCTTGATGATCTGCATAAAGTCGATGTGCAAAACGTTGCCGTTCAGGAAGTCCTTCTGGACCTCCCGTATAAGGCACATCTCCTTCCTGCCGTCCGGCAGGGTCGCGTCGAAAGTCACCGTCTCCCACTGCCCGGACTTCAGCAGTTTGGCGATTCCGGCTGTTTTCACCTTCGCGGGAACGGATTCCACATACTCCGGCCCGTAGAATACGCAGGGAGTGTACCCCGCGGGGCGCATTTTCTTGCAGACTTCTTTTCCAATTTCCTTGCGCTCTTCCAGTACGATACTGATCATTTCCGACATGCCCAACACATCCTCCTTGAAAATCGACTCCTTCTACGGAATCGGAAAACTTGACATCTCCCCGCAGTTAATCGAAAAGACTGCTCACCGAGCGGTCGCTGTGTACTCTGAGAATAGCCTCGGCAAATAGGGGTGCGATTGACAACTGAACAATTTTAGCTGATTTTTTGCTCTCAGGCAATGGGATTGTATCCGTCAACACAACTTCGTCGATATCGGAGTGCTCCAGACGGTCGAGAGCCGGCCCCGAAAGAACGCCGTGCGTCGAGCAGGCGTAGATCTTCACGGCGCCCCGCTCCTTGAGCAGCCCCGCGGCATTGCAGATGGTCCCCGCAGTGTCGATGATATCGTCGACCAGGATCGCCGTCTTCCCGCGGATATCGCCGATGACGTCCATAACTTCGCACAGGTTCGCGACCTCGTGCGAACGCCTCTTGTCGACGATGGCGAGATCCGCCTTCAGCGTTCCGGCGAACTTCCTTGCACGGACCACGCCGCCCACGTCCGGCGCCACTACTGTGAGGGAACCGCATTCGACGCACTCCGCCAGGATCTCCTTGAAGTAGCTCGCGAGCAGGGGAATCCCCGTCAGGTTATCCACAGGGATATCGAAAAATCCCTGTATCTGCCCGGCGTGAAGATCCGCCGAAATAACACGCGTGGCCCCCGCCTCGGTAAGCAGGTTCGCCATGAGCTTCGCGGAGATGGGATCCCTGGGCTTTGTCTTCCTGTCCTGCCGCGCGTAGCCGAAGTAGGGGATCACGACGTTGATCCGGTACGCCGAAGCCCGCTTGAGCGCGTCGATCATAATCAGCAATTCGACGAGATTCTCGTTGACAGGATTGCACGTCGGCTGCACCACGAACACATCAGCGCCACGAACGCTCTCCTCAATGGAGAGCCCTATCTCTCCGTCCGAAAAGCGGAAGTGCTTCGCCCTGGACAGTTCAATTCCAAGCTCGCTGCATACCCTTCGTGCGAAGGCGGGATGGGCTGTTCCGGAAAAGACCTTCAACTCACGCCCGATGGTTCCCATCATCACGGATGCCTCCTTCAATCATTTCACTTTTTTCCTGCTCGTTTCGCCCAGCCTTCGATGTTTCTCTGTTTCGCCCTGCCCACCGCAAGCGCCCCTTCGGGAACGTCCTGCGTAATTACCGAACCCGCGGCGGTAAAACCGTCGTCGCCGACGTTGACAGGCGCCACAAGCATCGTATCGCTTCCGATGAAACAGCGGTTGCCGATGGTCGTGGGATTCTTCTTTTTTCCGTCGTAGTTGCACGTGATTGTCCCGGCGCCGATATTCGTCTCCGCGCCGATCTCCGCATCGCCGATGTACGCCAGGTGGGGGACTTTGCTCCCTTTGCCCACGCGGCTCTTCTTGACCTCGACGAACTTTCCGCCCCGCGAGTCCTCTTCGAAGACCGCTCCGTCGCGAACCACGATAAACGGGCCGACCTGAGAGCCTTTCCGGAACACGCTGTCCGAGAGCACCGCATGACTCACGACGCAGGCGTCCTCTTCCAGGACGACGTTCCGGAGAATCGAAAAGCTGCCGACATGTGCGCCTCTTTCCACCTCCGTCTTCCCCCACAGCTGGACAGACGGTTCAAGCAGCACGTTGTCGGCGATAACGACCTCCGGCCCTATCCACACGGAATCGGGATCCTGCATACGAACCCCGGCCAGGAGATGACGGCGGAGAATACGCCTGCGCAGGGCCGTAGCCGCATCCGCAAGCTGCAACGGGGTGTTGATTCCGGCAAATTCTCCTTCGTCCGGGGAGAGCGAGGCGGTCACCTTGCCGCCCGCACGGATCATCATCGCGATGATGTCGGGCAAATAGTATTCTCCTTGGGCGTTCTCGTTGTCCAGCCGGTAGATATGGGGTAGGAGGGAGGATGTTTTGAAGATGTAGATACCGCTGTTGACCTCTGTGAGCGCTTTTTGCGCCTCCGAGGCGTCCTTGTCTTCGACGATCGAGATCTCTTTGCCTTCCCGCACAACTCTTCCGTAGCCGGAGGAATCGGACGCGTGGAAACTGATGAAGGAACAGTCCGCTCCTGAAACGATATGCTCCTCGACAAGACCGGAAAGGCTGGCCTCCGTAAGAAGCGGCACGTCTCCCGGGAGAACGAGGAGATGATCGAGGCCGGTCCACCACTCCTTGGCTATCTGTACGGCATGTCCGGTCCCGAGCTGCTCATGCTGCCACAAAGGGAGCGCCTCGGGCCAATTCGAACCAAGATACTCCTGAACCGTCTCCCCTCTGTGGCCGACAACGACCGCGAGCTGCTGCACACACCCCTTGGAGGATGCCATGCACCGCCGGAGCGTGTCGAGGATATAATAGAGCACCGGCTGGTCCAGAACCGGAAGCAGGACTTTCGGAAGATCGCTTTTCATCCTGGTCCCCTTTCCGGCGGCGAGTACCAGCGCCCCGGTGACACAACGAGAAGCGGACACGTGAATCAACACCTTTACATTGAATTTTCCACAACACAAAAAAAGGGGATCCGCTTCAGGCCCCCTCTGCCCACTGTACATGGCTGGGGTGGCTGGATTCGAACCAGCGATGGCGGATCCAAAGTCCGCTGCCTTGCCGCTTGGCTACACCCCATCCTCAACAATCTCAATATAGTAACAGAAAGCCAGATGGTGTCAAGGCTTACGAAATTTCATCAAATGAGCAGCAGATGCGTTTTCCCGGTGGAAGGGGGGTGAAGGCCGGACGATGCAACGCAAGAAACAATCCCGCAGAATGCTCAAGTGCGTGCGTATAAAGAAGCGGTGTGCTATGATAGCCTTCAAATGACGGCATTCATCGTGTTCGCTTTTTTTCTTTACTTTCCGTATGCGTGGTGCGCTCTGCGGGGAGAATCTCCGGAAAAGTACGCTCTCTTGTGGAGGCTTTCGCCTTCCTCGGCCCGGGAACTTCTTCTTGTTTCAGGGGGCGCTCTTGTTCCGTTGACTTTCATTTCGCTGTTCTTTTTTGCCCGCTATCTCCCTCCCTGGCATGTGGAACGAATCCTTCCGGGCATCCTCTCCGGCCTGGCGGCGGCGGTGGCTGAGGAAACATTTTTCCGGGGCTGGCTTCAGACGCTGTTTGCCGAGAAGTATTCCGAGTGGAAGAGCATCCTCTTCGCCTCCTTTTTTTTCGGGCTTGCGCACATCTTCCAGAGTCCGGCGGCGATGCTCGCCTTCTTTCCGGGCATCATCATGGGACTCTTGCGAAGCAGGCACGGAACGGTGTTTTCGGCAATTTTGTTTCACTGGTTCGGCAATATATGGTCGATCTGGTTTTATCCGCATCTTTAGCGGCGCCTACAAAAAGGGAGGTATGATCCATGTTCAGTACGACACTCCGGAAGCTGCGTGCGGCGCGTCTCGCACTTCTTCTCACCCTCTTCTTCGCGTGTTCGGGAGAGGCCGCGCCGATTCTCTATATCGTTCGCATCCCTCTTGTTCTTGGCGAGGAGGCGCAGGCGGTTTTGCCCGACGGAAAGACGATTCCGCTCGGAAAGGTTGCCGCGCTGCCGACGTCGAGCCGCTGGCCGGGGTACACTGCCTCGAAATGGGCGCCCCCCGGGAGCGTCGCCGCTTCGGCTGTGAACGCAGTGCACCTGACGCTCTCCGTCGAGAAAGAGAAAGGGCGGACTGTGAGCATTCTCCCCCGGCATACCGTGGCTCCCGCAGCGGGCGAGCAGTCGTTTATCGCGCTCGACTCCCCGGCGGGAACGGGTTTCTTCGGGGGCTGGGCTCCTCCTGTGGCGACGCCGGTTCTCGTCCGGCGGAATGACGGCGCACTCGTGCCATTGGAGGAGCGCGGCCTTCCCCGCGAAGGGGATACGCTCATTTTCGAAGTTTCGGAGTCGGAGAGCCCGTATTTGATCGACATCGAGAACCGTCCGGGCGGCCGCGTCCTCGGATGGTACGAATCAGGCCCGAGGCTGCTCGCCCGAGTAATCCGCCCTCTGAAGGGCGTGGGACGTTTCGGAGGCACCGAGTTCCAGAATATCGGAAGAATACGGGCGAATCATTCTGGAGTTATCGACGTCAGCACGACGCCGCGAGGTGTTGTTGGAGGTTTTCAGATTCTCCCGTTTCTGCATTCGAAGTCCCAGGAGATGTCGTCCGCCTGGCAGCTGACGCAGTGGTTGATTATCGCGTCGCCGACCGACCGGCCGCTTCCCGGGACTGCGCCGCTTTTCTCCTCCAACCTCGTGCCGGGAAGCCAGATGACGGACGTCCTCTGGGACATGTGGTCGACGTACGGGCGCAAGCCGCTCGTCCTCTGCCGTCGGGGGGGAGGAGCGTGGCAGAGGCTTCCGGAGGCCTCGGGGAGAAACGACTCCGCTCTCGGAGACCTGACGCACCTGCGTATTTATTCACCATTCACTGAAGAACCTCAGAAGGGCTTCGTGCCCGGGACGGGAAAGTAAAAGAACGGCGGCCTGATCAGGCTGCCGTTCTTTTTTCTGCGCTTCGGCGGGAGTCCCGCCTACTCTACTGTGACGCTTTTCGCGAGGTTCCTGGGCTGGTCGATGTCGCAGCCAAGAAGCTTCGCCACGAAGAATGCGAAGAGCTGCAGCGGCACCACCGTGAGGAACGGCGAGAGCATCGGCAACGTCGACGGCACGTTGAAGACGTTGTCCGCAGCCGAGTCGAGGCTCCGGTCGCCCTCGGAGGCTATGGCGATCACCGGGGCCTTTCTCGCCTTCGCTTCGAGGATGTTGGAAAAGGTCTTCTCATGCAGATCATCCTTCGGCGCAATGACCACGACAGGCACCCGGGGATCGAGAAGCGCGATGGGGCCGTGCTTCATCTCTCCCGCCGCGTACGCCTCCGCATGGATGTACGAAATCTCCTTGAGCTTGAGCGCTCCTTCGAGCGCCACAGGAAAGGAGACGCCCCTTCCGAGGAAGAGGAAGTCTCTCGCGTCGCTGTGAAGAATGGCCAGCCTGTACAGCAGCTCTTGCTGCTGAAGAATGGCTTCGATTTTGTACGGCAGGAGGAGCAGCTCTCTGCCCACAGTCTGTTCATGCTCTTCCGTGAGCGTTCCGCGCATTTTGCCGACATAGAGCGTGAGCAGGTAGAGCACCGCCATCTGCCCCATGAAGGTCTTCGTCGCGGCGACCCCTATCTCGGGGCCGGCCTTCAGTTGGAGTATATCGTCCACCTCCCTGGCCAGGGTGGAACCGATGACGTTGGTAACGGCCAGGCAGCGGGCTCCGCGAGCTTTTGCTAACCGTTCCGCGGCAAGGGTATCGGCCGTCTCCCCCGACTGGGAGACGAAGACTGCCAATGTATCCGGCCCCACTGGGAGGTTTCTGTACCTGTATTCCGACGCGACGTCCACCCGGATATCAAGATCCGTGATGGTCTCAAGAAAGCGCTCAGCGACAAGCGACGCGTAGTACGACGTCCCGCAGGCGACAATATGAATCCGCTTCCAGGCCAGGGCGTCCTCCTTCGTCCATGGGAGCTCGGAGGAGAGGTCCACTTCGCCCTCGCCGGAGAGGCGCCGGGCCATGGAGCTCCTGAGCACAGCCCCCTGTTCGTTGATCTCTTTGAGCATATAGTGGGAGTAGCCCCCCTTGTCCACCATGGAGACATCCCAGTCGATATGCACTTCACTCTTTTCGAGCGATTCCCCCGCGGCGCTCCAGAAACGCATTCCTTCAGCCGAGAGCTCGGCGATATCCCCGTCGTCAAGATAGACGACGTCCTGCGTATACGGAAGTATAGCGGGAACATCCGAAGCGCAGAGCGCTTCTCCCTCTTCCGAAAAGCCGACAACGAGGGGAGAGCCCTTGCGAAGGCAGTAGATCTTCCCGGGAATGTCTTTTACCATGATGACAAGCGCAAACGAACCTCTCAAGCGTCCGTGGAGGGCGACGAGGGCATTGATCATGTCCTGTGCTCCGCCGCCGGTGTAGAGAGAGGAGAGAAGCTGTGCGATAACCTCCGTGTCCGTCTCCGACTTGTACTGTTCCTCGGGAACAAGAAGCTCGGCGCGAAGTTCACGGTAGTTCTCCACTATTCCGTTATGAACAAGCACCAACCTGGAGGAAAGATCTGCGTGAGGATGGGCGTTGGTTTCGGTGACGCCCCCGTGGGTTGCCCACCGGGTATGCCCTATCCCCTGATGGCCGGAAACGGGATGGGCGGCGAGCATGGACTTCAGCTCGGCCACTTTGCCGACGCCCTTGACGATATGCACCGCGGGCGTCCGGAGAGTTTGTTCTTCGTCAGGGTAGTTGATAACGGCGATCCCCGCCGAGTCATACCCCCTGTATTCAAGGGACTGAAGGCCTTTTACAAGTACATCCGCAACATTTCGGTGGCCAATATAGCCAACGATTCCGCACATTATACAGCACCGCCTTTGTATCCACTCACGAGAGACTGCGTTTCACTTTGTCCCGGAAATTACTTTCCGGTTTTGCAGAAAGGCTTTGCGGGCCGGTCTCTCACGGCCCCGGAGGCATCCGCCGACAGATCGATACTCCTCCGTCCTCGTCAGCCGAAGACTCGATTCCCCGGATCCGGGGAGCTGTTCTCCGGCGCAGGCGCTTCGTTCATGCGCTGTCTACTCTTCTTCGTATTCCTTCACCGCTCGCAGCACCACCTCCTTCAATGCAGGGTGCTCCATGGCAAGGCGAATGTTGGCGTGCAGCCATCCCGGCTGCGTCCCGCAGTCGAAACGCCTTCCCTTGTACACAACGCCCCAGACAGGCTCTTGGCTGATCAGCGTTCGAATGCCGTCGGTCAGCTGAATCTCTCCTCCCGCTCCCGCCTGCTGGCGCTCAAGAATCGGGAAGATTGCCGGAGAGAGTATGTAGCGTCCCATGATAGCAAGCCTGCTCGGGGCTTTTTCCGGTCCCGGCTTCTCCACCATGTCCTTTACTGCGAAAACGCCGTTCCCGGCGTTCTCGGCGGCAACGACGCCGTAACGCGACGTGTCTTCCGCAGAGACTTCTTCAAGAGCGACGACGCTGCCTCCCCGCTCGCTGTGCACTGCAAGAAGCTGCGCAAGGACCGAGGGTTCGGCAACCATAACGTCGTCGGGAAGGATGACGCCGAAATACTCGTTGCGGCAGACCGGTTCCCCGCAGAGCACTGCATGCCCCAGGCCGAGGGGACGATGCTGCCGGAGGTAGATGAAATCCGCCATTTCGGAGAGCGAGATTACCTCGTCGTAGAGGGTCTGCTTGTTCCGTGACTTAAGCAGCTCTTCAAGTTCAAAAGAGCGGTCGAAGTAGTCTTCGATTGCCTTCTTTGCCCGGCCGGTGATCATGACCATCTCTTTGCATCCCGCGGCAAGCGCTTCTTCAACGCCGTATTCAATGATGGGTCTGTCGACGAGCGGCAGCATTTCTTTCGCGATCTCTTTTGTCGCGGGGAGGAAACGCGTTCCCAGTCCCGCCACGGGGAAGAGGCATTTTGATATCGAAGAAGTCATACGGCAACCACCTTTCACACGATCGTTATTGATAGCGGCACTGCTCTTTAATTGCGTTCACGAGCTTCTCGGAAACGTGCTCCATAAGCTTTTCATCCCGCGCTTCAACAAGGATTCGCATCAGAGGCTCCGTGCCCGAGGGGCGGATGAGAATTCTTCCGGCGCCCTGTAGCAGCGTCTCCGCTTCGGAGGAGAGGTCCCTCAGGAAGTCGCCGCTCACCTTCCCGTCGCGGGAAACTTCGACGTTGCGCAGAATCTGCGGATACGGGGCGAAACGGTCTGCGAGGGTCGAAATATCTTCACCGAGCTCCAGACACGCCTTGAGGAAGAAAAGGCCGGTACAGAGTCCGTCGCCGGTGTTCACAAACGAGGAGATAATGATGTGGCCGGACTGTTCTCCTCCGAGCAGCGATCCCTCCTTGGACATCGTCTCCATAACGTATCGGTCGCCCACAGGGCAGCGAAAAACAGGGATATTTTCTTTCCGGAGATGATCTTCGAGCGCCATGTTGCTCATTACCGTGGCAACGACTCCCGAGCCGAGCATATTGCGCTCGGCGAGCCAGCGCGCGAGTACCCAGAGGATGATATCGCCGTTGAGCACTCTCCCCCTGCAATCCGTCAGCAACGCGCGGTCGGCGTCTCCGTCGTAGGCGATGCCTATCGGGAGCGCGTTCGTTCTCACCGCTTCAGCTATGTGCGCCATGTGCATGACGCCGACGCCTTCGTTGATATTCAGTCCGTCGGGCCGGTTTCCAATAAAGCGCCACTCGCCGCCGAGCCTGCGGAAGACTTTTTCAGCCGATTCCACCGCCGCGCCGTGCGCGCAGTCGATAACCCCCGCCGACGGGAAGGGGGTCTCTTCCCCCCAGAGCGAGGCAATCCACTCGGAATATTCATCAAGCAGATGCGTGGCTCTATGAATATCTCCCACGGAAGCGCCGGTGGGGCGCCAATCGTCGGTGAGGTTATCCCCCATGTACTCTTCGATCGCCCCCTCGACGTCGTCGGAAAGTTTTTTCCCGGATGAATCGAGGAATTTTATTCCGTTGTACTCCGCAGGGTTGTGGGAGGCGCTGATCACCGCTCCGCCGTGAACCGACATCTTCTTTACGGCGAAACTGACGCCCGGAGTAGGCAACACTCCGAGGAGAAAGACCTCCGCGCCGGCCGAAGCCATGCCGGCGGAAAGAGCGGCTTCCAGCATGTGCCCGGAACGCCTGGTGTCCCTTCCGACGACGATCCTTGGACGAGGGATGCCCCTCTCCGTCAGGAAAAGAATGTAGGAGCGACCGAGCCGCAATGACATCTCGGGAGTCATCACTCCCCTATTGGCCACGTCCCGCACACCATCGGTCCCGAAAAGACAACGTACTTTTTTCTCACCAGTTTCCATGCAGCCTCACCATCCCCGCCCGTATAAGAGATTACCTGATATCCGCAATTACAGTGACGCTCGCAGGATCAATTTTTACTACCTTCAATTTACCGCCCGACTTGTTCTGAATCTGCACAGGAACGGTCAAGCGTCTGGAAACGACGTTGGTGACGTTGACAAAGGGGCGTATCACCACGTCTTTTTCGTCGAGTGCGTTCACTTCGGAGGGGACTCCCTCCACAGTGACGTTCACAATGTTCGGCTCCACTTTCCACCCGGGGTAGACGCTTCGCCCATCGACCTCGACGTTCAGCCGGGAGAGGAGGCGGGTGACGGTGAAGGGGGTCAGAAGAACGTTGATCCGCACCGAAGCGGCGCCGACAATGGTCACCATCTGATCCTCCGGAGCGCGCAACGGGATGACGATGTTCTGCTCCTTGGAGATCCCCGTCAGGTCGATCGTTTCGGTATCAACCCGCGTCACGGCGTTGAGTTTCGCCAGAGGCCCCTCGACTGTGACAACGGCAGGTTCAACGACAACGGCCTTCAGTTTGAAGTCGCCGCCCGGTTCGCCGATAATCCGGGCGTTCACCGGGACGCTCTTCTTCGGAACTCCCTCGGCGAGCACCGCGCTGAGCTTGACGGTTTTCGGCTCCACAACAACCTCATCTTCAAACGCCTCCGACTTGACGACCTCGACGGCAAGCGTATGCTCCCCTCCCGCCTTCAGCTCATCGAGGGTGGGAACTATCTTGACGGCGTCTATCTTCGCGATATCGCGTTCGCTCCCCTTGACGCTGACGTTTTTGGGAAGTATCTCGACCATATCGAGAAAAAGCCCCGGAGGAAGGCCTTTGTCGACGGCGATTTCCACCGGAATGAGGCGGTCGATAAAGCGAGCGAGTTCCACGTCGACGTGCGTAGGTTTGACGTCCATTATCTTGACGTCCTTGGGAACGATGGAACGGACAGGTATCCGGTATTTTCCGACGCCCACTCCCCTGAGGTCGACCTCGCAGACCACGCCGTCCTGAGGAATGGCGGAGAGAACATACTGCGCGCCCGAGAGGACTATCTCCACTTCCTGCACAGCGGTTTTGAGCGTTGTCTGCGGCGAGACGTTGAGATACTCGAGAGGAACAACCAATGTCCTCGTCGTCTCGGTCGATCTGTTGCCGGAGACGTAAAACCAGAGAGCGAGCGCGATCACCCCGGCCATTATTTTCAGGAACAGCGGCGACGCCAGGATCGCGTCTATCTTTCCGGATTCCGACATAAGCGCCTGCGCACCTTCTTCCCGTTCATGACCACAGCGCCCGCAGATCTTCCTGCAGGCGTTCCATGAGTGGTTTATGTTCAGCTTCTTCACCGCTGAAATAGTGGGAGAGCAGTTTATGCACCTGGGCCTCCTTCAGGTTTTTGGAAAGGCGGCCGTTGATTGCAAGCGAAACTTCTCCCCGTTCTTCGGAGACGACAAGGGCGATCGCGTCGGAAACTTCCGTCACGCCGAGCGCCGCCCTGTGACGGGTGCCGATCCATCGGGACAGATCGGAGTTTTCCGTGAGCGGCAAATAGCAGCTTGCAGCGATGATCCTCTCGCGGTCGAGGATCACCGCCCCGTCGTGCAAAGGCGTTCCCTCCCAGAAGATGGTGATGAGAAGCTCCTGGCTTATCTCCGAATTCAGCTTAATGGCAGTTCTCCAGAAGTCCTTGAGCCCGGTGTTGCGTTCGAGGACGATAAGCGCGCCGATCTTCTGCCCTTTGAGATAACCGATCGCCCTGGATACTTCATGGCTGAAGGCCTCGGCCTTTTCAGCAGCTCGTTTCCGCCTCCAGAGGCCGCCCCCCCTGCCAAGCTCTTCGAGCATTTTTCGCAGCTCCGGCTGAAAGACTATCGGAATGGCGATCAGGAGGATACCCAGCGTCTGCCCCAAAAACCATGAGAGCGTCCGCAGGTCGAGCAATCTTGCCGCCGCAGCAACGACGCCGAGGATGAGAAGCCCCTTGACGAGCTGCATCGCACGAGTGCCCACGATCAGCAGAAGCAATCTGTGCACAATCAGGGCGATGACCAGTATATCCAGGAAGTCCTGCCATCTCAGAGTATCAAACATATACAATCGCCCTCCGGGGCGGAGAAGTATCAGGGAACGCGCCCCTGCGGACAGGGGCACGTATACTATACCACGTCGAAGGCGATATACGGCGACGTTGAAAGAGCGAGCATTGCTCCGTAGTTGGGGAAAAAGCGCAGTATCCCCCCAAGCTCCGGCGCAGGACGCACATCTTCGACGTCGATAATCATATGATCGCTTGATCCTCCGAGAATGACCGCTTCCGGAATTTCCGGCGTCAGCCCCTCGATGAGGACATCCTGGCGCCCTACCGCGACGATCGCTCGCAAGCGCTCCCCCCGGTCCTCGAAGACCGGCTCTCCCCCGAAGGCGTCCAATCCGACCGGCCCGACCGGAACGGAGGGCTTCCGGTACACCTCGACGATCTCCGCTTCAAGGCACATCGTCCTCTGGTGAAGCCATGGAATATCCCGTGCGCCGGTGACGTCGGCGCCGATGAGAATGCCCTCGCCGACGCGCAAATTCGTGATTCCCCGGGGCATGGTCCCCCGCTCCAGAAGAATGAGCGAAGACGTGGAGCCGCCGGAGTACACCGAGAGCGGGTATTCAAGAAAGCGTTCCAGCTCTTTTCCTACGGAGAGCAGCTGCTCCAGCTTCTCAGGCACGGGGAGCACCCCCCCGAAACAGCCGAAGTTCACTCCGACGCCGACACAGCGAACACGCGGAGATGCTTTCAGCACCGGGGCGATTTCGTCGACGCGCCCCATCCACACTCCCTCGCGGAGGTCCCCGAGGTCGGTCATGAGGATAATCTCGTGCGTTCGTCCCGCAGCGCGGCACTCCCGGTCGATCAGGGAGATCGTCTGCGCCATCGAGACAAGACTCCTGTCCGCGATCCGGACAGTTGCGGCGATTTCGCTGGGCATGGGAATCCGGAGAAGGAGCAGCGGAAGTCCGACGTTCATTGTACGGATGGCGGCCAGATTGTCAATCCTGCTGTCGCCGAGTTCGTCGCAGCCGCCCTCCGCCATCGCCCGCACGAGAGCCTCGCGCGCGCATACGCCCTTTGTCACGCCGGTGAGGGCGATCCCCGCGCGAGCGCATCGTTCGGAGACCCTCGCTGCGTTTTCAAAGATCCGATTCCTGGAGACGAGAAGCCGCGGATAGCGGACTGTCATTCTTATCCTCCTCTCAGTTTACGCAGAATAGACATATTTCCGGCATGGCCGGAGGCGTTCTGGGGCGTTTCGAGAATACAGGGCGTGTGTTCCCAGAGAGGATCGTTGAGGACGAACGAAAACGGAGCGTATCCGAGAGTGCCTTCTCCGATGTGCGCGTGCCTGTCGAGCCCTCTCCCCATATCATGGATGCTGTCGTTAAAATGCCAGCACCCGACCCTGTCGAGCCCCACGGTATCGTCCACCTGATCGAGCAGGCGCTGGTACGCCGCTTCGGTGCGCATGTCGAATCCGGCCGCGAACATGTGGCAGGTATCCATGCAAATACCCACGCGCGACGGCCAGTCCAGCGCGTCGAGAATTCTCCTGAACTGCTTGAAATTCCTGCCGAGGAGATCTCCCTGACCTGCCATGGTCTCAAGAAGAATACGAACGCGTTTCCCCGCCGTCCTGTCAAGAATAGAAGCGATTCGCTCCGCCACCAGGTCAAGGGCTGATTCTACGTCTCTTCCGCGCGACGACCCGGGGTGAAGGACGAGGTTGTCGATCCCCAGCAGGTCGCAGCGCTCTATTTCATCCTCCAGTGCGGCGATGCTCTTCGCTCCGGTGGCGTCCGTCGCCGCCAGGTTGATGAGGTACGAAGCGTGGACGACGATCTCTTCGATAGAACTCGCGGCCCAGGAGCGGTAAAACCTCTCGCCCCTGGATTGCGAGAGAGGGGCGCTCCGCCATTGAAGCTGGTTCTTCGTGAAAATCTGTATAGCTTCACATCCCAGCTCCTCGCCGCGCTCGATGCTCTTTTCAAGCCCTCCGGCGATGGAGACATGGGCGCCTATTATCGCCATTGATCTTCTCCCTTCTTCACAGCAGGCGACACACCTTTTCCAATATCCTCGCGGTAACCCCCCAAACGACCGAGCCGTCGGGAAGATCGTACTCCGGATAGGAAACCGTGTGTTCTCTGCTTTCTCTCATCCCCTTCGTGAACGAAGGAAAAAGAATTTCTTTTCTCCGGGGCTCCGCCGGAAAAAGGGCGATGTCCACCGAATACGAGGCGGCAATCTCCGAGGGAGAGAGCGCAAGCCCCCGCTCCGGATCGACGCCGGAGACAATGCCGAGCACCGGAAAGACTTCCACATTGCTGACCACGGTGTACTCGGGGGGCAGCAGAAGAAGCGGCTCGACCGCCTCCCGGGAAATGCCGGTCTCCTCCTCGGTTTCGCGGAGCGCAGTGTGCAACGGCGATAGGTCGTCCGCGTCCTTCATCCCGCCGGGAAAGCAGATCTCTCCCCCGTGGCGTGAAAGATGGGGCGAGCGACGCAAAAAAAGAATGCGAAGCTCATCCCCGGAAGGGAAGAGCGGAACGAGGACGGCGCTCTGCCGCATGTCCCCGGACGGAAGCTCCTCCCACGAAGGGAACGAAACGCCGACGGGGTGATTCATCAACAAGCCTTTCCCGGAACGTTCCGGGGAGAAACATCGCTCGCCGCCCCGCCCCTTCATGCCGTCAGCTTCACCCGGCCGTGGTAGAGAATACCCCTGTACCCGTCGACAGTGACGAGCATTCCGTCGGAGAGAAGGGAGAGGGCTCCCTCCGCGCTGACGATGCACGGAATTCCAAGCTCCAGCGCCACGATCGCCGTGTGGGAGGTAAGCCCGCCCTCTTCGACGACGACAGCGGAGGCGAGCCGCATGGCCGGAAGATACTCTTTGTCGGTATTCCTGGCGACGAGCACGGCGCCTTTGGTCATCTTCTCCCTGGCCTCGGAGGCGCTCCTCGCTACGCAGACGGCCCCCCTGGCCTCTCTCTTGAGCAGGGAGAGCCCTTTCAGCAGTATTTTCCCCGCTATATGCACCTGGACAAGGTTCGTGGTCCCCGCCGTGCCCAGCGGAACGCCGGCGGTGACGACCACGAGGTCTCCCTCCCTGATGTGCCCGCTTGCCACGCAGGAGCCGAGTACGGAGTCCACCGCCGTGTTCTGGTCGGTCATCTCCTCTTTCATCAGAGGAAGAACTCCCCAGTACAGCGAAAGCTCCCGCCATGTACGCTGGGAAGGCGTCGCGCCGAGGATTGTGCACGGAGGGCGGTGCTTGCTGACCATCTGCGCGGTGCTGCCGCTCTTCGTCATCGAGACGATGGCGGAGGCCTTCATCTGCCGCGCAATGAGCACTGCGGCGCTGCTCACCGCGTCCGGCACGCCCATCGTTGTGGAAACGGCGTGCAGCGGGCGCTCCCAAAGCTCGATTTCACTCTCGGCTCTGGCGACGATACGCTTCATCGTTTCCACCGAGCGGAGAGGATACGCTCCTTTTGCCGTCTCGCCGGAGAGCATGACGGCGTCGGCTCCGTCAAGAACCGCATTCGCCACGTCGCTGGCCTCGGCCCTGGTAGGCCGGGGGTTGCGTATCATCGAGTCGAGCATCTGCGTCGCGACAATAACCGCCTTCCCCTTGGCGCGGCAGATATCGATGATCCGCTTCTGCTGCAAAGGCACGTCTTCCGTGGGGATTTCCACCCCGAGATCGCCGCGGGCGATCATCATTCCGTCCACGACCTCGACGATCTCCTCGATATTCTGCACCGCCTGACGGGTCTCTATCTTGGCGATGACCTTCATAGGCTCGCCGAACTCCTCCATGATGCGCCGGACTTCCATGATATCCCGGCGGTTTTTGACGAAGGAGACGGCGATATACTCCATCTCGTGCTGTACTCCCCACTTGATATCCTCGATATCCTTCTCGGAGAGCGCGGGAAGAGAGAGTTCCGCTCCCGGAATATTGATTCCCTTGGTATCGGCGAGCAGTCCTCCCACAATGACCCGGCAGGCGACGTCGCCGCCGCGTATCTCCTCGACCTTTAGGTGAAGCGTGCCGTCGTCGATGAAGATTTCCTGACCGACCGCTACCTCGCGCGCAAGCTGCGGGTAGTTCATAAAGACCCGCGAGCTGGTTCCGACGATCTCCTCGGTCGTGAGGACGAGGAGACTCTCCTGTTCCAGGGCAACGGTTCCCCCCTCAACCTTGCCGGTACGGATCTCCGGTCCCTTGGTATCCAGCAGCGCCGCGATGGGGGTGTTCAGATCCTTCTCGACCCTGCGGACGAGCTCCAGCATTTTTTGATGTCCATCGTAGGCGCCGTGGCTGAAGTTCAGGCGCGCGACATTCATGCCGGCCTTCGCCATGGCGGAGAGCGTCTCGTAGTTGGAACACGCCGGACCTATGGTGCAGACTATCTTCACTTTCGTCATGAGACAAGACTCCTTTCAATCCTCTTTCTTCAAGAACACATCCGGCTTCAACCGATTTGAAACAGCTCCTCCGGAATGACCTCCGAGAGAAGAGGGGCAATACCGCCCCGCCCGTCGACTTTTATATCCTGCAGGTAGAGCACGGTCGACTCGCTGTCGTTTCGCAGCTCCAGCAGAACGGGGGATTTTCCCGGGCAGGCTTTCAATGCCCGGATGAAATCTTTGAACGACACGTTCTGCAAAAAGTCCGCGAGGACGGAAATACGGACGAACGAGGTAGTTCCGTTCCGGCCGTCGTCCTCATCGAGGAGCGTTATGCTCTTCGCGATGATGTTCGTGTCTCCCCGCTCCTCCGGAAATCCGGAGACGAGACAGACGCGACCGGGCTGTATCGTCCCGCGCAGCGGCTCCCAGGTTCGGGGGAAGCAGACGGCCTCTATCCGCGATTCCGCATCCTCGATCTCGACGATTCCCATCGGATCCCCGTTCTTGGTGGTCCGCTCCTTCACCGAGAGGACAAGGCCGCCGACCAGCGGAGGTATGCGCTTGCTCCTCCATGACCGCACTTCGGCAATGGTACAGTTCGAGAGCATACGCACCTTCTTCTCGTACTGCTCGAAAGGGTGTCCGGAGATATATAACCCCACGGCATCCTTCTCCATTTCAAGGCGTTCAAGCAGCGTGAAATCGGAGACGTCCGGGAGATCGGGACCGGCCGCGTCCTCCTCGGGAACCGATTCGAAGAGCGAACACTGGTTGCTGTTCGCACACTTCTTCTGCGCCGCCGAGATCAGCTCGGGCAGCCCTTCAAGGAGCTTGCGTCGGTTGTTTTCCAGGTTGTCGAAGGCTCCCGCCCGGACAAGGTTCTCCACGACGGCCTTGTTGACGACGCGCAGGTCGACCCTGCAGAGGAAGTCCCACATCGAGAGGAAGGGGGTTCCCGTGTTCCGTGCGGCAAGAATCGCCTCGACTGCGGTGTGTCCCGCCTTCGCGACCGCTCCCAGACCGAACCGGACGACCTCGCCGACCGGCGTGAAGCTGGCCATTGAGGAGTTGACATCCGGCGGAAGGACGTCGATTCCGGAGTTCCGGACCTCCCTGACGTACGCGGCCAGGTCTTCCTTCTTGGAGCCGATCTGGCTGGAGAGGTAGGCAGCCATGAACTCCGACCGGTAGTTCGCCTTGAGCCACGCGGTCTGGTAGGTGATCAACGCATAGGCTGCGCTGTGCGACTTGTTGAAGCCATATCCGGCGAACTCCTGGATGATGTCGAAGATCTCCTGCGCCGATTTTTCGTTGATATTTCGCTGCGTACACCCTTCGACGAACTTCGCGCGCTGCTGCTCCATGACGTCCGCCTTCTTCTTGCCCATGGCGCGCCGGAGAAGGTCGGCCTCGCCGAGGGAGTACCCGGCGAGTATGGCGGCGCACTGCATCACCTGCTCCTGGTAGAGAACGACGCCGTAAGTCTCGCGCAGCACGCCTTCGAGCAGCGGATGGAGATACTTCACCGTAGCGCGTCCGTGCTTGCACTCGATATACTGGTCCACCATTCCGCTGCCGAGGGGGCCGGGACGGTACATGGCGAGCACGGCGATAAGGTCCTCGAAACAGTCCACCTGGAGCTTCTTGAGCAGCTGGCGCATTCCGGTCGATTCAAGCTGAAAGACTCCCAGAGTGTCGGCCTTCTGCAGCATTTCGTAGGTCTTCCTGTCGTCGAGCGGGATGCGCTCCATGTCGGGGAGCGACTTCCCCCCCAGAGAGATGTTCTGCAGCGCCTCCTCGATGACGGAGAGCGTCCGGAGTCCGAGGAAGTCCATCTTGACGAGGCCGAGCTTCTCGATGGGCTCCATCGGATACTGCGTAACAATCTGGTCCTGGCCTATGCGGCGCACGGGGACGAGATCGGTAATAGGAACGGGGGTGATGACCACTCCGGCCGCGTGCTGCGAACAGTGGCGGGCAAGCCCTTCGATGTTGGAGGCGACGTCGAGCACGCGCGCCACCATCGGGTTGCTCTTTTTCAACTCGGCAAGCTCGGGAACCTGCTCGACGGCCTCGCCGATGGAGTGGATTCCCATCGGGGGAATGAGCCGCGTGATGGCGACGACGTCGCGCACGGGCATGCCGAGCACCCTGCCGACGTCGGTCACCGCCGCCCTGCTCTTGAGACGTCCGAACGTGACGATCTGCGATACCTTGTCGTGCCCGTACTTCTCGGTGATGTAATGAAGCAGTTCGTCGCGCCCCTTGTCGGAGACGTCCGTATCGATATCGGGCATGCTGATACGCTCGGGGTTGAGGAAGCGCTCAAAGAGCAGGTCATACTTGATCGGGTCGAGCTCGGTAATCTTGAGGCTCCAGGCCACAAGCGAGCCCGCGGCGGAGCCTCGTCCCGGACCTATCGGAATCTTTCGCTTCTTCGCGGCCTTGATGATGCCCGCGACGATCAGGAAGTAGCCCGCGAACCCCATCGAATTGATCACGCCGATCTCAAAATCGAGACGCTTTCTGTACTCCTCGGGTACAGGATCGCCGACGCGCTCGCTCAGGCCGACGATCGCCTCTTTTTCGAGGTTCGACTCGAGCGTTTCTCCCTCGGGAAGATCGAGGCGCGGGAGCTTGTAGTCGCGTTCTCCCAGGGGAAGGGTCACGTTGCAGCGCTCCGCGATGGCTACCGTGTTGTCGAGCGCGTCGGGGAGCTCCGCGCCGAAGATGGAGTCCATCTCCTCTGGAGACCGGAGGTAGAAGTCGTTGCTTGAGAACGACATCCTGTTTTCGTCGTCGAGGCTGCTCTTCGTCTGGACGCAGAGCAGAATTTCGTGCCAGTCGTAGTCCTCTTTCAGCAGGTAGTGCGCGTCGTTGGTCGCGATGAGCGGGAAGCCGTGCTCCCTCGCCATCCTGATCAGCGCCTTGTTCGCGACGGCCTGTTCCGGTATGGCGTTGTACATGACCTCAAGGAAAAAGTTCTCCTTCCCCACGATGTCCCGGTAGAGAAACGCGCGCTCCAGGGCTTCCTTTTCACGCCCCTCAAGAATCAGCGACGGGATCTCCCCGGCGAGGCAGGCGGACGAAACGATCAGCCCGTTCTTGTACTGCGCGAGCAGCGCATGATCTATCCGGGGCTTGCTGTAAAAACCGTCGGTGTAGGCGATGGAACAGAGTTTGACGAGGTTGCGGTACCCCTCGTTGTTTTCGGCCAGGAGGATCAGGTGGTGGTTCTTTCCGCGCTTCTCCCTCGATGTGTGCCCTTCGGGATCGACGTAGACCTCGCACCCTATGATCGGCTTGATACCGGCCGCAGTGCACTTGTCGTAGAACTCGACGGTTCCGTACATCGCGCCATGGTCGGTCATCGCCACGGCGGGCATGCCGAATTCGACGGCCTTGGCGGCGAGATCGCCGCACCGGATTGCGCCGTCGAGAAGACTGTACTCCGTATGAACGTGCAAATGGACAAACTGTCTTGTCATAGTCTTGAAATTCCCCGTTTCATATCTGCTCCGTCTCTCCCGCAGGAGGCGGCTCCTCTTCATGCTCCTCCCGCTTTACAAGGATGACCTCGCCCTCGGACCACTTGAGCACTTCGTTGACCAACCCCTCGAAGGGGAGCCCCGCCTCCTTCGCCGCCGCGGCTCCGGACGAACGGGGAGGCTCGCCGCCCTCCGCCGTTCCGGAGAGGGAGCGCTCGTTTTCTTTCTCCTGAAGGTCTTCGGGCGGTTTAAAAAGATACGGCGGTGATGCCGGTTCGTTCCAGGACGGCGAGTCTTCATCATCTTTCGTTCCGCCGTTTCCCGAACACGGACGGCGGTCGCCTCTCCAAAGAAGAATGAGTTCCGTCTGCGGCCCGAGCAGCTTCTTCGCCTCGGATGCGAGGATATGACAGTTTCTCTCCGAGGAAAGCACGGTGAAGCAGTATCCGGCCTCCTCCGGGAAACGAATCTCCAGGACGTTGTCCTCCACAGCGATCGACGAGCCGACAAGAAGGCAGTAGAGCGGCAGGTTTTTCTCGAAGAGACGCTTCTCCAGCTCTCTCCACCCCGCCTCGGACGGTCCGCCTTCGAACGGAACGGATTCTTCCGGGGAGGGCTCCGCAATCATGGCGGGGAGGCGCGACGACGCTTCGGTTTTTGATGGAAGTGCAACGGGTTTTGATGGAAGTTCAAATGGAGGCGCGCTGCGAATCCCGGCTTCAGTAACGTCCTCGACCCTTTGCGCCGGGCGGGCAGGAGAAACAACGGGAGGTTCAGGACGAAGCGCAGGCGCCTCCTCTTTCACGTTCGCGCGGGGCCCTTCCGCAAAGCTGCGGCATTCAAGTCCTTTCGCGGCCAGCAGGCCGGAGAGGACGTCCGAGCGAAGCCCGGCGCGCACCTGCGGGATCAGTTTGGAACAGAAGAGCATCATCTCGGAGAGCTGCGATTCCTTCCAGGACGCAGCCTCTTCGCACAGAAACTCCATCTCGCTCCCGGCGAGGGAAAGCGCCTCAAGAACCGGCCTGCCCCATCGTTTCACCGCCCAGAGGTTGCGGAAGAGAAGAAAGACGCCCTCGACAACTCTCTGCGGAGATGCTCCTTTCTGGAACATCTCCTCCAGGAAGAGAAACGGTTGGACATTGTTCTCCTTCAGGGAGGCGATCCACCGTTCGAGGTCGGAGAGCGTCCCTCCGCCGAGCAGACGGTCGGCGGCTTCCATGGAGACCTCGCCGTTACCGAGCGAGAGCGCCTGCTCCATCAAGGAGAGCGCGTCCCGCAAAGCTCCGTCGGCGTGCCGCGCGATCTCGCGCAACGCCCTCGGATCGGCAGGAACCCCTTCTTTCTCCGCGACCGCCTCAAGCCTGGAGCAGATGGCCCGAAGCTCTATCCTGTGGAAGGGGATGTGCTGGCACCGGGAACGTATTGTCACCGGCACCTTGTGCGGTTCCGTGGTCGCGAGAATGAAGACGACAAAGGGAGGCGGCTCCTCGAGTGTTTTCAGCAGCGCGTTGAAAGCCGAGATGGAGAGCATGTGCACTTCGTCGATGATGTACACCTTCCATTTTGCGGAAAACGGAGAGAGGGAGACGTGCGTCTTGAGCTCGCGGATCTCCTCAACGCCGTTGTTGGAAGCTCCGTCGATCTCGACGACGTCAAGACTGTCCCCCGCGCCTATGGAGACGCACTGTAGACACTCGCCGCACGGCTCGTAACCGTCTTTGAGCTGCGTACAGTTAAGAGCCTTGGCAAGGAGGCGCGCCGCGGAGGTTTTTCCGCAGCCGCGCGGCCCGGAGAAGAGCCAGGCGTGGGCAACCTGATCTCGTTGAAGCGCCTTCTTCAACACTTCGACGACGGTCTCCTGGCCGGCGACTTCGTCGAACGACCGGGGCCTGTACCGGCGGTAGAGAGATACGGACACGGAGTACTCCCCTTTCAAAGGGTCGAGCCTGATCGACCGGGACTGCATGTCAGTAAGGAGCAAACTCCTCCTGATCGAAAAATGCACAAAAAAAAGGTGCGGGGGCCGGCATTTTCTCCCCCGCACCTATTGTACCATCAGAAATCAGCGATGGTAGTTTGCGCTTCGATGTTTGTCCAGGGCGGCTCCCAGAGCCTGCACAAGGGAGACGCGGAGCTCGGCGAGAGGAGGCGTTCCTCCCGGGAGAGGTTCCCGGGCCACCAGGGCTGGGCCGATACGAAGCGCTCCTTTGCCGTCGAGATCGAGGACCTGTATCTCGTAGGGCGGCGTCTCCATCTGGAGAAAAGCGTCGATCGTCTCAACCGCTTTCCGAAGAAGCGCGGCCCCTTCGTCTGTCCTGTTCGAACGCCAGACCTCCGTTCCGTCAAGGGTCAGCGCAAGGTGATCCCCGGATTCAACCACTACTGGACGTAAAAGGTTCAACGCATGTTTTCTCCGGATCGGAACCTTCATCTCTTCCGACATCTTCAGAATATACTCAACCCTCTCCGAAAGCTCGGGGTGGGTCATAAATACACCGGGATCCACGTACGGATGCTTGAGCTGGTCGAAGATCATGGCCTCAAGCGAGGTGACCATCGCTGCGGGAGGAAAGCCCGCGGCGACGAGCATACGGAACCCCTCTTTGTCGGCCTCCCGTTCCAGATCCTTGCTGTAGGAGTTTGTCACCGCAACCTGCGCAAGGCTGGTCAGGATCATCGGTCCTGCGGCGCCTTGGGTGGCGATCATCAACGCCAAAGCGGCGATAGAAATCTTCGACGAACGGGCGGTCTGGATCATCACGTGCCGCCTGTCCGCATGGACGAGCTCATGAGCCAGGATTGCCGCAATTTCCGCGTCTGTCCGCAAAAAGTCCAGCATCCCCGTGGTGAAATAGACAATCCCTCCGGGAAGGCTGAACGCATTGATCATATCCTCCCGTACAATACGAGCTTCGAAGGGAAGAGGTCTCGTCGTGTGCGGAAGCAACCGGGTGAGGAGCATTCCGAGACGCGCGGTCCGCGCGGGATCCGTTACAAGCTCCCATTTTTCTTCAACTTCCGCCGCGACTTTCTTCCCGAGAGCAATCTCTTTTGTCAATTCGTCGGCAAAAAGAGACGAAGCTGCCAGAAGAAGCAGGCAACAGACCGGAAAGAGCAGTTTGCGAACAGCATTGAATTTCATGGCAAGCGAACCTCTCATACTCCTCCTGCTTTTGAATAGCCTTGCAGCGCTTTTTTCCCCCGGCTCACCTGGGCCATCTGGCTTCGGAGGGAATCGACATGCTTTTCCAGAAGCCCCTGGACGCGGATTTCCTGTTCCAGAACATTTCCGGCGACATCCCGGATAACAGAAAGAGAGGCTTTCAAATCATCCGCGCCCTCGCCGAGAAGTTCTCCCAGGCGGCTCCAGAATGAAGGGCCGTCTCTCCCTTCGGAGATGCCAAGCGACGAAGAGATGAAGCTCCACCCCTCGTGGATTTTTTCCTGACGGGAAATAACGTCCTGCTTTTCCTGCAGCACGTTCAAAAGACATTCCATATCCTCCTGGAGAACGCACTCCTCTTCTTTCTCCACAAGAAGAGCGAGCTCGTTGAAGAGCGCGAGCTCGGAGGAAACAAGGCTGGAGAGTTTTTTTTCGAGATCAGCCTGCAATATTCAACCCTCCAACCGGGACAGCGCGAGCATCCTCTTTCGCAGCGGCGCCTCCCTGAAGATGAGGCATAGGCTTCTCAATACCCGCCTCTTCCGCAAGCTTCACAATAGCTTCCTCCCATGTGGTCCGAAGCTCTTCGAGCATTCCTCTGACGACTGAGATCTTTTCGCGGTCCTTGCTCACGTTTGCCTCGACAAGCATGAGATACATGAAGTCGTAAAGGCGCATCAGATTCTGCGCAACTTCGCCGCCCTCTTCGACACGGAGCGTCACCATAAGCTCACGAAGAACGTCCTGAGCTTTTTGAATATGTTTATTCGCCTCGTCGAAAACACCGGCATCCAAGGCGTTCTCAGCTCCCTTGCAGCTCTTGATGCCGATATCGTATGTTATGAGAAGAAGCTGCTCGCGAGAGGCTGTGTTCACTTTATTGGCAAGGTAGACTGTCTGGGCGTTCTGTGCGTTTTTCGAATCCATTGCGGAGATCACTCCTTTCTCTCCATCTTGTTTCGGTAAAGGAGAGAGAAAACCTTACCAGGAACAGCGGTCATTTTGAAAGTACGCACCGAATCTTTCCTGCCCGACTCCAGGCCGGGCGAAGAAAAAGAGGGAGCCGCATCCTGCTGCATGACACGACCCCCTTTGAGAAAAACTACTTTAAAAAAGATGCGGCATCCGAAGCGGCGGCAACGGAAGCCTTCCTGGTCACTGTGCCGGAGGAGAGTTCAACCATTGCGGGAAGAGAACCGAGGCCGAACTTTTCCACCATCCGGTGATTTTTGTACCCGTCGATAAGAGCAACCTTCTTCCCGCTCTGCTGCGAGAGCGCCTCGACCTCGTCGGAGAGCTTGACCTGCTCCCTGTCGATGCTGGAGTAGAAGAGCGCGACCACATGCGCGGGCTCGATGAGGACCGAGCGCAAGTGAACCTGTTCGTTGATATACGAGGAAGCGCTCATTGCCGCGATTGCGCCGTCGGAGGCCGCTGTAATCACCTGGCGAAGCCCCTTGTCCCGGACGTCTCCAGCCGCGAAGACGCCTTCGACGGATGTTTCCATGGCGTCGTTCGTCTTGATCCAGCCGCCTTTCGACGCGTCAACAAGCCCCCGGATACACTCGTCGTGGGGAGACTGGCCGACGAACATGAAGACGCCCGCCACAGGAAGGTTGGAGACCTCGCCGGTCTTGAGGTTCTTCAGGACCAGATTCTCGACCATGCCGTCGCCTTCGATCTTTTCGACAACGGTGTTCCACACCGGGACAATCTTCGGATTCGACATGGCATGTTCGACTGCCGCTCTATCGGCGCGGAACTCGTCTCTTCTGTGGATGATGAAGACTTTCGAAGCGAAGTTCGTGAGGTAGACGCCCTCTTCGACGGCCGTGTTGCCGCCGCCGACGACCGCGATCTCCTCGCCTTCAAAGAAGGCGCCGTCGCAGACTGCGCAGTAGCTCACGCCCTGGCCGATATGTTCGGCTTCGCCCTCGCACCCGAGCCTGCGGAAATAGGCCCCGGTGGCGATGATAACCGCTTCGGCTTCAATCTCGCCCTTGTTTGTGACGACGATCTTGGCGTCGCCGCGAATTTCGACCTTGGAAACGTCGACATCGCGGAATTCGGTCTTGAACTTCTCGGCGTGGCTTCTGAACATCCTGCCAAGCTCCGGACCGGTGGCATGCTCCACTCCGGGCCAGTTCTCAATTTCCTCGGTGATGTTGATCTGTCCGCCGGGCACGCCCTTTTCGAGAAGAAGCACGTCAAGTCCGGCCCTTCTGCCGTAGATCGCGGCCGATAAACCGGCCGGCCCTGCACCGATGATTACAAGCTCTCTTTTTTCCATATCGAAACTATCCCTCCAGATAAGACACATGATCTCTTTTCGAAATTATACACGACGCCATGCAATTACGCGAGGCGACTTCGAAAAATCCTCAAAAATTCCATCCAATTCAAAGCACTCCGGAGCGATGCCCGCTAAAAAAGCAATCTGTTCTCCGTCGCCCGCCTCGAAGAGAAGACTCCCTCCGCGGCGCAGCATCCGTTCTCCTGCGATGAAAAGCCGCCTGTAACAGTCCGCTCCGTCTATACCGCCGTCCAAGGCGGATTGCGGTTCGTACCGAACCTCCTCCATGAGCGTGTTCATACGGTCCGTCGGGATATAGGGCGGGTTGCTTACGAGCATATCGAGGGATGCGGGAGAGACGGGAAGATCGTCGGGAGTGCGCGAATGCCACAGGAGGCACCTCCGGAGAACGCCCCAGCGCTTCATGTTCGTCCACGATACTCGAAGCGCGCGAGGGTTGCAATCGGCGGCTATAGCGCAGGCGGAAGCGTTTTCGCAGAGGAGGGAAAGCGCGATGCACCCGCTCCCCGTCCCCCAGTCGAGAAAGACGCCTCCTTCGGGTGGAAGGCGTTCCAGGGCTTTCTCAACGAGCACTTCCGTCTCCGGCCTCGGAATCAGGACACCCGGCGGTGTCTCAAGGGCGCGGCCGTAAAATTCCCATGATCCGAGAATATACTGGAGAGGCTCCCTTCGAGCGCGCCGTCCGGTGATGCGGGCGAGTTCCGAAACATTCTCTTCGGTCAGCTCGAAATCGGGTCGGGCACGAAGGAGCGCGGACGATACGCCGCACGCAACTGAAAGGATCACATCCGCTTCGAGGCCGGGAGAAAAGACTCCCGCCGCTGAAAGTTCGCGGACGAGCCTTCTCCTGGCCTCGGCTGCGGTCATGCTAGTTCGCCTCGATAGCGTGGAGTTTCTGCGACTGGTCGGCCATTGTCATGGCGTCGACGAGTTCGTAAAGATCGCCGTCCAGATACTGGTCCAGCTTGTAGAGGGTCATCCCGATGCGATGATCGGAGATTCTGTTCTGAGGGAAATTGTAGGTCCGAATACGCTCCGAACGGTCCCCCGAGCCTATCTGCCCCCTGCGTTCGGAGGCTACTTCATCGTTTTGCTTCTGCAGCTCGAGGTCGTACAGCTTGGCGCGAAGGTAGGCCATCGCCTTTACCCTGTTCTTCAGCTGTGAGCGTTCGTCCTGGCAGGTGGCCACGACGCCCGTCGGGAGGTGCGTAATCCTTACTGCGGAGTCCGTCATGTTGACGTACTGCCCGCCCGCCCCGCTCGAACGGTAGGTGTCTATTTTCAGATCCTCGGTCCGGATCTCAACGTCGACATCCTCCACCTCGGGAAGCACCGCGACTGTCGCCGCGGAGGTATGTATCCTTCCGGCGGCCTCTGTCGCGGGAACGCGCTGCACCCTGTGCACGCCGCTCTCGAACTTGAGCTTGCTGTACACGCCGTCGCCGTCGATCCGGAAGATAATCTCCTTGTATCCGCCGATACCGGTCTCGTTGTAGTCGACGATCTCGGTTCTCCACCCCTCGCGCTCCGCGAAGCGTGTGTACATCCGGAAGAGGTTCGCGGCAAAGAGCGCGGCCTCCTCCCCCCCCGTCCCGGCGCGGATTTCCACAATAACGCTCTTTTCGTCGTTCGGGTCCTCGGGCAGAAGAAGGAGTTTCATCTCCTCTTCGATCTCCCGGAGACGATCTTCTTTTGAGGAGAGTTCATCCTTGGCGAGCGACTCCATCTCCGGATCGCCGCAGTGAAGCAGCGACCGCGCCTCTTCGAGGTCAACGGTTACTTTTTTAAACTCGCGGAACTTGGAGACAACGGGAGCGAGCTTCGAATGGCGCTTCGCCAGTCCTTGCAGCTCCTTCATATTCGAGTGAAAGGCAGGGTCGGCCATCTTGGCTTCTGTTTCTTCAAAATCCCTTTCGAGCTCGCTCAGCTTGTCTTGGAAGTTCATTCAGCAGGCGCCTCCGCCGCAACAGGCGAGAGTTTACGGCCAAGCGCCGTCTCAAGCGACGTCAGGGCGACTTCGATCTGCTTCTCGTCCGGCTCCCGCGTCGTGAGATACTGGAAGGACATTGCCGGAGCCATGAGGATCCTGCCCAGAATACCGGCGCAAGAGGCTCCTTTGATGATCTCGTAGGAAATTCCCATGACCAGCGGAAGAAGCACGATCCTGCTGCCGATTCTCCAGAGGATGGAGCCGCTTCCCGCGATGGAGAAGACCACGATGCTCACCGCAACGACGATGAGGAGGAACGATGTGCCGCACCGCGGATGAATCCGCGAAAATTTCCGTATGTTCTCGGGCGTCATGTCGGCGCCGGATTCAAAGGCGTTGATCGTCTTGTGCTCCGCCCCGTGGTAGCGGAAAACTTGCCGTATCTCGCTCCAGAGGCCGATCCCCCCTACGTAGGCGATAAAGACAAGGCCCCTGACACATCCTTCGAGAATGTTTTTTCCGGTTTGCGTCAGCCCCCACGAAGTGACGGCAAGATCGGAGAGCCAAAGCGGCAAGGCGATGAACAGTCCGACGACCGCCCCAATGGCGACAAGGACCGAGAGGAGAAACTCCTTCGGCGTTATTTTTTCTTCTTCACCGACGGCGATCTGCGCGGACTTGTTCAGCGCGCGGAAACCGACCGTCATCATCTCCACCATCGTCACGACGCCGCGCACTATCGGAAGCTTCCACGGCATCCGCTTCGTCCGCGAGAAGCTTTGCCACGTCTCGTTCTCGATCTCTCCGTCCGGTTTTCTGACCGAAAGTCCCCAGCGCTCCGGACCCTTCATAAGAACGCCTTCGATGACCGCCTGGCCGCCGACCGGTATTCTCTTCTGCTCAAGCCCTTCCGCAAGGAAGAGGAGCATCGACGCAAATAATCTCTTCATGTTCACCTCACACTTAATTATCATCCAAAAGTTCCTCAAGAGACGCAAACGGGCGGCCGCACGGAGACTTCTCCTCGCAGCGTCCGCGAACCAGGCACGACGGCCCCGCCGTCTCGAAGAGCAGGGGCGCCGCCTCACGCACCGCGAGAAGCATCTCCCGCGCCAGATTCCGAATCTCCCACTGCGCCCTGCGGCAGAGCCGGAGTGTGAAAAAATGATGGAGCTCCCGCGCGTTCATCGTCATGACAAGCCGTGTGCTCCAGCCATGGGGCAAAATGTAGCGGGCATCCTCCTTCGGAACGCCGCTTTCGACGAGCTTCCGGTAGAAAGCGTGCGCCGATCTGGTCATTTCGAGAAAACCGTCCGTGAGTTCGGGGCGTTCCGCAATGGAAGGCGGTACAACGACATCGGGCTCTCCCATCGTCACGTACCGCTGGCTCTGCTGGCTAAAGGAAGCTATTCTGTGGCGGACAAGCTGATGAGAGGTTACCCGGCTCAATCCGTCCACGGCAAAGGTGAAGGAGGCGTGCTCGAACGGGGAGAAATGACCGCTTGCGCGTATATGACGCAACAGACCGCGCATCTTCTCCGAAGATTCATCCGAGAGAAGGTCCGCAGCCGAAACGTCGCTGTAACAGAGTTTTGCCGCAGCGGCGACAACAGCATCAGGCCGGGGCGTGAAGGAGAGAAGGAGGACGCCGCAGCGCATACAGCCCACTTCCTTTCCGAAAAAGAGGGGACCGAAGCCCCCTCGTCGTTGTCCTATTCCGCGCTTTCCTTCTGGCCGTAGTTGATTCCCTCGTACTTCTTCTGGAATTTCTCGAGTCTTCCGGCCTCCGTGAGCACACGGCTGCCCTTCTTCCCGGTGAAGAAGGGGTGGCAGGAGGAACAAACGCCGACGCGAATCTCCTTCTGCGTCGAACGGGTCTCGAAAGAATTTCCGCATGCACAGTTCACCGTGCACTTCTCGTAGTGAGGATGAATATCTTTTTTCATCTATGGGCACCTCCGAAATTATCGTAAAGCCTTGCATATATCTCCAAACGAAGAGAAACTTTAGCACAGGAAGGCCCCGGACGCAAGAGCAAATTTTCTTCCGGGACCGATTTTCTCCCTTCAGATATGCATGACTCCGAGGCCGCAGCGTTCGTGATGCGCGACGGCATGGTAGGCCGTATCTCCCATGACGGCGACGGAGATCCAGCGATTGTTCCGGACGATGGCGATCTTCGCGCCGACGCTCGCTTCGAGCATGCCTACGACGAGAAAACCGTCCAACGCTTCCAGCGCGGCGTGCATCAGCGCATGCATCTCGTTCCTTTTTTTCTCCACCACCCCCGCGTTGAGCGAAGCCCCGACAAGCGCCCTTGTGATCTTCTGAGGAAGGTCTCCAGCAAGTCCCCCGACTTCCGTCGCCACCGATTTCCAACCCAGGGAAGCCAGCTCTCTCTTGAAAATGTTCTCCGCCTCGCTGGTCGTCGTCGATGCGAGGAGAAGGGCGGCTCTCCCCGCCTGATTTTCGTCGTCGATACGTATCTTGAGATTGAGTTCGATCGAGCTTCTCTCCGAATCAGCGCTCGGCCCGTTCATCTGCAGCGTAACGGGCTCCCTCTCCTCCTCCATCCCTTGCAAAAGCTCCATCTCGACGGGTTCCTCCTCAATGTCTTCGTCCTGGGGATTCTTGAAGATATTCTTCCAGATCACAACATACAGCTCCTCTCTGGTGAGTTCTGAATCCCATTATAAAGGAATTTGAGGCAAGAGTCACTTTTCCTTCCAGAGATTCAATAAAAAATCACAAGAGTTTCTTGATACCCCGGGGAATTCGTCCTATACTATAGGAGGCAAAGAGAACGCTCAATTTAAATAAAAAGGGGGGAACAAAATACACGCGAGTTTTTGAATCATTCAAAGCACCACAAATTCAAGCTAGGAGGAATACACATATGAATAAGAAATTCACCGCAGGTCTTGCTCTTCTTCTTATGGTCTCCATTTTCGCGGGCGCGGCGTCCGCAACGACCTTCATTTCCATCGCCACGGGCGGCACGGGCGGCACCTACTATCCCCTCGGCGGCGGCATTGCCGACATCATCAGCAGAAATGTCCCCGACTTCCAGGTCACTTCCGAAACCGGCAACGCTTCCGCAGCCAACATCAACCTTATCGGCACCCATCAGATCGAGATGGCTTTTGCCCAGAACGACATCGCCTTCTGGGCAGCAAAGGGAATGTCTCCGTTCAAAGAGAAGTATGACAATATCCGCGTTGTGGCCTCCCTGTACCCTGAGCACGTCCACTGCGTCACCCTTAAGGGGAGCGGCGTGAGCGACATCATGGACATAAACGGCAAAAGAGTCTCCGTCGGCGCTCCCGGCTCGGGCGTGCTCGGCGACGTATCCGCGATTCTGAAGGTGGCGGGGATCAAGTTCAGCGATATGCAGACCGATTTCCTCGACTTCAACAACACCACCCAGCGCTTCAAGGATGGGCAGCTCGACGTCGGTTTCGTCGTCGCCGGCTACCCCACATCCTCCCTCATGGACCTGGCGACCACTCATGACATCGGCCTCGTCAGCTTCAACGACGAGTTCATGAGCAAGCTCGTCAAGGAATTCCCCTTCTTCATCAAGGACACCATCCCCGCCGGCACCTATAACGGCGTTGATCAGGACACTCCGACTCCCGCCGTCATGGCGATGCTCGTCTGCGACGCGCAGCTTTCCGACGACGTCGTCTACAAGTTCACCAAGGCTCTCTGGGACAACATCGCCGACCTGCACAAGGTCCACGCGAAGGCGAAGCTGATCACCCTCGAAACAGCGCTCGACGGCGTCTCCGTCCCCGTACATCCGGGCGCGGCGAAGTTCTACACCGAGAAGGGCATGAAGGTTCCCGCTATCAAGTAGCGGCGCCTTTCCCAGTTTCTCAATGAAAGAAGGCGGCTCTCCGGCCGCCTTCTTTTTTATTCCGACATATACCTTTCTATTTCCTGCGTCCACGCTCCCGGATCCATACAGGACGAAGCGCCGTTCAGCCAGTCGCTTCGCCCCCCTCCTCTGGCTTCAAGAGAGGGCGACGATTTCAGGAAGCGAGAAAAGTCACGCTCTACCGCAGCGCCTCTGTAGAGGAGAAACGCTCCCCCCTCTTTCTCCGGGTCGGGGAGCAACAGAAGCGCGATCCCCCCGGGGTGGGCGTCGGACCATCTGCGCGCCGCAGCCGTCACGAGCTCCTTCGGAACTCCGGGAATGACCGCGGTATAAAGGGAAACTCCGCCCGTTTCCGAGCAATCCCAGGGTATGGCAACCAACTGCGCAGCCTTCTCCAGAGTCTTGCCGAGCGCGGCGTTCTCGTCCCGCAGTCCCGAGAAGACGTCCTCAAGCCGCGAAAGCGGACACCCCACGCTCCGTACCATCCGGCGGCTCACTTGGCTGTACTCGTTGCGCATCTTTCTCCCCTTCGCGGTAAACTTTACTTCCCATTCGGGGGAAGCTCCCCGGAATCCCGTAACGAAGATATCCCCAACCTCGCCCGTAGCGGAAACGTGCGACCCGGAACAGGCAATGGTATCAAAACCGGGAATGCGGACAACCCGTATCGTGTCGTCTGCAATTCTCCCCCAATTTCCCTTGATGCCGGGAAGCTGTTCCGCCTCCTCCCTGGCAAGGTAGAGAGTTTCTACAGGAAGATTCCTTTCGACGACCAGGTTTGCCTCGTCCTCCGCGGCAAAGAGCATGTCCCAGCACACCTCTCCGGGAAAAGTAAGAAAGACCGCGCTCTCTTCTTCACCGATAGCCACCTTGTACACATGAAGCGGCGGGTTCGCCCGTTCGAGCACTCGCGAGAGAATATGCTCCCCCGTGTGCATGCGTGAAAAAGCGGCCCTGACATCCATGTCGATACGCTCTTCGAGG
>JAHDKR010000228.1 GCA_018436785.1 Synergistaceae bacterium | reverse complement strand
TTTGCCTCTTCTTTTGCCTCTTCTTTTGCCTCTTCTTTTGCCTCTTCTTTTGCCTCTTCTTTTGCCTCTTCTTTTGCCTCTTCTTTTGCCTCTTCTTTTGCCTCTTCTTTTGCCTCTTCTTTTGCCTCTACTTTGGCCTCTTCTTTCTTCTCTCCCACGATGACAACCTGGTGCTTCTCACGGAGCTTCGCCAGCTGTTCGTTGTAGACGCCAGCCTTCTTTTCGTTCAGGAGAGACTCGGTAAGCTGCGCCCGGACTTCGTCGAGGGGGCGTACGGAGGCCTCTTTCTTATCGACAAGCTTGATCAGATGCAGACCAAACTGCGTCTTTACAGGTTCGGCAGAGATGTCGCCGACCTTCATGGCGTAGGCGGCGTTGCCAAACTCCGGCACCATCTGCTCCTTGGAGAAGTAGCCCAGGTCGCCGCCCTGCTCCTTCGAAGGGCAGGAAGAGTGTTTCCGCGCAGCATCCTCGAAGGACATTCCCGCGTCGAGATCCGCGCGCACCTTCTTCATCTCGTCCTCGTCGGCGACCAGAATATGGCTCGCGCGGACGGTCTCGGGAACCTTAAAGTTCTCCTTATTCTTCTCGTAGTACGCGGCGATCTCCTCGTCGGTGACGGCGACGTCTTTCATGATCGCCTCGACTGCGAACTGGCGCGTGACGTCCTTCCGGACTTCGTTCATGGTCTCGATGAACTTCGGATCCTTCTCCACAGCGAGCTCGGCCCCGAGCAGAGAGAAGAGCTCCATGTTGACCAGTTCCTCAAGAATCGCTCTGCGCCCCATCTCGTTGTCGTACATGGCCGCCCTCTGGGGATCGAGACGGCCGATAATCGCGGTAACATCCTTCTGCTTGATCTCGGCCGATCCGACAGTAGCGAGCACGGTCTCGGGATCAGCAACCGGGGCCTTCTCTTCGACTGCCGCAGGAGACGGCTCCGCCTTTGCCGGTTCCGGCTTCGTCTCGGTCGCAACTGCGACGGACGCCAGAAGAACAAGGAGCAACAGCGATGACACGCATACTTTTCTGAAACGATTCATTCAAAAACCTCCCTAAAATGATCCTTCACGGAATTTGGAACAAAACGGACAGAGTGTACCATAGAAAAGGGAAAAAGAAACGTACAAAATGCTGAAAGCCCGTTTCATGCCATCAGCGCCTAGGGGTTCGCAAGACTCCAGGCCATGACGGCAATAACCCCCGCGCCGACGAAATCGAGAAACCCCTTCACAGGACTGCCCGCCCTGAAGCGATTGACCCCGAGCGGAAGAAGAACGAGCGAACACGTATACAGGATGTACGGCGCGACTGACTGCGCAAAATTCGTCATCGAGACCCCTCCTTTGGACGTGTTAATAATGCAGTGCATGGAGAAGAAAGTCAAGCGGGATGAGCGTTTCCGAAGCCAGAGAGAAAAAAGGGGGTTCCGCTCCTCGTCGAAAACCCGGGGCAGGTTTTCGGGAAGCGGAACCAGTGCGTGGGGAAGTTCATCAACCGAACCGGGAATGCAATTTATGTACCATTCATTCTGAAACACAAACCTAAAAAAAGCAAGAGTTTTGTTCATTGATTTTCTTTTTGTTCATTGTGTTTACGAACGAGGAGCGAGAGCATATAATTCAATCAAGGGGTGAGGAAAATGACGAAACGAAGACTACCCGTCAGAGTTCTCGTAGCCGAGGACGATCCGATGGTATGCAGCCTTCATGTACAGACGATTCAGCAAGTGCACGGCTTTACCGTAGCTGGAACCGTCGGCGACGGCATTGAGATGGTGCGTTTTTTCGAGTCGTCTTCAGCCGATCTTATCGTCATGGATATTTTCATGCCCCGTCTTTCCGGTCTCGACGCGCTGAAAAAACTCCGCGCCGAGGGGAACGTCGCCGACGTCATTCTTGTATCGGCCGGCAAGCATCCGCAACTGGTATCCCAGGCCAAGCTGCTTGGAGCGTTCGACTACCTGATCAAGCCCTATTCGCTGAAACGCTTCCGGACATCTCTTGAAGCCTACCTTGAAAACAGGACAAAGATGCCGTCAGATACTGAGGAGGCGACCCAGGAGACGCTGGACTCTCTCTTCGAAATTGCCTCCGCAAACAGATCTCCCGGGGGGAGCGAGAAGCTGCCCAAGGGGCTGCAGCCGGGAACGCTCTCCCTTGTAATGAAAGAGCTCACCGACGACAAAGGCCTTTCTGCTGAAGAGATATGTACTCGTCTTTCTATCTCACGTTCCACCGCATGGAGGTACCTCGACCACCTCTCCAAAACAGGCGCCGTCAGAATCCAGTTCGAATACAACGGCCCCGGAAGGCCGCTGAAACGCTATCTCCTGCGCGAGAGCATCAGATCGGAGTTACTTGTATGAAACAGACCGAACGTCCATCCTTTATGCCGTGGAAGACCCAGTACAGCCGGTGTGCAACCGAGACGCCGCGCCCCTCGCCCACACAAAAAAATACCGCGGCGGAAGAGAGCGTTTTTTCTGTCGCCGCTCTCTGTGCCGAAACCCTGAAAGCGCTTCATCAACGTATTCGAAAAAGGAAGCCGCGCATCGAGCTCGACATCGACTCCTCCATCCCCCGCTTGGCGAGGGGAAATGGAGCGCAGATAGAGAACATACTTCACCTTCTTCTCTCGAACGTCATCGCGTTGAGTTTGGACACCGCCGTAAAACTCTCCGTTGTCACACGAAGGTTTACAGCCGAGGGGCTGGAAGTTCTTTTTTCCATCGAATGGGCACACAGCGGCGTTGCTTTGTCGGCCGATCCCGTTATTGAAGGAAACGCGCCGCCCGGCCTGAGTTATTCAATTTGCTCGTCGGTCATCGCTGCAATGGGCGGCCGTTTGCACGTGAAAAAACAGGAAGAGAACATGGTCATCTCGTTTTTTATTCCGTTATCAACCGCCGGTATCTCCGAGGATGCGGAGAACGGCGGCGCGCCGGTTCTGCTTGTGGAGGACAACGCGATGAACAGGAAGATCATCGCGTCCAGCCTCGAACACGGAGGGTACTCGGTTTTCACCGCTTCTTCCGGTCAGGAAGCGCTTAACGCCCTCTTCGACAAAGAGTGGAGCATCATTCTGATGGATATCCAGATGCCAGGAATGGACGGGATACAGACGACTCACGCCATCCGCGCCGAGGAGAAGAAAAAGGGGCGGCGCACTCCGATAGTCGCCGTCACCGCGTACGCCAGACCCGAGGATAGAGAGCGCTGCCTTGCCGCGGGGATGGACGACTTCCTCGCAAAACCGGTCAAACTGGAGACGCTTCTCTCCACCGTCGAGAGAGTCACCGGCATCCCCTCCGCCAGAAAGAGCGCGGTAAGGGGACCGGACGCCGCCTCGGCCATTCTCTCCTTTACGGAAGGGGATGCCGAGCTGGCGCGGAAAATCATCGGCGAGTTCCTCGCGCTCGCCCCGCCGCTGCTGCTCTCGATGCGCGATGCCTTCGACCGGAAGGATAGGGAGACGCTCCGTGTGCTCTCTCACAGACTCAAGGGGAATCTGGCCTATTTCGGCGAAGGAGAAGCCTTTCTTCTTGTGGAAGCGCTGCACCGGGAGCTCGACAACCTCTCCGACGAAGCAGTCGCGGCAACCTTGCTCCGCCTTCTTTCTGAGAGCGAATACCTTATTGAAGCACTGGAAAACAAAGAGGAAGCAGCCCGATAACTTCGGACGCTTCCCCTTGCTTTTCTTTATTACCTGCCGGCTGGTATCATCTACAACCGGCTTTTTGGTCTAGCCCTTCCTCATACCGCCCGCAAGCTTCCCTGCGATCAGTCCCGCGACAGTCGGAAGCAGCCACGGGAATCCCTGCTGGCCCAGCGGCATGGCGGAGACGACCGACTCCATCCATTCGACGGTGAATCCTGCTGTTTTCGTCGCATCGAAAAGGCCGAAAAGCAGCGCGACCATAATACCTCCAATAAGCATAGGACGCTGCGCCTTGACGTCAAGAAAGAACGTGCCGAAAATAATGACGATCAGCGCGGGATAGAGCAGCGCCAGGAACGGCACGGTGTACCCGACAATCCGCGACAATCCCACCAAGCCCAGAGCAAAACCGCAGACGCTCGACGCAATGACGACAACCGGATACTTCAGAGTTCCGCCGGAAATCTGCTCGAAGAACGCACCAGCCGTGGCAGTAAGACCAGCGCTCGTCGTAAAACACGCCAACGCCATAAGAACCGCGAAAACCATCATGCCGAGCCTTCCGAAAAGATGCATCGTTACTTTCAGGGGAAGGTCTCCCAACGTCGCTTCCGGATAGACGCCGCCGGCGCTCGCCCCCAGCCATGTGAGGCTCATCTGCGTCACACCGAGCAGGACAACCGTCACCAAGCCGACTTTGACAAGATTCCGCTGCTGGGCTCCCGGCTCCGTAATACCCTGCAGAGAGAAGACGTTGAGGATCCATCCTCCCATCAGGACCGCTGCGATAGCGTTCATCGTGTTGTACCCGAAGTTGAAACCAACGCCGAAGGCTGCCTTGGTCGTCACCGTACTCGCCACGGGCATGGCGATGGGCGTCATAATTCCCTTCACGGCTATGGCGCCTATGAACAGCACCAGAGCCGGCGAAAGCACCTTTCCCAGCCGGTCGACGACTGCAGTCCGGTTAAGGCAGACGTAAGCGTTCAGCACGAAAAAGACGCCAAGGGTCAACGCGATGCTGGTCTGAGGGAAAAACGGAAGTATGGACATTTCATGAGTTGCAGACGCAACGCGGGGCAGTATAAACACGGGGCCCACAACAAGCATCAGAATGCCGCCGAAAAGTTTGCCCCAGAACGGCGTCAAAATTTCTCCCGCCATGTGGGCGATCCCGACTCTATCCTTCGCCATGGCGAGATACCCGAGGTATGCGATGACCGTATTCACAAAGAAATACCCGAATCCTGCGATGAGCCAGAGCGATCCGGTATCAAACCCGAGCTTCCCGGGGAAAATAATGTCCCCCACGCCGAAATGTGCGCTGAACAACGCCAAACCCACTGTGAGCACTGCCCCTGTACGAAGATCCTGTTGCGACATAGTTTTTGCCCCTCCCTTTACCATAGTATGAATGTGTCGCCGCTATGCCTTAAAAGCAAAGACCGAGCCGGCTCCCATAGTTGTAAACTTTTCATCGAATGCCGCATACAGCGCGGCTTGCGCACGGAATCCCGTACAGTGACCCGCCGCAACCAGAGAAGGTGAAAACTCTTTCAGCGCCGACACTGTTTTCTGAATACGTTCCTTCGACGCCTCCACGAGATGAAGGCCTCCTATAACAGCATCCACATACTCTCCGGGCTTGATCGAATGTTTGAGTATATTGATGATCCCCGCGTGACTGCACCCCGTCACCACAACTGCGCCTTTGCCCTTCACTCTGGCGATGAGCGCAAGGTCGTCAGGCATCTGATCGGGTACAATGCGCCCTTTTTCATCCACCGTACAGAGCGCGATGCCAACCTCTTCGAAATCCGTCGTGCGCAGAACTTCGCCGGTTGTCTCAAGACCCGGCATCAGCTGTAACTTCTCAGAGAAGAGAAAGAGGCTCCCTCCGGCCGCCTGAATGTCGAGCGGTTCGTCCCCCTGCATCACCCCCACGTGCCGGAAGAACGGGGCCGTGATAAAATTCGGGCGGAAAAGCGCCGGATGCGCGATCACCGGAACATCGCGCCGCCCCACGGCCTTCAGAATTTTCGAGAGCCCCTGAGTGTGGTCATAGTGACAATGAGTCAGTACAACCGCGTCGGTCTCCCCGAGAGGGATCTTCAGCTGCTCGATATTGTAGAGCAGCGCATCCGGATTCTGTCCCACATCGACAAGAACCCGCTTTACATTACCGTTCTGTTCCGCCTCCAGCAAGAATGAAACCCCGTGCTGAGCGAGAAGCGGACTTTCGTAAGGAACGCTGTCCTCCGCAAGAACCGTTACCCTGAGCGCATCCAACATTCTGCACCATCTCCAATACCGTGTTTTTTCATCACATCTCGCAAACTAAACAAAGAGAGCAAACATCCAACCGTTTCAACACGCTGAATTCCGCACACGCGACTCGTATTCAACGAACTCGTTATAATTCGAGGATCGTTCCCACCCCCGCCCACTCGACATTACCGGCCTTCAATGCTAACTGCCATGCGGAATGAATCCCTGTACAGTGGCACGGTCTCCGCACGTCCACTTGAAAACGCGCCGCGAGAGCGGACGTTACTCTTTCAACATACTCTTCGGGGCAATCTCCAAGATGCATTCCTCCGATCACCGCATGAAACGCTTTCGTTCCAAAAGTACGGGACGCTTTCTCCAGGATATTCACCACCCCGGCGTGCGCGCAGCCAAGGATGACGCTTATGCCGCGTTCTCCCTTTACCACAAGGGAGATATCGTCTCTGAAAGGATCCGTCTCAAATGCGCCGCCCTCCAAAGGAATCACAAGGTGTCCGGGAGTATGCACGAACTCCGGCTCTCTCTCTTCGACAGGGATCTCCAGTGCAAAAACGTTTTCCGTTATTCGGGTTGTTCCCCGTACCGGATGATATACTACGGAATCTTTGTTGAGATGGCACCCTATAAACACAACGTTTCCTTTTTTTATACATCCGGAGTACGAGCAGAAAAAACGCCGAAGCCGGGGTGTTCTCTTCTCCCCCGCTTCGGCGTTTTGTTCTGTTTGAACAGAATCCTGAAGGCTTCGCTACATCTCCAGCAGCGTCTTCACTCTGATATACGTAGGATTGAGCGGCATAGGACCTGTCCCGACAGGAGAAAAGTGGACCCACATCTCCAAGGTGTCCATGTTCAGAATGATGGACTGCGCCGTCACGATACGGTTCGAAAGAAACACAGCCCCCGACGTATAGGCATTGCCGTCGGTTCCGTAATATCCCGAAATTCCTTTCATCTTTTCAACGTCGATTTTCGTCCCGCGGACCAAATAGGATGAAAGGAGCGTCCGGTAGGTTTTCCAGCGGTTGTTGTCGGAGGGATCATCGTCCGGATACACGAAATTGCCGGGCAACCGGAAATCGTTCACCGTCGCCAAAGTATCGGGCACATCCCAGACAACGCCCTTCCGCAACTCCGAGTCCACCCGCCGGAAACCTCGTCCCGGACTTCCGATGTTCTGCTCCAGCACCCCTGCGCTCTCTTCATCCGCCATGAAGAGAAGATG
>JAHDKR010000179.1 GCA_018436785.1 Synergistaceae bacterium | reverse complement strand
GACGCAGACGGAGGGGAAGCTGGACGCCTTCGTCGACTTCGCCGGAACGGGGGGCTCCTTCACGGGGTGCGCGCTGGCGCTGAAGAAGCATAATCCGCGCATCCGCTGCTATCTGCTGGAACCGGAGACCGCCGCGTTTCTTGGCAAGGGGGAGGTCGTCAACGCGAACCACAAGATTCAGGGGGGCGGGTACAGCCGGACGCTCCCGCTGCTCGCCCCGTCGCTTGTGGAGGACTACCTCGCCGCAAGCAACGACGACGCGATCGAAGGGGCGCACGCGCTTGCCGTGTACGAGGGCATCTTCGGCGGTTTTTCGTCGGGGGCGAACCTCTTCGCAGCCGTCTCGCTTCTGCGGAGGCGCGAAAAGGGGAACGAGGTCGCCTTTCTGGTCTGCGACTCAGGCTTGAAATATCTGAGCACGGATCTTTATCTGTAGGCAGAGGAGGAGCGCCTTTCAAGGAGAGAGGACGCCGCTCATTCAACCTTGTTTTATCTTTTACATCGATGCCGAAAATAAATACATTTCGCGCCGTCCTTTGACATATAATAGACGCACGCGCGCAGAGCGCATCTTTTGGGGAGGTGGCATCGATGACGTTGCGTCCTACGCGGATGGAAGTCCGGCTGGACAACATACGGGCCAACTACGGGGCAATCCGGAAGCACCTTGACGAACACGGCGGCGCGGCCGCAAAAATCTTCGGCGTGATCAAGGCGAACGCGTACAACCTGGGGGCGGTCCCCGTGGCGTGGGCGCTCCGCGAGGCGGGAGCGGACTACTTCATCGTGGCCACGCCGGACGAAGCGCTCGAACTGCGCGCAGGGGGGATCGTCGATCCCGTGCTGGTGCTGGGGGCGTCGCCGTACGACGCGGCCCCCGAGTACGTGCGGTACGGCATACGGGCGACCATCACCGACATGGAGATGGCGCACGCGCTCTCCGCGGCGGCGGAAAAATTAGGAAAAAGGCATTTGTCCACATCAAGATCGACACCGGAATGGGGCGCATCGGCTTCCGTCCGGACGAAGCAACGGAGACGGTCGCGCGGATCGCCGCGCTGCCGGGAGTGGTCTGCGAAGGGGCGTTCACGCACTTCGCCACGGCGGACGACGCCGATCTTGCCTACGTGCACGAGCAGCACGCGCTCTTCCTGAAGGCGCTCGATCTGATCGCGGCGAAGGGAATCAGCATTCCGCTGCGCCACTGCTGCAACTCGGGAGGGACGCTCTCCTTCCCGCAGTGGGCGATGGACGGCGTCCGGCCGGGGCAGATCGTCTGCGGGATGTACCCCACCGAGCACGTTCCCCGTTCGCTTCCCGTTCTTCCGGGCTTTTCGTTCAAGACGGCCGTGGCGGCCCTCAGGACGCTGCCGCCGGGGCAGGGGGTCAGCTACGGGCTGACGTACGTCACTCGCTCCGAGGAGCGGCTCGCCGTCCTCCCGCTGGGGTACGCCGACGGTTTCGCCCGCCCGCTCTCGAACAGGGGAGAGGTGCTGATCCGGGGGACGAGATGCCGGGTGGCGGGGCGCATCTGCATGGATCAGTGCATGGTGAACGTCTCGCACCTGCCGGAAGTCTCCGTGGGCGACGAGGTCGTCGTCATCGGGCCGCAGGGCGGCGACGAGATCTCCATCTACGAATACGCCGAAAAGCTGGACACCATCGTGGCGGCCATCGGCGCGATGATAAGCAAGCGAGTTCCCCGCGTCTACGTCGAGGGAAAGTGATAATGCCCCGCTCCGTCCGGAACTGTCCGGCCGGGGCGGTTTTTTCTAAGGGGGAAGACGATGCAGCCGATCAGAGTTGTTGTGTGGGGGTTGGGGAGCATGGGGTCGCTCATGGCGAGCATCCTCGACGAGAAGGAGGGCGTGGAGATCGTCGGCGCGGCGGATTCGCACCCTGAGAAGACAGGGAGAACGCTGGGGGAGCTGTTCGGCCTGAAGCGTTTTCCGGACGTCGTCGTGACGGACGGCGCCACCGCTCCGCTTCCGGAAGCCGACGTCGCGCTGCTCGCCGTATCGTCGTTCATCAGCGGGACCGAAGGGTATATACGGGAGCTTGTGGGGAGCGGAACGAACGTGATCACCATCGCGGAGGAGTGGACGTACCCGTGGAGGACGGCGCCGGAGACGGCGGCCGCGATCGACGGACTCGCGAAAGCCCACGGGGTGACGGTGCTGGGAACGGGGGTCAACCCCGGATTCGTGCTGGACACGCTGATCATCGCGCTTACGGGCGTCTGCAGCGACGTCCGGACGGTGCGCGCGCGGCGCGTGAACGATCTCTCCCCGTTCGGCCCGACGGTGATGGAGACGCAGGGGGTGGGCAGAACGCTCGACGAATTCGACGCCGGAAGGCGTGACGGAAGCGTCGTCGGGCACATCGGCTTCGTGCAGTCGGTGAGCATGATCGCCTCGTCGCTGGGGATTCCGCTTGACGAAATCCGGGAGACCATCGAGCCCATCGTCTCCCGGACACACCGCCGGACAGAGAGCGTCGAAGTGCTCCCCGGCAGGGTGGCCGGGTGCAACCACCGAGCCGAGGGGTGGAGCAAGGGAATGCCGCGCATCGTCCTCGAACACCCGCAGCAGGTACGCCCCGACCTCGAAGGGGTGGAGACGGGGGATTTCATCGAAATCGACGGGACGCCGGACATGCGCCTGGGTATCGTCCCGGAGATCCCCGGAGGCCCCGGCGCACCTCTTCACCGCGGCGGGAAACCCCGTCTGCTGCGCCGCCGCCCTGGCCACCATCCAGGTCATCCGCGAAGAGCAGCTGATGGAGAACGCGCTCGCCGTCGGCGGACATATCAAGAACCGCTTCCTCGAAATGCAGAAGAAGTACGAGATCATCGGCGACGTGCGCGGCATAGGGCTCTCCATCGGCGTCGACCTCGTCAGGAACCGGGAGACGAAGGAGCGCCACGGCGAGGCTGCCGCGAAGATCTGTTACCGCGCGTGGGAGAAGGGGCTGCTGCTCTCCTTCTTCAGCGGCAGCGTCCTGAGAATCCAGCCTCCTCTGGTCATCTCGAAGGAGCAGGCGGACGCCGCGCTCGACATCATCGAGGAGTCGTTCCAGGACTTCTTCGCCGGCGACATCCCCGACAGCATCTTCGAGACCGTCAAGGGGTGGTAGACAAACTCCGGAACGCCTCCGGTAATCGCAGGGGGCGTTCGGGAGACAGAAAGTCGGGCGATGCCGTTGGACACGATGTCCCTTCCGGTGTTACTGCTTCTGGCGAACGGCCTGCTCGCCGGCCTGCTTATAGCTCTCGGCGGTGCGACGCGGAGCGCCTTTTTCTTCTTCCTGCTCGCCATGCTCCTCTGGGCGTCGTCGCTCATGGCGTCGACATTCGTCTGGTGGTCGTGGCTTGAGAGGGCGTCCGCGGACAGATGGGCGATTTACGGAATTTTGAACATCTCGGTTCCGTTGATCGCCTCGAACACCGCAGCCGCCGTCCTCGCGGTGATGGTTGCCGCGCTGCGGAGGGTGCGGACCGGCTTTTTTCTGCACGCGCTCATCGTCTTTCTCGCACTGCAACTCCTTATAAGCATCCTGGCGGCGTAGCCCGGCGCCATACCGCACCCCCCCGGCATACCCGCCCGAGTACGTCTCTCCTGTCCGCTTCTTCGGCCGGTTCCCTGGTGAACTGCTCAACGAAAGAGGATGAAGCGGTACCGTTCGGTGCTTCTCTTCCTCACTTGGCGGAAAGGGACGGACGGCCGACGATCCTGCCGCCCTCCTCGTCGAGGCGGACCTCCGTCATGCGGCCGTGTTCTATCCGCACGCCGGGAACGGTCACGACGCCGTCCGCGAGATGGAGCGCGACCGTGTACGTTCCTTCGGACACGTCGGTTCATCGAACCGGACGCGTCGAGGATCAGCTCCATCCTCGGCGGCATCTTCTGCATAACCGCCGCTGCGCGCTCCTCGCGGGGGAGCACGTTGAGCCGCCCCGTCCCGCCGCTGAAGCGGATGCCGACGGAGTAGGCGAGGGCGGCGCGGAGATTGTCCACGAGCCGCTTGTAGAGCGCGGCAAGCTCCTCGTCGGACTCCGCGCGCGGAAAAACGGCCTCCGGGAGCGTGTCTTCAAGCAGCGCACACGTGCTCTCGAAGTCCTGCACAAGACGATCGAACGCCCTCTCCTCCTCGTTGGCCGCCGCCGGAGAAGCGGGGGGCGCGGCAAACGCAAGAGGCTGCGTCACCAGAACAAACGACAGCGCGAGAGCCGTCAGACGGGCCGCTCCAGAGTATTTTCGCATGCTGCTCCCTCCCCGGATTCCTGAGTAGTTTTACAAGACAGTACACATCCGGCGGGAAAAAGTCAATAGAATTGGGATTTTTCGTTATATATGCGCCGGGAGCGTCCCTTACTTCGCCCCGGACATCATGCCGACAAAGATCCTCACGATCTCCGGGTCGAACATGCCGCCCGAATGCCGCTCTATCTCCGCCAGCGCTTCCTCGGAACTCATCGCGCTGCTGTGGAAGGCGCCTCTAAGCGCGTCGTAAGTTTCCGCGACGCGGAGTATTCTCGCATGCAGTGGAATCTCTTCTCCCCTCGCGCCGATAGGGTACCCTGACCCGTCCCAGTTCTCGTGGTGATAGAGGACGCCCTCGGCCAGATCGATCGTGTCGTCGAACAGATTCAGTATTCTGTAGCCTACGGCGGAGTGCTGCTCGATATTTTTCCGCTCCTCGTTGGTGAACGTTCCGTTTTTGTTCAACAGGGCGTCGTCGACGGCGATCTTGCCGATATCGTGCAGCAGCCCCATCTCACGCAGGCGGCGCGTCTCCGGCTCAGGAAGGCCGAGCGCGCGCCCCGCGTCGGCGCACAGCTCCGCGACGGCGAGAGAGTGCTTGTGCTCCCGGGGGCTCCTGGCATAGAGCGTCTCCAGAATCGTGCGCACCATCTCCGCCGCCACGCTCTTCCGGTCGAGCGTCTTCTCCTTGTACATTGCGTCCTCGGCGTCCTTCACAGTGCGTTCCAACTGCTCGTCCGGGCCTGTCTTCACGGCATACCCCATGGAGATGCTCGCCTTTATCGCAAGGATCCGCTCTTTTCCGAACTCGTTCCGGATCCTTTCGATAACCTTCTTCACCGCCTCCGGCCCGGTTCGAGGCAGCAGAACGGCAAATTCGTCGCCTCCTACCCTGGCGACGACGTCGCTCTCCCTGCACACTTTCTTCAGTATCTCCGCCGACCGTTTCAGGAGCGTATCTCCCGCGGCGTGCCCGAAGACGTCGTTCGTCAGCTTGAGACCGTTGACGTCCCCGAAGATGATCGTGACAGGAAGATGCTCCTCGGCGTCAAGGCTTTTCAGGGCTCTCTCGAAGTACATCCTGTTGTACAGGCCGGTGAGCGCGTCGTGGTAGGTGAGGAAGTCGATGTGCGCCCTGTTTTTCCTGCGCTCGGTATTGTCCATGAAGGCGACGACCGCGCCGACAAGTTTCCCGTCTTTGTACTGGGGATAGGCCGAGTACTCCACGTCGAATGAGTCTCCGTCGGCCCGCCAGAAGACTTCGTCGTCGGCGAAGGCGCTCTCGCCCATCCCGAGCACCTGAAAAATTCTGCACTCGTCCTGGCGGATCGGCCTGCCGTCTCTCTGCGAGTAGTGGATGAGAGCGTGCATATCCCTGCCGAGCAGCTCTTCCTCGCGCCCGTACCCCAGCATCCTCAGACAGCTCGCGTTGGCGAACGTGCACCGTCCCTCCGCGTCGATGCCGTAGATAGCCTCCGCCGTGGAGTCGAGGATCAGGCGGAGACGGTCTTCGCTTTCGTTCAGCGCCGCGTTCGCTTTCTCCAGCTTCGCGGTGCGCTCCTTCACCTTCGATTCCAGCGTCCCGACGAGAAGGTAGATGTTGTCGGCCATTGCGTTGAACGTTCGCGAAAGGCGACCGATCTCGTCGTCGCGCACAACGGTCGCCCTCTTTTCGAGATCGCCTCTTGAGAATTGCTCGGCGGCGTCGATCAGCGCCTCCATGGGGCGCATGAAGGCGCTTGCAAGCGCGCTGTAAAGCGTGTTCGCGGCCAGGAGTACCAGAATGACCAGCGCAAGCGCCAGCCGCATGCTGCTGAAGACGCCCGCGGTAAAGATCCGTTCCGGTATGGCGGAAGAAATGAGAAGATCCAGCCCGTTCAGACGGTATTCCTCCATACGGACAAAGAACGCCTCAGCGCCGTCCTCGATCTTCATGCCGTGCGCCCCCGTGCGAAGATACTCCTCGTAGGCGGTCTTCAGTACGGCGTCCCCGCCTTCTTTCGCAGAGAGTCTGTGCACGCGCCCATCCGGGAGGAGAGAAAAGTTCGGCAGTCCCATGGAGTTCGCCACATACGCTCCGGACTCTCTTTCGACGATGGCGGCGACTCCGCCCTTGTTCCGTATCGTCTCCTCAAGGTAGCCGTTGATCTTCGAGAGAGTGGTGTGCACGCCGAGAACGCCCTTCAAGACTCCGTCGGCGGCGCGGACAGGACAGGAGGCGGACACCGTGAGGTCGGGCATGATGAAGTGCTTGTAGATCGGCGAAAAGACCGGTCCATCCGCATCTTTCGCGGCAATGTACCAGTTCCTCGTGCGCGGGTCGAAGGCGCCCGCGTCCATCACGAACTCTCCGGCGGTCAGGTCGTCGGTTACCGCATAATAAAAAGAGCGCCCGCCGGTCTCCGCGCTGTTCCGTACGAATTCCAGCTCGTTCCGTTCATTCCACCGGACGGCGTAGTATTCCCCCTCCGTTGTGGCGTAGCCGAAGCTGTAGATAACCTCGCCCGAATGCGCGCGCATCACGGAAGCCAGAAAGCGCTCCCGCTGCAGCGGATTGTTCATGTCGACGACGCCTTTTTCCAGCTGTTCGCGGTAGGCGGCGTTGATATGCAGGGGAATGTTGAAATGCGCGTTCACCCTGCTGAAGATGACGTCGCTTATCTCGTCGGCCATCCGGCCGGCGTTCTCCTCGGCGGACGAGAGCCATCCGGAGAAGACGATGAAGCCCGAAATCCCGCCGGTGATCAGCGTCAGCATCACGAACGCCAAAAGGATGATGTCTTTTATTGAGACGCTCTTCGTCGGCGGAAGCATGGGCTCACCTCGATCATTCCGGGCTCTTCATTATGAAGGCAGTTGTAATTATACAGACAAAATTCCCTTTTATTCAACCGCTCGTTCCGTCGTGACCGTGATACTGTGTAAATGTGTATTCTTGCAGTTCGAAAAAGGACGAGGCGCTACTCGAGCACGAACGCTTCCTCCAGATGCGGGCTCAGACTCAGTTTGTAGGGAAGGAGCACCCTCCCCTGGACGATGGGGTTGCGCGCGAACTCCCAGTTTCCCCGGGCCAGATCGATCCCCTCCGCCTTGTAGGCGCGCCAGATCACCTCGGTGCAGTACATGGCTTCTGTTCTCGACGTATCGAACCGGTCGTCGAAGGGGATTTCGCGCGTACAGTATTCGAGCGCCCGCAGGCTCGCCGCCTCCGCGACGGCGGGATCGCCGGAGAAGCGGTATACCCGCGCGTAGTCCACATTCTCGAAGGAGAAGAAGTCCTCCATCGACTGCATCCCCACCTTGCCCAGCTCGGGCGACGCGTGGACGACATGCGGAAGACCGTCGACGATGCGCACGATTCCGGCGTGAGCGAATCCGCGGGGGCTTTTGTCGAAGAGGCGGACAATCTTCGTTCTCCACCTCTTGCCGTTGACGAAGACGATGTCCCCGTTGCGGAAGAGTTCCGGCGAATACTTCAGAACCGCATTCGGCACGACGGGAGGAGAGACTCCCGGGAGCGCCTCGTAACGGTAGAGCAGCCCTTCGACAGGCTTCGGAGAAGTCCGGGAGGAGAGTCGGAGCGCGTTCTCGTCCACGGAGGCGGCGACAAGATTCGGCGGAAAGCCGAAAGCGGCGAAGTCGACGAAGGGCTGAATCTTCAGCAGCTCGTTCACTACCGCGTCCGTCTGGTCGTCGCCGTTGACGAGGATACGCGGATTCTTCAGCCAGAGCTGGCTCCCCCTTCTGATTTCAAGTCCTGCGTCCACCGTTGCCAGACTCCCGCCCCCCAGATGCCCCGCCGTGAAGTTGACACGAAGGCGGATACCTCCGGGCTTGAGATCGACTGCGAGTCGGTACTGCTCCGTCGCGTACGGTTCGAGCGCAGCGTTGATATCCTCTTCAAGGAGGACTATTTCCGTGTTCGTCCGCAGCGCGCCTCGCACGGCAAGCGAGCTCCTGTCGCCGGGCTTCCACGACGACGGGGGAGAGAGCTCCAGGAAGGAGGACTCAAGCGCGATCCGCTCCACGCGGAAGCCGGTCAGCAAGGCTCCGCGCAGCGCAACGGAAATGTTGCGGACATTCCCCGCGCCGTCCGGGGGTTCGTCCATGCGGAGTTCCATCGACTCGGGAAGCAGCAGCGATACCAGCGTCGAAAGAAGACGCCCGCCGTTGTCCTGCGCTCCGGAATCCGGCGGGAAGACCGGTACGTGCTCCCCTCCCGCCGGGGCGACGGCGCAGAGGGAAAGAAGGAGTATGTACGCGAAAAGGGTGTTTTTCACACGGCACCTCCTTGACATGTTCGTTTCCGTTGATCTATCGACGATGATTCTTCCGGCTGCGCAGGGGAATTGGCGGAAATCATGAAGGAAAAGGGGCTGAGAGCGATGACCGCGTGGAAAAACAAGGCGGCCAAAGCAAGAGCGTATCGCCCAGTATGCAACGGCGTCACGACGTAGTACCCCTTCCCGGCGCCGCGCACAAAAGAGCACGAAGCTTCAAGGGAACATCAGGTGTTTATCTTTAACTGCTCCTCCAAGGAGCCATCGTCGTCGTAGACGATAAAGTCATCCAAGGAGAGAAAGACCTTGTCGCCCGGCGTGAACTCGCGGAAGACGCGCCCCTCGGTAATGACGCGCAGGGAAATGCCGCCCACGGCGACCCGGTAGTCGCCGGCGTCGCCAAGGTAGTATCCGGCGGTTACCGTACCCTCAATGTCGCCCGTTTCCTTGGACATGGTGATGTTTTCGGGGCGGATGGCAACTTCTACGGCGCCTGTTTTGTCGCCCGCATACGGCAGCGATACCTCGGTGTGGTGCAAAAGAATGCGTCCGCCGCCGGCCTCGCCCTTGATAAAGTCCACCTTGCCCAGGAAGTCCGCGACGAACTGGTTGACGGGCTGACGGTAGATTTCTTCGGGGGAGCCCTTCTGCTGCACAACGCCGCGATTGATCAGGAACACGCGGTCGCTCATGGCCATGGCCTCGGTCTGGTCGTGGGTGACGTACACCACCGTGATGCCCAGATTGCGTTGAATCTCTTTGATTTCAAAGCGCATAGATTCGCGCAGTTTGGCGTCCAGGTTACTCAGCGGCTCGTCCAGCAGCAAGAGCTTGGGTTCGGCCACCAGGGCGCGGGCGAGGGCGACGCGCTGCTGCTGTCCGCCCGACAACTGGTTGGGGTAGCGTTTGGCATACTGTGACAGGTGCACGATGTCCAGCACGTGCGCCACCTTCCGCTCGACGGAGGCTCTGTCCTTCTTGGCGATGGTCAGCGGGTAGGCCACGTTGTGAAAGACGTCCATGTGCGGCCAGACGGCATAGCTTTGGAACACCATGCCCACGCCCCGTTTTTCGGGCGGCAGAAACACCTTGTCGGAGCTGATCAGCGTATCGTCGATATAAATTTCCCCGGTGGTGGGTTTTTCAAACCCCGCGATCATGCGCAGCATGGTGGTTTTGCCGCAACCGGAGGGCCCCAGCAGGGTAACGAACTCGCCGTCTTTGAACGTTTCATCGAAGTTGCTCAGAATCAGGTTGCTGCCGAAGGACTTGGTGACTTGACGGATTGTTACGCTCGACATAATGCGGCTCCTCTATCAAATAGTGAACTCGCCCTTGGTCAGGCGGCTGAAAACCTGGTTGATCAAAATGACAATGAGCAGGATACCAAAAGCCAGGGCGCTGGCCTGGGGCTGGCTGGTATAGGTCCAATACTCGTACAGCTGAAAGCCGATGGTCTTGGTGGTGTTGGAGTAAAGGAGCGTGGTCATGGACAACTCATAGAAGCAGGGAATAAAGATGAGGAACCAGCCCGCCGCGATGGAGGGAAAGATGAGCGGTCCTGTGACACGCCGCATGGTCGTCACCCAGGAGGCGCCCGACACCTGCGAGGATTCTTCCAACGAGATGTGGATCTGGCTGATTGCGCTGGTGACGGTACGCATGCCCATCATCATGTATTTAATCAGATACGCGACGATGAGGATATAGGCGGTGTTATAGATGTTGACGCCGAAGCGCCCCTGCATGCTCATGATAAGCCCCAGGGCAATGACCACGGAGGGGGAACCCGAGCCCAGTGTGATTAAGAAGTCGGGCAGGCGGCGTCCCCGGATGCGGGTGCGCTGCATCAGGTAGCTCATGGTGATTGCCACCAGTATGCCCGCCGTAGCGGCCACCCCGGCGTACACAAGGCTGTTTTGCAGCGAGCTCATGGTCTCGGAGCGGGAGAAGATGGTGCTCCACTGGGTGAAGGTGAAGTTGCCTTCCGCCATGAGCGGCTTGCCCACGTCGATTTTGAGCGAGGTGGTGAGGATGGTGGTGAAGGGTACCAATACCACCATCACGGCGAAAAGGCCTACCAGCAGCGTCAGAGGCCAGCGCCAGGACCGCAGATCGACAATGTTGGGGCGGGTGGACTTGCCCGAAACCGTGATGTACTGTTTTTTGGCCAGTACAAAGTCGGACAGATAGAGTATCAGGATAGCCAGCGCCATCAAAAAGACGGCCAGACCGGTGGCGTCGTTAAGCCCCTGCGTGCCGCGGCCGTAGTATTCGATGATGCGGGTAGTGACGGTATGCACGCGGCCGGGCGCGCCGATGATGGAAGGGATGCCGTAGCAGCTGGCCGCGCTGACGAACACCAGCAGAGCGCCCGCAATCAGGGAGGGCGTCATGATGGGCAGTGTAACGCGCATCAGCGTGGTGAAGGGAGAAGCGCCCGAGATGCGGGATGCTTCTTCCAGGGAGGGGTCCATCTTCTCCATCGCACGGGAAATGGTGATAAAAGCGTAGGGGTAGTAGAAGGTGGTCAGCACCCAGACCAGGCCGCCCAGCGAGTACACGTTGATAGGGCCGGCGGCCTCGGTGATGCCGAAGAAACTTCTCAGCAGCACGTTGATCGTGCCCACATTGGGGTTCAGCAGGCGCAGCCAGGCCATGGCGCCCACGTAGGGCGGCACCATGTAGGTAAGCACGAACACGTGGCGGAAGAACTTCTTGCCGTACATGTTGGTGCGCCCCACCATCCACGCGAGCGGGAAGGCGATCAGGGTGCCCAGTACCATGGCGGCGAGGCCGCCTATAATGGTGTTGACCAGCGCGCTGCGGTTCATATTGTAGCTGAACAGGCGGCTGAAGGTGACAAAGGAAAAGGTGTCGCCCGGCTTAATGGCCTTGAACAAAAGGTAGCCCAGCGGCAATATCTGGAAAACCAGCATAAAGTCGACAATCAGCAGAATCAACAGCCATTTGACATCGAAGCGCCAGTCGCGGCCCGAGCGCATCAGGAAAAACAGCATCAGGACGTTGATAAAGAGCAGGGCGCCCAGCAGCGTCAGCGGCTTTCCGTGGCTGTTGACGGTTTGCAATAGCGCGTTGCCGCCGCCCTGGGCCACCGCCTGCGCGGCACGCACGCGTGAGGCGTTCTGGCGGATGGAAAGGCGTAGGCCGGTATCGGTTTCCTCACTGAACACATGCAACTGTGGGGTGCGGCTGGTTAAAAAGAGGTGGAACAGCTGTTCGTTGAGCTCGGCGCCGTCCTTGGCGAAGGCGCTTTCCACTGCCCCGGGCAGGGCGGCGTGCGCGCCGGACAGACGGCGCAATATGTCCAGCCTGAGCGTATTACGTTCCGCGTCGGGGAGGGATCCCACCACATCTTGCACGGCGGCGGGCAGGCGCGGCGCGTCAAACACATACAGAGTTTGCAGCAGCATGAGCTTTGTTTTCAGGGCGCTTTCCCCCTGCAAATTTTCCAGGTATCTCTCGATGCTGCCGGCGGTCTCGGCGTCGCGCTGCGCAATCAGCTGGTTGACGAGCCCGTCTTCCTGAACATGTACATCCTTGCCCTCGATGACGGCGATGAGGGAAGAGAGCAGAGCGCGCTTCTCCCGGGGCGCCGAAAGCAGAGCGGCGGCGGCGGCATCGTGCAACAGGGGCGACAGTCTGTCATTCCTCGCGCGGGCAGCCAATAAATCCGCCTGCCGGCTGAGCGTATCGCCGAACTCGGCCTTCATGGCTTCGGCCTGCATGGCGATAAGCGGCAGATGGTCGACGCTGTTGATATCGGGGTGGTATTGCTTGAGCAGCGCATACGCCTCTTTGTTGAAGGCAACAAGGCGCGCGCCGGCAATCTCCTTGGCGTCAAGCATTGCGAGAATTTTTCGCGTGCCCTCGTGCGCGGGTAAACCGAACAGCGAGGCATAGGCTTCCTGCTGCCTGGGGACCTGCTTGACAAGTTCGAAGGCCGAGGATAGATCGGCGGCGGGAGCGGCGGCATGCAACTCCTCAAACAAGGCTTTGGCGACGGGAATCAGCCCGGCGCCTCCGTCCGTAAAGCGGGACAGGCGCCTTTCCGCGACGGCCTCTTCAAACAGGGCCCGGGAGCGGCGCCGGATGTCGGCGTGCACGGCGGCGGCCTCTGTCTTCTTGAGATCGGCAAGGCGCACCCGCAGGGACTGCGCCTCTGCCGCGGGCAGGAGGGCGGCGACATCCTTCAACAGCTTTTCATAAGCGGGCATTTCGTCCGCCGCTATCTCTTCGCGCATCAACAACAGGGCTTCAAGCGCAGGGCGGACGCTCCGCTGCAAATCCGCATTCTGCGTTTCGCGCAACAGCGACTGCATGACGCCCTGACGTTTTAGGCTGTCGGCGCGCGCAAAATCCTGCGCGGTTTCGCCGGCGTAGCGCACACGCTGCCATAAGGCGCGGATGGTCGTATCCACGGCGCCTTGGACGGCTTGTTGCGCGTTTGCGGGAAGCGAATACAACAGCGCGGCATCCTCGTCTGCGTTTCTACCGGCCATTCGGCCGGCGTCGCGGATAAACCCGAAGCCCTTTGCGTCGTCAAAGCCGGAGTGGTTGAGAGCCTGTATGCCATAGATGCCAAGGGCAATCATTGCGATGGTCAGCAGCAATAAAATGCCCAGTGCTGTTTGAGTGCGACGTTCGATAGCGCGGTCGGCGCCGGCAAGTGTTTTCATGGTGTATATCCTCTAAAAAGGGCGAAGGAAAACCTCGTTCTGCCGGTCTGCCTCCGCCCGATTACTGTGCAATAGAGCTTCGTTTATTTGGAAACGGTCACGCTTTGCTGGAAGGCGTTCTGGATTTCGTTGCGCTGCTTGTAGGTACGCACCCAGTCGACGCCGATATCCTTCTTAATCAATTCGTTGGTATCGACGGAGTCGAAAGGAACGTCGCGGCTGCCCTTGAACACAGAGTGCATATAGCCGGCCACCACGAACTTCTGGCCCGCTTCGGACAGCAACCAGTCGGTGATTGCCTGGCAGGCGGCGATGTTCATGTTGGCGCTGCGGTCTTCGGCAACCGTCATGACGGTGGAGGGAATCAGGATGACGCCGTCCTCGGGGTAAATGACGGAGAGCTTGCTGCCCTCATCCTTGCGCTTCTTCAGCACCGATTCTTCCAGAATCATGATGGCCTTGCATTCGCCTGTTTCCAGTTTGGTCAACGCCACAGAGCCGGACTCGATCATGACGTTGTTGGCGCCCAGCGCTTCGAAGTATTCGTAGCCATACAGGTCGCTCAGAGCGGCCACGCTGGCCATGGTGGTACCGGAGGTTAAGGGGTTGCCCATGGAGATAAGGCCCTTAAGGCTTTTGTCGTGGGCGAACTCTTCAAAGCTCTTGGGCAGATCTTCGGGCTTGTACCGCTCGGGATTGTACGCCAGTACCATGTTGCAGACGCGAACAGGATACCAGTAGCCCTCCTTGTCGTAGGGGAAGCGCAACAGGTTTTCGGCATCCTTGATGACGTAGGGGTGCAGCCAGCCGCCCTCTTTGAGCTCCAGCGAGTAGGCGGGCTCGGCAACCAGCATCATGTCGCAGCCCAACTTGCCTGTTTCGATTTCGCCGGCCAGCTTCTGCTGCAGGGAACCTGTGCCACCGTAGAAGAACTCTACGTCCAGGTTTGGAAATTCCTTGGTCATGGCCTCGTCCATCATATCGATGACGAACTGGTACATCGAGGTGTAGATGACGACCTTACCGGACAGTTCTTCGTTTACAGCCAGGGCGCTTGTTGCAGGAAGCAGTAACATGATGCACAGAAGCAACGCAAGTAGCTTTTTCATGATGTTGATGAGAACCTCCTTACGCTGATTTTTGGGGCGCATGTCCCATATGTTGTTATCACATTACCATGAACAGGAAATTACCGCAAGAAGAAAAGAAAGAAAAAACATGAAAAATACAGCTGTTCAACGACCGGAAAGCGCATGCAGCACGGCGGTGATTTCACCGACATCCTTGAGGGCAAAATCGGGCTGGATGTCGCTTTCTTGCAGGACTTCCCTTGTGGTTTCGCCGCTGAACACCAGGATGGAGGTGATGCCGGCGCGTTTTCCGCAGGCGATGTCGGTGTAGATGCGGTCGCCCACCAGCACGGTGTCTTCGGGTGAAACCCCGGCTCTTTCCATGGCCAGCAGGGCGATTTCGGGCTGCGGTTTGCCCAGGAAGAGGGGCAACCTTCCGGTGGCGTGCTCCAGCGCCTGCGCAATGGAGCCGCAGTCCGGCACGTAGCCGAAGGCGGTGGGGCATACCCAGTCGGGGTTGGTCGCCAGGTAGGTTACATTCCTGCCGAGTAAGATGCTGGCGTCTATCAGCTTCTGGTACGTAAGCTCTGTATCGTAGCCCATCAGGAGGCAGTCGACGTCGTCCTCCAGTTGATCGGTGACGGGAAAGCCCTTCTGCTTCAGGTGGCGCCGGAAGGACGCGGTGCCCAGAACGTAGATCTTGGCGCCGCTGTAATGAGCGCGCAGGTAGGCGCAGGCGGCATCCGTGGAGGTGAAAAAATCCTCCTCGCAAGCGGAAATGCCCATGCCGCCTAACTTTTGCACATAGCTGCCGGTACCCCGGCTGGAGTTGTTGGTTAAAAAGAGATACCGGGCGCCCGCCGCGCGCAGGGCATTGAGAAAGGGCAGGGCGACAGGGAACAGCCGGTCGCCCAGATACAGGGTGCCGTCCATGTCTAAAAGGTACAACTTTTTATGGCGCAGGGTGTCGGAAAGAGGATGTGTCATAATGTCTCCTTTGTTTGCTTGTTTGTCACGAGCGTTGAAATAAACTCATAATAGCCCGAAATACAATGGCTGGCAAGGAAAAGAAAGGAAAGTTTATCGCAGGCGACAAAATAGTACAAAAAACCCGCGCGAAATCACATCAAAAGTGATAGAATTGCGACGCATTATTTTTTCCACGACGGCGCGCAACGGACATTCAGACAAATATTTGCGGAGGCGAAGACCAATGCTCGATCAACTCATCGCCGTTCTTGACCTGGCGACGCTCGAAATCGCCCTCGGGGCGACCTCCCTGATCTCATGCGCCACAATGCTCGCACTCTGGAGAACGAATTCCTCCGAAAAAGGCCCCGCCTGCTGGGCGGCGGCCACTTTCCTCGGAGGTTCCGGTCTGTTTGCGCATTTTTTCCTTCTGAATTTCATAGGAGGGGCCGAAACCCTTCGCGTTACGCTCCCTTTCGTCGTCGGCAGCTTTCCCCTCGCACTGCTTCTGGCCCTTGAGGGAACTCTCCGTTTTCAAGGTATCGGCGGCGAACGCAAACGGGCGTATGTACCGCCTGTGTTCGCAGTCGCACTGTTATGTACGTCTTTTCTGGGTGCGGAGAACGCCTCTGCACGATACATGATCAACGACCCTATCATGATCCTCATCCTGCTTCTCATCGCGTTCTTCCTGCTGAAGAGAACTGAAGGACTGGAACGGGGCATCCACGCAATCCCTTCGTTCTGCTGCATTCTCCTCGCGGCGACGCTGGGCTACCGATGTTTCTTCGCCTTCTCCGGGGCGACCGGAAGCGAAATTCACTCATCCTCCCGGCTCGTCTACTTCGCGTTCCTCCTCTGGGCGCCGGGGTGGACCTGCGGCCTCTGCATGGCGGTGATGTTCAGGGCGCGGCGCTTTATCCTGAAGATCGCCGATCACGACAGCCTGACCGGCCTCGCCAACCGGAGAAAGTTCGACCGGACGGCCGACCTGCTGCTCGGGCGAAAAAACTCGATACGGAAGAAGTTCGCCCTCCTGCTCATCGACCTCAACGGCTTGAAGCAGCTCAACGATCTTCACGGACACGCCACGGGAGACAGGGCGCTGGTGCTGATGAGCCGCGCGCTTGAACATACCGTCGGCCCCGACGATATCGCCGCCCGGTTCGGCGGAGACGAGTTCGTGGTGCTGACGCGCGAGGTGAAAGACCGCGATGACCTGGAGCGTTTGGAACAGACGATCCGCGACTCGGTGGAGAGGGAGCACGATCTCGACGAGAAACGGAAGCTCCTTCTGAGGATGAGTATCGGGAGCGCGCTCTTTCCGGAGGACGGCCGCAACACCGGGGAGCTGCTGTATATCGCGGACCAGAGGATGTACCTGGAAAAACAGACCCGCCGGTCGCTCTCCAAGGTGGTGTAGGCTTCCGAATCAGTGCGTCCCCCCCGGATCGCCCTGTGCGCTCGGGGCGGCGGCGACCGGGGGCTTTCAGCTGTTCCTTTGATCGATAGAGAAGGACGCCTCACGACCGCGGCGTTGGCTGAGCCGACCTTGGTTCAACTCCCAAACCTGCGGGAAGAGCCGCTCGACGAAGTCCGGATCGTGACTGATCGCGAGGACCGCCGCGCTCTGTCCGCGAAGCCACTCCTCGAACAGCTCCCGCCACTGCGGATCGAAGTCGCGGCTCGGCTCGTCGAGCAGGAGGAGCTCCGCGCCCCGTACCGCGATGGAGGCGACGGCGACCATGCGCCGCTCCGCCGCGTTCAGGTCCAGCGGATGCTTCTTCTCCTTCCCCCGAAGCCCCGTCGCGCGCAGCGCCGCGTCCAGCCGCTCCATCCGTTCGCCGGAGGAGAGCGGTTCGTCCCTGAGCGAGAAGAGGACCTCCTCGGCCACCGTCGAGTGGAAGATCTGCCGCTCCGCATCCTGAAAGAGAAAGCCTATCCGCGCCGCGCGCTCTTTCGGGCGCATCGCCGATACGGGCGCCCCGCCAAGCAGCGCCTCGCCCCGCTCCGGCGTCAGCAACCCGGCGCAGAGGCGCATCAGCGTGGACTTGCCCGCGCCGTTCGGTCCCACAAGAGCGGCGCGCTCTCCTGCCCGAAGTTCGGCGTTCAACGAGCGGAGCAGCGGCTCGCTCCGGTCCTTCCAGCGGAAGTCGAGGTCCCGAATCCGGAGAAGGGCGGGGCGTTCTTCGCGGAGAAGCGCAGCTCCCTCCTTCGCGGCGCTCGTCTTCGAGAAGCGGTCCATGCACGCGCTTTCTCCGGAATCGTCCTGCTCAAGAACGACGTTTCCGAAAGATGGCCTGTCTTCGTCTTTGCGTCGCTTCCCGACGCAGAAACTCTCCGTGTCGCCGCGAACAACCGACGGAGCCGCTTCCGGTCGTGAACGCCCGGCGGCGCTCCTCCCGACCGTTTCTTCATCGCGTTCCAGCACGACGCCGTCCAGGAAAGTACCGAAGCGGTCGCAGAAGCGCTCGAAGGGCTGTCCGCGCCGTTCGAGCAGAAGCACCGCAGTATTGTGTTTTGCCGACCACACCCGCAGTCGCTCCAGCAGCACGGGCACATCGGCGGAGGCGATCCGGCTGAACGCCTCGTCGAGCAGCAGCAGGCGGGGGCGCATCGCCGCCGCGGAGGCGAGCGCAACCTTCTGCGCCTCCCCTCCGGAGAGAGTCGCAGGGTGATGTTCCTTGAGATGCGTTATCCCGAACAGCTCCAGCGCGTCGTCGACGCGGCGGCGGATCTCGCCGAGGGGGAGCGCAAGGTTCTCCGGCCCGAAGGCGACCTCTTCGTAGAGCGTGAAGGCACACCCCGAAAGGGAGAGCTGAGGGTTCTGCTGAACGAGCTGCACGTCCGGCGACCACTGGAGACTCGTCCGGGAGGCGACCGGTTCGCCGGACAGCTCCGCGCGCCCCGAAAGGATGCCGCTTCTGTGCTCGGGAACGCCCCCGCAGAGCATTGTCGCCAGCGTGGACTTTCCGGCGCCGTTTCCGCCTTCGAGCAGCATCCATTCGCCGGGGAAGAGGCGCAGCGCGGGAACCGTCACGATCGGGGCCTCCGCGCCGGGCGCGGTGAAGCGGGCCTCGTCGAGCGCGAGGAGGGAAAGCGCGCCGAAAGCTTCCGCCGTTGCCGGACGAAAAGCGTATTCGCGGGACGACGCAAAATTCTGCAACGGCGAGGCGCAGCGGCTCTCCGCATTTTCTGCGATTCCTGCCGTTTCACGGGGCGCATCGCCACCGTTCGATCCTCCGCGCGCTTTCTCCGACTCGCCGGTCCGGGACGTTTCACCGTGTCCGTCGCGAGATACCTGCCTCGGAGTGCGCGGGACGCGCGGCTCCCTGCCTCCGAAAAGGCTCGAACGCCGCCGGAACAGTCCAAACGCCTTCATGTCGAGCGCGGCGCTCCGTGAGGGGAGGTCGTTCAGCAGCCCCAACACCAGCGGGAAGAGCAGCGCCGTCAGCGAGGAGGCCCGTTCGCGGAAAGAACCGTGCACCGGGACGCCGCGCGCGAGCTGCGCCTCCTGAATCTGGGCGATCCGCGCCTTGATCTGCTCGGTCAGCAGCAGCGGGCTCGCCAGCAGGAAGGCGAAGCTCGCCGGAAGACTGCTCGCCAAAAGCGAGCGGATGAGTAACGGGGGAGGAGAGGAGGCGAGCCAGAGGCGGCTTGCCGCGACGATGGAGAAGATGCGGAGCCAAAGCCCGAACGCCCACAGTCCGCGAGTCTGTTGCACAACGCCGCCGATCAGCGAGGCGAAGACGCCGCCGTGGATCAGCCAAAAGCCGAAGGCCAGCGGCGCCATGAAGAGCGCGACCCCTTTCACACTGCTTCGCGACTTTGGCCAGACGCAGAGCGCGACTGCGGAAAGGCCCGCCATGACGGCGACAACGGGAAGGGCCGGGAGCGACATCGAGCCCCCGACCCAGAGTCCCCACAAAACGAAGGAGCCCAAAGGCCCCGAAAGTGCGCGCAGTCGCCCCACGGCGCCTCAGGCGACGTCCGAAGCGCCCGGGAAGAGCGACTTGACGCGCTCCGGAAGCTGTTTCACGAGCAGCCAGGCGACGAAGCACGCCACGATCTTGTCCACAAGATTCGTCCAGATGACCGTGATCGCCACCGACTGCAACAGCTTCTGCCCGACGGCGGTCAGGTAGGCGACGAAGAAGTCGGCGCCGGAACCGGTGACTCCGGCGAAGAGGTAGGTGCGGATCGGCGTGGCCACGAGGGTTACGAAGATTGTCACTACGATGCCGGAGACGATCACGAGCGGCAGCGAGCGGAACATCCCCTTGCGCGCCAGCACGCCCGCGACGAGGCCAATGACCATCGCCACGGGGGCGAAGGCCGCCGCTACGGGACTCGTCAGCACGCCCCAGATCAGGTTGGTGCACAGCCCGGTGAGCATCCCGATCCACGGCCCCATCAGGATGGCGGAGAGCACCGTCCCGATCGAATCCAAAAATATCGGCAGTTTCAGCGTGGAGGCGATCTGCCCCAACCCCATGTTCAGCGCGATGCAAAGAGCTACAAGTACCAGCGTTCTGTTCTTCATCGTTCATTCCCCTTTATCGTTTTTTCGCGGCATGACCGCAAGTTCCTCGTATGTGGAAAGAGGGCAGTATTCGCGGGCGAATTCCAGCTCGGAGAGGTCGCCCAGCACGAGTTCCATCGTCGTCCGGACGACGCACCCTTCCAGCACGTGCCCCCCCGTCGTCGTTCCCTCCTGGTTCGAGATCGTCATGTGCAGGTGCTCGCCCTCCGCGTCCAGCGTCCCGACGAGCGAGACCACCTCGAAACAGCCGTCGAGTTCCGTCCCGTCGTGACGCCCCGCGAAGCGCAGGCACGCCCGCGACAAACTGCCGACCACTCCGGCGACATACCCCGCCCGAATTCCGTTCGCGGCGACGATCCGCCGCAGCGCCCCGAGAAGCTCTTCCCCCGGAGCCAGCCGGAAGGCGAAAAATCGACCTCCGGAGACGCCGATCTTCGTGTCGTTCATTGCGTCCTCCCTGGAATACCGTTATTCTCCGCGGTCATCGCGGAATACGCCATACAAATAGCGATGAGAATTATAACATAAAAAGATATTGCGACAAGGTGCGGGGAGGGATAAAGGGGAAAGACTCCGTGTCAAACAGCCTGCTCCCGACGAGGATACATACCGGGAGTCCGAAGGACATATTGTTGAATTGTTGCGGGCGGATCGCCCGTCATCACGATTTCAGAACCATACGTCCGCACAGCATCCGCACCGCTTTACGCATCTCCGCGCATTCTTTGAAGTTCCTCACGGAGGGCTTTTCTGCTGGATGAACCGATCTTCTTGTGGATCTTCCGCAGATGGCTCCGCAGTGTGTTGGATGTGATGTTGAGGCGTTGCGAGATATCCGCGTTCGAAAGCCCTTCGTCGACAAGCAGCGCCACCCGAATCTCCTGAAGCGAGAGCCCCTGTTCCATAAAACGCAGGAACACACCTTCTTCGCGCTCCCCGGGCTCCGCTTCCTCTCCCGGAGGCTCCGCTCCGGCCTCCTTCGACGGAACCTCTTCCTCCGAAGCGCCGCGGAGATCGAAGCCCGCGAAGCTCGTCGGATCGTCCCGGAGAAAGAGCGCCGAGAAAAAAAGCAGCCCTACGCCCAGAAGACTGGCAGCAAGAACAAACGGCACTTCGAGCAGACCAGCCGCGCAGCCTGTCGTCCGGGTCAGCAGCATCCCCAGAACAACAGAGCCGCTGTTTACAGCCTGTATCGAGCTCACCACCGAAAGCGCCTCCGATCTTCCGGCGCGCGACCCAAGATAGAGCAGTAGCGTAAAGAGGTAGGCGCCGAACGTTCCGAAGCCGAGCTGCAACAGGGCGAGCGGAATCAGCGGACGCCCGCCGCCGAGCGCCGCGAACGCCATGAACCCCAGCACCAGCAGGGACTGCGCGAAAAAGTAGATGCTCCTCAGGTCGACGGCAAACCAGCGGAGAAGCGCAAGTCCCGCTCCCAACGCTCCCAGTGTGTACAAAGGATCCGTCAGCACCTTTGGAGCAAGCGCTTCACCGCTTCCCTGCGCCAGAAGAATCGACAAAAACATCGCCGAGACGATGAAGAAGGAAGCCACACGGAACGCCAGCCGGGGCGAGAGACAGAATCCGCCGCGAGAAGCGTCGGGCGGAAGAACCGCTCCCGGAGGGCTCCATAGAAAGCTTCCCAGAAAGGGAAGGAGCAGCGCGACAGTATGGAGCAGCGGTCGGGGAGCGAATGAGAGTAAGAGAATAGCGGAGCTTCGGACCAGACATGCCAGTCCGAACGAGACTGCCTGGCGCGAAAACGGCGCCTGCGAGAGCCTCCACTGCCAGCTCGCCAGATGCACCGCCGACCCGAAGGGCGGAAGAACAAGCGCGAATAAGAGCAGAGGAGCCGGAAGCGAAACTCCCCGCCAGCCCCAAGGAAGCCACGCTGCGGACATAAGAATCGGGGCGAGACGTACCGCCCGGACGAACCACGCCTCGGGAAGATCCTTCCCCTTTCGGGCAAGCAACAAAAATGTCGCGAAGAGAATCAGGGAAAAGAGCGCGAATCCGCCCTCCGGGCCAAGAAGAGGGATATCGACAAGAGACGGGAAGAGCGGCCCCTTCAACACTGTGAGCCACTGCCAGAGAAGTATCGTTCCGAGGCCGATCACATCCTTCATTGCACCACATCCTTCTTTTCCAAGATAACAACAGAAAAGATATGAACAGTCAAGGCTTGCAAAGACTATTTTCTTCAAGGGGGGTTAGAGAATTCACCCTCCCGCAGGCGGGGTTACCGATGTAGAATCTTTTCTCTGAGAGTTCTCTCCGCAAGGAGATGGCTCACTATAGATACAAAAAGGAGTGATTATCATGAAGCATCGATCAAGCACGCTGATGACCATTTTCATCTTTCTTTTGAGCGCACATCTCTTTCAGAGCCGCGCCGCCTTTTCGACCGAGGAGCCGCTGGCCGTATCCGACATGCACGCCACGGCGTTCCACTATTTCTTCCAGGACGGCGACATGGACTTCCACTTCGGCAACCTGATTCTTGGTTCGTCGGTACACGGAGGCGCCGGGATCGGCGAAGCGTTTTACGCCGCGTCCCGTATTCGGGACGGAAACGCAGGCGATTGGCAGCGCGAATGGGCGGAACTGGCCGGCCGAGTAGAGGCCAGGGGAGAAACATCCCTTGCCGCAGGGCATCTTGTAAGCGCCAGGGATCAGCTCTTGAGAGCCGCCTACTACTACCGCCTCTCGCTGGTCTCCATGCTGCCGGACAATCCCGCCTTCAAAGAGCGGGGAGCCAAGGTCCGGGAACTCTTCCAAAAGGGCGGCGCGCTGTTCGATCCTCCGGTGGAGTACTTCGAAGTCCCCTTCGAGGGTACGTCGCTTCCCGGATACTTCCGAAAAGCCGCTTCCGGCGACCGTCCCGTCAAGACCCTGCTCATGATCGGCGGCGGCGAGACCTTCGCGGAGGATCTCTTCTTTTATATCGCTCACCAAGCCCACGCCCGAGGCTACAATTTCGCCACGGTGGACCTTCCCGGACAGGGACTGCTTCCTCTGGAGGGAATGGTCTTCCGCACGGACACGCAGGCGCCCGTGAAAGCCGTTGTGGACGTCCTTGTCAAGAGATCGGACGTCGATACGGAACGGCTGATCGCCTTCGGCATCAGCGGAGGCGGACTCTTCGTTCCGCAGGCGGCGATGTTCGACCCGCGCATCAAGGCCGTCGCCATGTGCTCCGCGGTGGTCGACGCCCGCCCCCTCTTCGCCACCATGCCCGCCGCCCTTGATACTCCTGAAGAGCGAGCGGGGTGGACCTCCTTCCATGAAGGCGTGGTGAAGAGCATCTGCTGGCGCTACGGAGTGCCGATGGACCACCCCGAAAAACTGATCGAAGCGAACGAGGGAAACACCTTCGATCCGGCGAAAGTGGCCGTGCCCGCTCTGATCATCGTCGGCGAGGGAGAATACCGGAGCCTGGAAGTGCAGCGGCAGCAGAAGATCGCTCTGGACAATTTTCCGAATCCCTCGAAGAAGATGGTCGTCACGCCGTCGGACGAGGGCGCGAGCAATCACTGCGTCATGGAAAACCGCGCCCTGATCGGCCAAGTGCTTTTCGACTGGCTCGACGAGACGCTGGGCGAGTGAAAGAGGCGCAGGTATCGGGCTCGCCATCGCGGACACGGATCACGAAGATCCATGGTCGGAGACTCTCCTCGGAGAGCGAAGAGGGCGGGGGGAGCCGCTTCACGGCGGAGGTTCTTTAAGGGGAGGGTGCGCCCGCGACGCGTCCTCCCCTTGCATCTTGGATTCCCGGACATACCTAACGAGGTCTCCGGGAATCCAGGATGCAACGTGATCGATAGGGTCGACGCACAGAAAAAATACGGCCTTTTTTGACGAGACCACAACGAATCCCTCCTTTTTTTTCGCACTCTCTGCTTTCGTGGCATTATCGCCCGCAAAAGCGCTTCGCGTCAACTCGCATGCGTCCAGATGCGTAATGGCGAAGCGGCACGCAGTTCACGAACGGGAGAGAGTTTTTTCCCGTTTCTCTTGGAAAACGATGAGCATTCCGCGTGCTACAATGACAGGCGTTGTAGAAAAATGCAGTTGTTTTTAAGGAAACAAAAAATCTTCTGCACTCACAACTTTGAAGAGGTGAATTCTATGACCGGAACCCCCGGCGCGAACAACAAGAGGAAACAAATCAGCTTTCTGATCGCCGACATTACCGCCATGATCTTGTTCTCGACGGGCCTCTGCATGATCATCGAGATCTTCGTCGCGGGGCTCTCGTTCTTCCAGTCGGTCGGGGCGAGAATCGCGGCTATTCCGGTCAACCTGATCACCGGAAGGCCGTACGGATGGTTCAGAGACACGCTCTTCCTGACGCTCGGCATCGACAGGTCCAGTCCGGTGAAACTCTTTTTCGGCGACACGCTGGCGTTCGTCGTCTTTCAGGTACCGTTGTACGTCCTCGTCCTGCTCTTTGCGGGGGCCACATGGAAACAGATCGCCGTCACCTCCCTCTCCGCGTCGCTGGTCTTCTCGCTGACCGGACGGCCGTACGGCATATTTCTGGATTTTTGCAGGCGGATCGCCGTCAAACTCCTCGGGTGAAACGAACAGCAAGTAAAATCAAGCGGCGCGCTCCCCAGCTCCTTACAATACATCGAGGGTAGTCGGAACGGGGTGAACGGGCGAATGTACGAGTGGCGGCGACAAATTCAAGCACTCGTTGATGCAATCGACGAGTGTATCAAAAACCATGATGACGAAGCCTTGACGCTGCGCCGTCTTTCGTGCGGATTGGGGTATTCCGAATTTCATACCACGAGGAAATTCAAAGAGATCTCGGGTATGCAGTTCAGGGAGTATCTGCGGGGGAGAAGACTGGCCTTCGCGCTCAAAGAGGTTCGGGACAGCGGGAAGAGCCTTCTGGATATCGCGTTCGACTACGGCTTCTCGTCGCACGAAGCGTTCACCAGAGCCTTCAAAGGAACGTACGGCGTCGCTCCGGGCGAATACAGGAAAAACCCCAAGCCCGTCGTCCTTCGCACGAAAATCAACCCTTTCGACCGCTACTTTTTAGGACTGGGAGAGATCGGCATGATGAAATCCACGGATGATGTGAAAATTTACTGCGTCACCATTCCCGCGCATAAGTTTGTGCACATCAAAAACTACGAGAGCAACGGCTATTGGGACTTTTGGAAAAAACAGAGCGGCATTCCGGGACAGGACTGCGAAACGATTTGCGGCCTGCTCGACAGCATCAAGGGCAAATTGGACGACGACGGCGGAAGCGAACCCGACAGCGGAAGCGGCCAGATTATGGCGTACATCAACGACCCGGACGGCAGACTCTGCGATTGGGGCATTCCGCGAACGGAGTGTTACGGCGCGCGCCTTCCTCTCGATTATCAGGGAGACGTGCCGCCGCAGATGCTTCTGATCGATGTTCCCGAGGCCGAATATATCGTTTTTGAACATGGCCCGTTCGATTACGAGCAGGAAAACCGGAGCGTGGAGGAGAAGATCGAACACGCGATGGCGGCGTTCGATTATGCGGACGCCGGGTACCTCCTTGACACTTCCACCGGAAGAATAACGTACTTTTACCATAATCCCGGACAGTTTTTTAAGTACGTCAGGCCTGTGCGGAGGGTATAGAATCAACGGCTCGTCCGCTGCGGTCAACAAGCATCGGTCTGCATGGAAAGAGCGCACTCCGTGCAGGCCGATGGCTCTCTGTTCTTTTCGAGCAGTCTATAGAGCGATTGGCGATAGCTGGGCTTCATAGATGAGGACTCCTTCGTCCAGGATTATAGGGTTCAGCCAATGCCCGTCCTCCAGACGAAGCACATCGACCGGCTTGCGTCCGAGCGCGTCCGCCCACATCAGTCTGTCCCAAAACGCATCCAGCTGCTCTTCGGAGATTCCCTCCACCGCGAGATCAATATCGCGCGCGTCCTCCTGAGGCAGCAAGAGGCAGGAGCCGAACAAAAAAACGCGGGCTGCCCCGTACTCCTCCGCCAACGCACGGATGAACCTCAGGCTTTCTTCTCTCAGCATATTCATCGGCTCGCTTTCATCACACTTCGCACTCCGGCAAAACACCCACCGGAAAACTGATGTTCCGATGTATCCAATGATAACATAAAGTGTTTTCCCGAACGTGACCGAGATGACTCGGACCCTCCTGATTTTCCCGAGCGCGGAGCTCCGAGCCTCCGCGCTCTCCTTGAGAAAAATGGTATTATACAGTATGCTCCAACAACACCGGAATTTTATGGTACGGGGGGAGAGCTGTTTGGACAGTCGGATCGGAATGTACCGAAATAAAAAAGAAGTACGCACACGCTTCGTGAGACGCATACTACCCGCACTTTTGGATACTCCTCCGGACAGGACTCTTGAAAAGGTGAAAATCGCCGATCTCCGGCTCGATTTCTCCATGTTTTTGCACCGCCTTTTCCTTCTCTCCCGACGGCCGGATGAAGGAGCCGAGATTGTCGTCATGGCTCTCGCCACGGACAAGAAACCGGATCGCTCCGTACCCGGGCTGATGCGGTATATGGACTATCTCCGCGCCCGCCGCGGCATTCTGACGAACGGCCGGGAGTTGCGGGTGTACGAACAGCTCGCCTGCGGAGAAAGCGAGCTGCTCATCCAATGTACCGAAGATGAGATCCCGGCGCGGACAAACGAGCTGCGAACCGTTTTGAACGTCGCTTCATGCGCCGAAGAAACGCCTCCCGGGGGCGAAGAACATCGTCCGGCGGACGATGCCCCGGAGAGTGTTGTTCTTTCCGTCGAATCCGGGGAAGCCGCTCCGAATCAGGAGATCGACGTTCTTCCCGTGAACGCCGAGGAACCTTTGAATACACCCGAGCCGACCTTGCAGGAGCTTGATGTCGAGCCCGATGAAGAGGAACGCGAATCGACGGCGCCCGAGACGCTCTCCGCAGCGTTTTCCGAAGAACTTGAGGCAGTGGAAACAGCGGAAGAAGGAGACGACGACGCTCCGGCGCAAGACGCTCCATTCCAGTCGATAGAGAGCGAAGAACCTCTTTCGGAACCGGCGGCACGGGACGAACCCCCGGTCTGCGCGGAACACAAAGGGTGCATGAAGATCATCGCGGTCTATCACAACAAGGGCGGTGTGGGGAAAACCACTATTTCCGTCAATCTTGCCGCAGCGCTGCGAAAGAAAGATTGCCGGGTGTTGCTAATCGACATGGACGCCCAGGCGAACGCGACGTTCGCCGCCGGACTTATAAAATTCCAGTTCGAGGAAGAGGACGATATCATCCAGAAATACGTCTACCATCTTCTCGGATCGGGCGATTTCGATTTTATCCCCGACGTGGTCCGGAAGTCGAAATCCTTCAATACGCCGGAGATCGACATCGTCCCTTCGCACATCGACCTGACGAACCATCAGCATAAGCTGACGCAGATCACGGCAAGCCGGTCGCGCATGATCATGAAGCTCAGACGGGTGCAGAACGACTACGATTATGTGATCATCGACACGCCTCCTTCAAGGGATCTGTATGCCGAAATCCCGCTGGCCACCGCGGATTATCTTATTATCCCCTCCGATTTGCGCCCCTTCGCGAATCAGGGACTGAACAACGTGAAGCACTTCGTGCGCGAGGTGAACGAGTACCGCGAATCCATAGCCCGCGAGCCGCTTGTCGTGCTGGGCGTGCTGCCGTCGAAGATTCCGACGAACGCGCAGTACCTGAAGCACTCGTTCCCG
>JAHDKR010000065.1 GCA_018436785.1 Synergistaceae bacterium | reverse complement strand
TTCGCCGTCGTTCCCCTTCCCGGCGTAGAATCCAAGGAGGCATGCGCCGCCGAGCAGCGCGCCGCACGTGCCGTTGCTGTGACCGAGCCCGAGGGAGAGCCCTCCCATCGAACGGATCAGCGAGTCGTTGCGCTCTCCTCCTGTTTGGCGAAGCGCCAGCAGTATGAGAATCTGGCTGCAGTGGTACCCCTTCCCTTCGAGGGAGAGCATCTCCATCTGCAGGTCGTCGAGATCGAAAACATCCATTACTTGTCCTCCAGAATCTTCTCCACTTCGAGCATCTTCCCCGTGGCCAGCTCTTCGGGGACGAAAACCGTGCCGCAGGATGGGCAGACCGGTAAATCCAGCGTGAAGACGCTGCCGAGATAGGTGATCTCGGTCTTTTGCAACTCCAGAAAACGGCCGCATGCGCCGCATTCGGTCTTCGTGTACTTCTCGAACGATTTGATCAGCTCTTTCATGCTCCGTCTCCTTCGGAAGCGTCGGGGACAAGATTCTCCGCGGCTCCGGCGACGAACATTCTGTGGCTCCACCCGTTGCGCACCTCGAAAGAGCCGTCGCCTTTGGGAGCGTACTCCACCCAGTAGGTGACCGACGCCGGGCGCAGCGAAGCGACCAGCGCGCCGTTGATCTGTTTCATCTTGCGTCCGCTTCGTTCCGCCGACCAGATGGCTCTCCGGACGGTATCGGCAAGAATTCGTCGCTTCGCCAGAGTCTTTTCCACGTCGGGCGGGATGACAAGCCGGATGGATTCATGCGGTTCGTTCACGATGTCTTCCTCCTTCCAGAGAGATGCGCGCAGCGCGCGGACCAGTCCGACCCGGTTCTCCTGCTGTTCGGAGTAGCCGATGGCTGGACGCCCGGCCGGGTCTTCGTCTCCCTGCGGAAAGAGGATATCCAGCAGGTGGACGGCGGGTTTCCCCGCCTGTGCGAAGAGATTCCGGCACATGGCGCAGTATACGAGAAAGTCAAGAGAACTCTCCTCCCCCCGGGTTTTGGCGGAAAGAGCGGCCAGGGTCGGGTTGGCGCTCTCCTGGAGTCCGCCGAAGCCGCAGCAGAAGGAGAATTCTCCTGAAAGTAAAGGCTCTTCGAAGCGCACTCCCGCTCGGGAGGCGACGTTCCGCACGGCGTCCCTGATTTCGGGCGCCTGCGCAGCGGTACAGGGGTCGGCGACGGCAAGAGTTCGTTCGAAAGAGAGCGCCCCCTCCGGAAGCTCCGTGCCCTCCAGGATCTCCCACAGTGAGACGGCCTTGATTGACGGCGTTGCCTTGCGGAAGGTCTGGAGGCAGCTCGTGCAGGCGGCCACGACGACCGGGGAACCCATGGACTCCCACTCTTCCGTGATCTTCGCGGCTTCCCTGTGGAGTTCTTCATCGCGCCCTGCCCAGTCGGCCGGAGCGCCGCAGCAGCGGAGCCAGAAACCGACGCCGCCCTCCAGACGGTCCCTCAAAAAGGCGTAGAGGGCGGTTGTCTGTTCGGGAGTGCAGCCCGCGAGCCGGCATCCCGGGAGGAAGAGGTAGGCGCTCGTCTCCTTTCCAGGCTCGTGCCGCAACAGCGTCGCCCTTGGAGAGTTGTTGAAGCGCATGTCCTCCAGCGCGAAGTCGTGCGCCGAAGGGGGCATCTTCTCCTGGCGGAGCATCTCCCGCCTTGCTTCGCGGCAGAGATCGGCCATGGAGAAGCCGTTGGGGCAGATGCGTTCGCAGCGGCCGCAGAGGGTGCACGAGTTGATCATGCCGTTCGCCAGCCTCGTTCCCTGAATCACGGAGAGGTTGTTGTAGATCTCCCGCGCGAACTTCTTGGGATACCCTTTGTAGTGCTGCATGTAGGCGCAGTGTTTCACGCACTCCATGCACTCGCAGAGGATGCAGCGTTTCGCCTCGCGGATGGCCTCTTCGGGGGAGTAGCCTTCCTGCGGAACCGCTTCCGGCTCCGCTGAAGCCATCCCCTCGGTAGAGGTGAACAGACGGGTGGCGTACGGCCCCTCCTTCTCCCGTGAGGAGAAGAGGGACGCGCCCTGGAGAAAACGCTCCGCCGACTTCATTCCCCGCCGTCCGTCGGCGGCTCGAAGGATGAAGGAGGGGGCGGCGCCTCCGGCGAAAAGTCCTCTGAGCGAAGTCTCAAGGCTCACGGGGTTCACTGAAGCAGTCGCTTCCGCAGTCGCGCAGGCCGCGAACGGGTCGTCCAGACCGGCGTAGGCGGCGTCGAAACGTACGGAAAGCTCTGAAAGCGGAGGGAGGTCCTCAAGGGGCAGAAAGAGTACTCCGCCTTTTTCGAGCCAGGCAAGCTCGCGGCGCGCGATCTCATCGGTGATCAGGGGGGAGAGGGCAGTCAACGCCGCAGCCCGGTCCTCCGCGCAGAAGACGGAGACCGAGTACCCTTTGCGAATGCCTTCCGAGGCTGCGCAGAGCGCGCTCAGTCCGCCTCCGACGACGGCGACCCTCTTTCCGTTCTTCGGAATAAGGAGCGGAGCGCGCCGGAGAGGCCCCTGTTCGACGCAGGCTCTTTCAAGAGCGCCCAACTCGATCGCGCCGCCGAGTTCGCGGCGGAGGCAGGCTTCCTTGCACGGCGCGTCACAGATACGCGCAAGCGCTTCGGGCAGGGGGAGCGTCCTCTCGATCAACTTCCGGGCGTCGTCGATCCGGCCTTCGCGGACAAAAGCACAGAGGGCCCGTCCGTCGAGATGCAGCGGACAAGCCGCCTGGCAGTACGGAGGCTCCTCCTGAACGCACTTCGATTCGAATTCCAGCAGCCGTGCTTTTTCCATGGCGCACCTCCCGGAACGGAGGGAGGCGCCCCGCGAGGAACGCCTCCCCGGATACTGTTACTTTTTCAGCCCGGCCAGTACCTTCTCCGGGTATGCGGGCAGCCTGGTGATACGGACGCCCGTCGCGTTGTAGATGCCGTTGATGATGGATGCGTGCGGGCTGGAGAGCGGAAGCTCGCCGATGCCTGCCGCGCCGTGCGGCCCGTCTTCACGATGTTCCTCGAAGTAGATGATCTCCATATCGTCGGGGATGTCCTTGATGTACGGGAATCCCGCCCCCGGCATGGTGGAGTGTTTCTCGATATCCTCGAAGTCCTCGGTGAGCGCGAGGCCGATGCCCTGGGCCATGCCGCCCCAGTTCTGACCGTCGACGACGAGGCGGTTGTTGATCTTTCCGCAGTCGCACATCAGCGTCATCCTGTCGACCGAGGTCTTTCCGGTCTCCGTATCCACGGTGACCTCGGCCATGAAGACGCCGTACATGTAGATCACGAACGGTTTGCCCTGTCCGTCCTCGTTGCAGGCCGTTCCCTCCACTGCGGACCACTTGCCGGTGAAGGAGGTCGGCTTTCCGGCGGCGACCAGTTCGTTGTAGGTCATAAAGCCGCCGTCCCGTTTCAGGAAGCCTGTCTTCGGTTTCGCGGTCTCCCGCAGCAGCGTCTCGCAGGCGACGCGAATGGCGTTCCCCGTCATGACCTGGGAACGGGAGCCGCCCGCGGGGCCGGAATTGGGGCACTTCGCCGTATTCGGCCAGGTGAATTTCAGCTTGTCGGGGGAGATTCCCAGGGGACGCAGCGCCTCGTGCGCCGTGCCGATCGCGCCGGCGTCGGCGCCCTGTCCGTGGTCTTCCCACGCGGTGCAGACCGTGATCGTCCCGTCCGGGTTCATATCGAGCCGCGCTTCGGAGCCGTCAGGCCCGTCGAGGCCGCAGCCGTACACGCCGACCGAAAGGCCGACGCCCTTCTTGAAGCGGGTTGTGGAGCCCTCCGCGGCACGCTTCTTCGCCAGTTCGTACTTCGGGCGGAGCGCTTCGAGCATCTTCGGCAGCGAGTAGGACTCGGGCGCCTGGCCGGTCGGATTGGTGCTTCCGGGGCGGTAGGCGTTCTTGTAGCGGATCTCCAGCGGGTCCATTCCCAGCTTCTCCGCCAGCTCGTCCATCAGCACCTCGGAGGAGAAGAGCGACTGCGGCGATCCGTACGCGCGGAAGGCGGAGCCCCACGCGTGGTTCGTGCAGACTGTCCGTCCCTCGCCCCGGATGTTCGGGATGTCGTACCCGGCGCCCATGAACTGGATACCGCGGAGCGTGAGGAGGTCGCCGAACTCGGAGTAGGGGCCGTGATCGACCGAGAAATCCGTCTCCATGGCGAGCAGTTTGCCCTCTTTATCGGCGGCGAACTTCATGTTGACGAAGAAGGGGGAGCGTTTGCCGGTGTACTGCTGCTGCTGTTTCCACGTGTACTTCAGCGCGACCGGGTGTCCCGTGGCGAGGGCCGCGGCGCCGACGAGCGCCTCCATGGTCGGGCTGAACTTGTAGCCGAAGGTGCCTCCGGCGGGGTTTGTCACAAGAACCAGCTTCTCGGGCTCGACGCCGAGTCCGGGGGCGATCATGGCGAGGTGCAGGTGGACGCCGATGGACTTTGAGTGGATGACAAGGCGTCCCTCGTGATCGGTGTACGCGAAGCCGACGTCGGGCTCGACGGGCATGTGCGGTTGACGGCCGACGTAGAAATCGTCCTCGACCGTGACCACATCGGAGCGTGAGAAGATGGGAGCAGTCTCTTCGCCCTTCCTGATCTTCTGCGTGAAGTAGACGTTCGGCGTTCCGGGGTGGATCTCGATGGCGTCGTCGGTCATCGCCTCGGGCGCGCTCATGTACGCCGGCAGGACTTCGAGGTCGAGCTTCACCTTTTCGGCCGCCGCGACGGCGTTCTTGTAGCTGTCCGCGCAGACGATGGCGACGGCGTCGCCGTACTGGAAGATCTTCTCGTCGCAGAGGATCGGGCGGTCCCACCCGTCTCCCTTGTTTGTCGGGAAGGTGATCAGACCGGTAATGCGGTTCTTTCCCTTGATGTCCTTATGGGTGACGATCTTGTAGACTCCGGGCATCTTCTCGGCTTCCGAGGTGTCGATTCCCTTGATGTTCGCGTGGGAGACGGTTGCCTGCACCAGCGCCGCGTGCAGCGTCTTTTTGGGCATCTTAAGGATGAGATCCGCGCCGTAGTCGAGCGTTCCGGTCACCTTCGCGACGGCGGTCGGGCGAGGGTACTTGCTCCCCCAGATCCGTCCGTCCGCAGGCATTTTGAACTCGAGCTCCTTCTCGCTCATCTCGCCCCGGAGGACCTTTGCGGCGTCCATCACGGCATCGACGATGGGGATGTACCCGGTGCAGCGGCATGCGTTCCGGTTGAGCTGGAACCAGTCGCGAACCTCTTCGCGGGTAGGGTTCGGATTCGTGTCAAGCAGCCCTTTCGCGGAGACGATGAAGCCCGGCGTGCAGAAGCCGCACTGGGCCGCGCCGTGCTTTATCCACGCCTTCTGGAGCGGGTGGAGCTTCTCCGGCGTGCCGATCCCCTCGATCGTGACGATCTTCGTGCCCTCGGGGAGGCGGGACATCTTGTAGACGCACGTGCGGGTCACCTTGCCGTCCATCAGCACGTTGCACGACCCGCAGTGTCCCTGGCCGCATCCTACCTTGGTTCCCGTGAGCCCGAGCTGCTCGCGGAGCACTTCGGCGAGCGTTGTTTCCTCGTCGACGATGATGTTTCGCTCAATGCCGTTGACAAAAAAGACCTTTTGAATCATCCTGTTTCCAGCTCCTTCCGAATCTCGGCAGGGGTCGGGACGGCGGCGCCGCGAACCGGGGCGCCGGCAAGCAACGCGGTCCGGAAGCCGCCGTCCTTCTCCGTATCAAACCACACTCTTCCGCCAGTTTCCCTCAGTGAAGAGGAGAACGCAGTACCGTTGCCCGGGCACTCCCCCTTCCATCGATGAGTCGTGAAACAAGAATACAAAAACGCCGTCCTCCGTGCAAAGAGGACGGCGCATGCCGTTTTTGGAAATCCTCCTTGCCAAAGGGGAGGCGCACCCGTTTCCAGATGCACCCTAACGGTCGCAGTCCGTGGGATTGTTCCTGTAGGGCCTGCGACTCGGAGGTTTTATCTCGACTGAAACAGTCGTCTTTTTTTGAAAAATGTACCTTCGATACTCATTATAGAGCATCATAAATTCAAGGGCAACATCAGGATGGAAATTTCGGGAAAATGTTTTGAATTTGCAACATGGTTGCATTTTGTGCGGCGCTTTTCAAAGGTTTCCCACGTTCTTTTGAACAGACGGGGCGGAAGAACCTCGCTGCAGCGGTACCGGAAATACGCGGTATACAGAGTTCTTCAGAGTTCCCTCCGCCGATGAACGCAAATTCGACGCGTTGTGTGGAGGTGGTCGTGTCGAGGTGGTGTCTGTATGGTAGAATGTGGATACGAAGTAAGTACTTTTTGTTCCGTGAAGAGGAGGTGCACCCTGTGGAAGTGAATGTTGTAAAAGTCGGTAATTCAAAAGGGATACGGATTCCGGCCCCTCTTCTGAAGCAGCTCGGTATAGGGGAGCGGGTGATTCTGGAGGTGGAGGGGGATGCGTTACTCGTACGTCCGGTCAGAGCCCCGAGGCAAGGGTGGGCGGCCGCTTTCGGGAGGATGCGCCGGAGCGGAGACGACGTTTTGCTGATGGATGACGCGCTCGACGACGATATGCTGGAGGCGTGGGATGAAAAACGATAGCGAGAACTTGGTTCAGTACGGCGTGTACTGGACCGATCTCGACCCGACGCAGGGAGCGGAGATGAACAAGACTCGCCCGTGCGTCGTCGTCTCTCCGCCGGAAATGAACATGCATCTGCTGACCGTTCTGGTTGCACCGGTAACAAGCAGACAACGTGAAAGCTATCCTACCCGCGTTCATTTTTCGATAGGCGACGTTTCAGGTTGGATCGTTCTCGATCAGCTCAGGGCGATAGACAGGAAGAGGCTACGTCGAAAGATAGGATGTCTGGACGGAGAGACGGCTCTTCTGGTGAAGAATGTCATCCGGGAGATGCTCGTGGACTGAGCAGCGTACCGTTGCAGGGGCTCTTTGCGAAGGGATTCGTCCGCCCAATACTCCCCGGTTTTAAAATGCCCGGGGAAGTGGCCGGGCATTTCCTTCCCGATGAGGAGCGCGCCTACGCAAAAGACGTAGACCGAGTGAAAACCCAGGTAGCGCAGGGGGACGCCGCAACCCTCCGGGGTTTTTTTGCTCTGGCCTCCGGCGGCTTCCTCCGGAAGATAGCTCGCTACGTCAGCAGCCTCAGCGCCGCGACGAAGGCGAGCGTGAGGACGATCTGGTTGAAGCGCTCCTGGGAGATGCGCTTGACTATCCAGTATCCCAGCAGCGCCCCCGCCGCTATGGAGGGGAGGGCGAGCATGTTGATCCTGAGGCTCTGCATGGTGATGAGCCCCAGGCTGAAGAAGAGCGGAACCTTCAGCAGGTTCATGATGAAAAAGAACCACGCGGTGACGGCGATGAAAGGAAGTTTCGGCAGTCCTGCGATAAGAAGGTAGAGGCTCATTACCGGGCCGGAAGCGTTCGCCATTCCCGTTCCGACTCCGGCGAAGAAGCCGAAAACTGCGGTGAGCAGCGGGGATGTTTTCCCGTCGGCCGCTGCAGCCGCCCCGCGCCGTTGTTTCAGGACGCGCGAGACTTGGTGCAGGATGAGCATTGCGAGCACCACGCCTCCGATGATGGGCCGCAACTGGTCGTCGCTCGCAAAGCGCAGCACCATGTACCCCACGCCGAGCCCCGGAAGAGCGAAGAGCAGCAGCGTCAGAAGACGCCTTTTGTCGGTGTGCATCCAGAATTTTCCCACGGCGAAGAGGTCGCCGAAAATCAGCATCGGGAGCATCACGCCGACGGAGAGACGCGAGGGGAGCGTCATCGCCATCAGCGCGACGACGAGGATGCCGCTGCCCGGAACGGCTGTCTTTGCGATGCCGACGCCCGCGCCCGCACTGAGGACGACAACCCACGACCACAGGGAGAGGTCGAGCCCCGTAAAAGAAGAGAGAAACTCCATTGAGGATACCACCTTTCAATGACTGCGCAGTGCCGCCATTATACATCATGTCTTTTGTATTCAGAAAAACTACAGGCTATCCCTTGCAAAACGCAGGGGAAAATCGGGTATAATGCTTGCAGTGCAAGAAGGAATGCACCATCATTATAATCGGGAGGTATCATTATGTCGGAACTGGAAAAGAGTCAAGCGCGAAGCAAGAGTGAAACGCTCAGCGTCCTTCTCGGGGCGGCGTTTCTCATGGCGACCTCGGCCATCGGCCCGGGATTCCTGACCCAGACGGTATCCTTCACCAACGAACTCAAAGCGGTATTTGCATTTGCGATCCTTCTCTCCATCCTCATCGATATCGTGGTGCAGCTGAACATCTGGCGCGTTCTCGCCGTCTCCGGTTTAAGAGGGCAGGACGTCGCCAACAAGGTGCTCCCCGGTCTCGGGTACTTCCTCGCCTTTGCGGTCGCCCTCGGAGGGCTGGCCTCCAATGTGGCGAACGTCGGCGGCGCGGCGCTCGGCTTCCAGGTGCTCTTCGGAGCCGACCAGATGGTCGGCGCAGTTATCAGCGCGGGCATCGCGATCACCATCTTCCTCTGGAAAGACCTCGGCAAGGCAATGGACAAGTTCACGCAGATCCTCGGCTTTTTGATGCTCGCCCTTGTCTTCTACGTCGTTTTCGTCACGAAACCGCCTGTTATGGAGACGGTGCATGAGATGGTCCGCCCCTTCACCAGCCTGGCAATCCTTAAGGAGTACAAGTGGCTCGTTGTGCTCACCCTCGTCGGCGGGACGGTCGGCGGCTACATCTCCTTCTCCGGCGCGCACCGGATCATCGACGCCGGAATCGTCGGCAAGGAGAATATCGGCCAGATCAGCAAAGGCTCCATCAACGGCATCGCCATCACCGGCGTTATGCGCTATCTGCTTTTCCTCGCCTTCCTCGGCGTGGTGCTCACCGGAACCCCCATCGACATGACCAACCCCGTCGCCTCGGCCTTCCAGATCGGCGCAGGCGCCCTGGGCTTCCGCATCGCCGGAGTCGTCCTCTGGGCCGCGGCCATCACTTCGGTCGTCGGCGCGTCCTACACGTCGGTCTCCTTCCTGAGGACGCTCTTCAAGGTTGTCGACAACTACTACCGTTACTGGATCATCGCGTTCATCGTCGCCTCCACATCCATCCTGACCACCGTCGGCCGTCCGGTCGCCCTGCTTATCGTCGCCGGTTCGCTCAACGGGCTGATCCTTCCTCTGTCGCTGGGCTGCGTTCTCATGGCGGCGCACAACAAGAACATCGTGAAGGACTACATACACCCCGTATGGATGACGGCGCTCGGCTGGGTCATCGTCGTCTTCACCGCCTGGATGGGATTCAACTCCTTCGCCGGGATCATGAAGCTGTTCCAGTAGGAAGAAGAAAGATATTTATGAAGGAGGCGGTGTCCGCGTGAATGAGAAGAAGTATCCGAGACTGCTGACGGCGGGCGACGGCTGCGTGGTCGTCGAATTCGGCGACGTCATCGATATGGAAATAAACTCGCGCGTCGCCTCGCTCGCCGCGGCGGTACGGAAGGCGGAATTCCCCGGGTTTCTGGATACCGTCCCGACGTACCGCTCGCTGGCAGTCTATTTCAATCCGGTCACGACCGATGTCGACGCTCTCTACTCGAAACTCGGGAAGATGGCCTCGGCGCTGGGAACAGGTAAAGGAAGCGAATCGCGCCGGGTCATCGTCGTGCCCTCCCTCTACGGCGGAGAGCATGGTCCCGATCTGGCGGACGTCGCGGAGCACACCGGCCTGACGCCGGAAGAGGTCGTCAAGCGGCACACGGCGAACGACTGCTACTGCTATATGCTCGGCTTTACTCCGGGCTTCGCCTACCTCGGCGGAATGGACCCGTCGCTTGAAACGCCGCGGCTGAAGAATCCTCGGGAGCTCATCCCTGCGGGTTCCGTGGGTATCGCAGGCAAACAGACGGGAATCTACTCGATTTCAAGCCCGGGAGGGTGGCGGCTGATCGGCCGCACGCCGATGCGGATGTTCGACCCCGACCGGAATCCCGCCATCTTCCTGGAGGCGGGGATGTGGGTGCGCTTCCGTGCGGTCGGCAAGGCCGAGTTCGACGAAATAGAAGCGGCCACGGCGGCAAGAACATACCGGCCGGAAATACTGGAAGAGGTCTCGCCCCGGCTGGTCGGGGCCGGGGAGGTGTTGTGATTATGGCAGCTCTTGCTTTTTCGGTACAGATGCCCGGGATGCTTACCACGGTTCAGGACTCCGGACGATGGAGCTACCAGGGGAAGGGAATGCCGGTGGCGGGGGCCATGGATATGCAGTCGTTCGCGCTCGGCAACATCCTCGTAGGCAACGACGAAAACGCCGCCGCTCTCGAAGTCACCCTGCTGGGACCCACCCTCTCCGTAACGGAGGGGGAAGGGGTTGCCGCCGTCACGGGCGCGGAGCTCGGTTTCACCGTCAACGGCGAGCCCATCGCGAACTGGACTGTTGTGACAATACGCGAGGGAGACATTCTCTCCTTCGACGGTCCGCGCTCCGGGTGCAGGGCGTACCTCTGCGTCTCCGGAGGGATTGACGTCCCAATGGTCATGGAGAGCCGCTCCACATATACTCGCGCGAAGGTGGGCGGTCTGGAAGGGCGCGCCCTTAAAAAAGGCGATGCGGTGCGATGCGGCGAACCGGCGCCCCTCTGGAATCGATGCGAAGGGTTGGTTTGTCCCGAGGCGCTGCGTCCTCTCCGCGATCCCGCAGCCCCGCTGCGCGTCATTCCCGGTCCTCAGGATGATCTGTTCACCGAGAAGGGGCTTGCCTCTTTCTACGGCGCGGAGTATGTCATCTCCAACAGCGCCGACCGGATGGGGTATAGGATGGACGGCGAACCGATAGAGCATACCGGGGCTGCCGACATCATCTCCGACGCCATTCCCTTGGGAGCCGTGCAGGTCCCCGGCCACGGACAGCCTATCGTCATGCTGGCCGACCGGCAGACGACAGGAGGGTACACGAAGATAGGCGTCGTGTGCTCGGTCGACGTTGCCGCGCTTTCGCAGCGTCTTCCCGGAGCGAAGGTGCGCTTTTCGAAAATTGCAGTAAAGGACGCCGTCGGCCTTGTGCGCGCAGAGGCGCGGACGAGGGACGAGCTGAGGAAACTCCGGGCGGCGTGGCGCTCTAGCGCGCGCGTATCCTCTGCGCCCGTACCGGAAGCTGTCGCGGCGCCGACCGGCGGCGAGGCGGTTCTCCGCGTTGACGGAAAGGAACACGTGATCTCCTGGGAGGAGATCGGGGAGGTGGAATGATGTTCAAAATTGACCTGAACAGCGACCTCGGCGAGAGCTTCGGGCCGTGGCGCATGGGAATGGATCGCGAAGTGATGGAGCACGTCAGCTCCGCAAACGTGGCGTGCGGTTTCCACGCGGGCGATCCCGAAGTAATGATCCGCACGGTGCAGGCGGCCAAAGAGGCCTCCGTCGCCGTGGGAGCGCACCCCGGACACCCCGACCTTCAGGGGTTCGGACGGCGGACGATGGGGTGTACCCCCGATGAAGTGTACGCATTCACGCTTTACCAGATCGGCGCGATCCAGGCCGTCTGCACCGCGCAGGGCGTGCACCTCGAACATGTGAAGGCGCACGGCGCGCTCTACAACCAGGCTGCGAAGGACCTGGCGATGGCGAAGGCTATCGCGCGCGCCACTCGCGACGCGGGCGGCAATCTTATCCTTCTTGGTCTGGCCAACTCGCTCTTCGAGCAGGCTGCCGCAGATGAAGGCGTGCTCTACGCAGCCGAGGCGTTCGCCGACAGAGGGTATATGGACGACGGCAGCCTCGTGCCGCGCAGCAAACCGGGCGCTTTTATCCACGATCCGGACGAAGCCGCCATGCGGATGGTCCGGCTTGTGAAAGAGGGAGTCGTCCGCTCCGCGGAGGGGAACGACATCAAACTGAAGGCGCATTCGGTCTGCCTGCACGGGGATAACCCCTCGGCGGTGGAGCTCGCCCGTCATATCAGGAAGACGTTGCAGGACAACGGCGTCGTTATCAGTACTATCCGGGAGGTGTTGGAGGGATGAAAGCGTCCGATTATGCGAACAGCTCGCCCCGCGAGGTGCGCCAACTGATCCGTGAAGGGAAGTGGACGCTTCCCACGCCGGGAATGTGCAAGGGACACGTGCAGGGAAACCTTGTCGTCCTGCCGCGCGACCTCGCCTACGACTTCCTCGTCTTCGCCCAGAGGAATCCGAAGCCCTGCCCGATCCTCGACGTCACCGAGCCGGGCGATCCCGAGCCGAAGATTGTGGCGCCGGGGGCGGACATTTCGACGGACATTCCGCGCTACCGCGTCTGGAAGGATGGCGTCTGCATCGACGAGCCCACCGATGTAAAGAAGTACTGGCGCGACGATCTCGTCGGTTTTCTGCTGGGGTGTTCGTTCTCCTTCGAGGGAGCGCTGCTTGAGGCGGGCATTCCTGTGCGGCACATCGAGCAGAACCGGAACGTCCCGATGTATGTCACCAACATTCAGTGCACTCCCGCGGGCGCGCTCAACGGCCCCGTGGTGGTGAGCATGCGGCCGATTCCCGCCGCGATGGTCCCCAAGGCGGTCCTCTGCACCGGCCGTTTCCCGGCGGTGCACGGTTCCCCCATCCATATCGGCGATCCGTCGCAGATCGGCATTGCCGACGTCAACAAGCCCGACCTGGGCGACGCTGTGGATATCTATCCGGGAGAAGTCCCCGTTTTCTGGGCGTGCGGATGCACCCCGCAGGCGGCCATCATGGCGGTAAAGCCCCCGTTCTGCATCACGCACTCGCCGGGGCACATGTTCGTCGCCGACCCGAAGGACGCCGACTACGCGGTTTTTTAGAAATCAGAGAAGCAGTTTCCCCGTACACAAAAGAGGAGGCCGGAAGGCCTCCTCTTTTTATTCGTTCTTTTCCCCTTTTTATTCCCCGCGCTCCTAATTGAAGAGTATGCCGGGGAGCCAGGTGATAAGCGGCGGAAAGATGATGCACAACGCCAGACACACCAACTGCGTGATCACGAAGGGGATGACGGAGCGGTAGATGTCTCCCATCGTGATTCCCTTGGGCGCGATGCCCTTCATCATGAAGAGCATGGTGCCGAAGGGCGGCGTCAGGTATCCCGTCTGCGTGTTCACCGCGTAGAGGACGCCCAGCCACAGAGGGTTGAATCCGTAGATGGGCAGGAGGGGGAGAATGATGGGCGAGGTGATCATGAGGATGCTCCACGCGTCGATCACGAAACCGAGCAGGAACCAGACGACCTGGATGCCTATCAGCATCGTCCACCAGCCGACCTGATACTCCTTGACGAGTCCGACGACCATCCGCGAAGCGCCCATACCCATGTAGACCGCCGCGAAAGCCTGTGCGGCGAACAAGATCCACATCATGAATCCCTGCACCTTGATCGTTGCGTACGACGCGTCTCTGAGGAGCTTCCAGGTCAGTCTTCCGTGGAGCGCGCTGCACACGATGGCGCCGAGAGCGCCTACTGCGGCGGCCTCGGTCGGCGTGGCGATGCCGCTGTAGATCGACCCCAAAACCGAGAAGACCAGCAGCATGGGGAGGAAGATACCCTTGAGGGACTTCATCTTCGCCCCCCAATCGGCGCGTTCCTCTTCCGGAATGGCAGGCCCCATTTCAGGGTTGAGGTGGCATTTGATCAGGATGTAGCCAATGATCAGAACGGAGCAGAGCAACCCCGCGCTCATGCCCCCGGCGAAAAGAGCGCCGATGGAGACCTGAGCGATTGTTCCGTAGAGCACCAGGGCGATGCTCGGGGGGATCAGCGGTCCAAGAACGCCGCCCGCGAGGATGCAGCCTGTGGCCAGCCTTTTGTCGTACCCGCGTTTGAGCATCGCGGGAAGGGCCATCATGCCCATCATGACAACGCCGGTGGAGGCGATGCCCGACATGGCCGCTATCAAGGTGCACGCTATCACCGTGCCGATAGCAAGCCCCCCCTTGAGAGAGCCCATCCAGCGGTACATCATATCGTACAGATCTTCAGAAACCCCGGAGCGCTCCAGCACGGTCGCCATCAGGACGAAAAGAGGGCAGGCCACCAGCGTCGTGGTCGACATCATGGAGTACGTTCTTGCCACGATGATAAAGAGGGACTCCGGGCCCCAGAAAATTGCAGTGAACACCGTTGCCAGTCCTCCGAGGACGAACGCGACGGGAAGCCCGAGCAGCAGGAAGAGAAACATGCTGCCGAAGAGAAGAACGGAGATATATCCTATGTCCATAATAGCACCTCAGTTCTCAACCGGAGCTTCGGCCGAGGGAATAAGTTCGCGGCCGGTCAGCGCCAGGTGGAGATCCTTGATGGTCTTGGTCATCCCCTGGAGCAGCACAAGAAACGCCGCTGCGGGTATGGTCAGCTTGAGCTGCCAGACGTACGGGCCCCACGTGCTGTTCGAGTACTCCATCATCTGCAAACTCTCCCACGCCCACGGCAAACTGAACCAGAGCAAAGTTCCGACGAACGCGTAAAAAAGCGTCCACGTAAAGAGATCGATGATAGCGCGCACCCGCGGTGAGAAGAGAATGTAGAACGCCTCTACGTTGACGAACCCTCCCCAGCGGAGGGCGTACGCTCCTCCAAGAATAAAATGCGCCCCGTACAGCATACACGAAGTTTCGTGCGCCCATATCGTAGGGCGATTGAATCCGTAGCGCATAACCACCTCGTACACGAGTACGAGCATTGTCGGGTACACGAGAAAGCCGAAAATCTTCCCCACCCAGTCGTTCAGTGTGTCGGTAAAATTAATAAACTTGATCAAAAAGCCCAATCGCCTCACCTCGCCGATTCTGAAAAAATTGAAAGCGCGCCCCCTCCTCCGGAGAGAGAAGGGGGGCGCTTCGTGGATGCGTCGGGTGGACGCTCCCTGTTAGTTGATGTACCCGCGATCCTTCATGAACTGCTTGATGATCTGAATACCTTCGGCAACCCTCGGATCCTTCGAGCCGATTTCCTGTTCGATCTTGTTCAGGAAGGGGAGAGAGAATTCTTTCGTTATCCTGTCGATGTCATCCTTGCCCCACTCGATGTAGGTCGTCCCCCACTCCTTGAAGGACTTCGCGAACATCTCTTTTTCCTGCTCGTCGCACACTTTGGCGAACGTCTTGTTGAATTCTACTGTAGCTTCCTCGACGACCTTCTTCAGGTCGTCGGGCAGGGCGTCCCACGCCTTCTTGGACACCCACAGTTCCATACCCTGAGGCACCTGCCATGCGGGGCCGATGAAGTACGGGCACACTTCGTAGAGCTTCAGATCGCGATAGAGCCACCAGGCGGTGCCGCTGCCGTCGAGAGTGCCCATCGCGATGGCCATGTAGGTCTCGGGATGCGGCAGCATGACCGGCGACGCGCCGAAGTGCTCCATGGTGTCGTTCATCGCGCCGAAGAAACGGACCTTGAATCCCTTGAGATCGTCCAGCGTATTGATGGGCTTTTTACTCCAGAAGTAGGTGTTGCCCACGCTGTGGCTTCCCAGGAAGTGAATGTCCCGCTCGGCCAGTCCTTCTCCGATGAGTCTGTCGATGCCTCTCTTGTAGTACAGCTCCTCGAAGTCCTCGAGGCTCCGGCAGACGAAGGGGGGCAGATTGCCCGCCTGGAGCCAACCGACGTTCAGCGAGCCTCTCCAGAAGAGCGTGCTGGTGTTGGAGATCTGGATCATGTTTGCCTGCAAAGAGGGGAACACTTCCAGGTAGTCTACGAGTTCTCCCGCATAGTGCAGGGTGATGTTCAGTCTGCCGCCCGACTTCTCGCGGACCATATCAATAAACGGCGGGATGACGTATGTCGTCGACAGCGCTCCCGGTGTGTGATGGCTCTGGAACTTCCAGTTGAACTCCGCCGCTACTGCGTTTGAAGGTACGCCGATAATAAAAATGCCCAGAATAACCGCTACCGCTACGCTCAATGCAACCAGTTTTCCGTGTTTCATCAAAACACCTCCCTCTAGAGTAAGTGCCGAACCCGGAGCTTCTTTTTTCATCTATCCCCTCCTTTGTCGTCATGACCTGCAACTCCAAAGAACTGTGTGCGAAAAGGAACACTGGATATGAACAAAAAGCAGTCTTTTGGACTAAAAGAAAGCTCTGTTGTTTTCAGAAAAAAATAATCCTCAGCTTGTATGCAGTTGATGCAAGGGTTAAGGGCATCGCTATTTCTCTGTTGTTTTGCCAGTGTACTTGCTCGAATTTGTAAAGTCAAGATATACATGAAAAGAGCACTGTGCTCGCATGCACTGAATACCGGTGTATGCAGAATGCCAGTTCCTACCAGCGGTCGCGATGCACTCTCTTTTCGTCGTAGCGCGAGGGGCTCTCCTTTTTCTCCGCCGGGCGCCCGACGGCGATCAGCGAAAAGATTTCGATCCCCTCAGGAATGCCGAAAAGCGCGCCGAGCCCCTTCGAGCGGGAAGTGTCCGGTTGGACTCCCAGCCAGACCGCCCCAAGTCCCTGCGTCTCCGCCGAGAGCAGGATGTTCTGCGTCGCGGCGGCGCAATCCTGCGGCCAGTAGCCGGGGTAGCGCTGCTGCTTCAGATCGGCGCAGACCGCGATAACGAGCGGCGCCTGCGGCGTCATCGAGGCGTAGGGGTGGTGCTTCGGGATCTGCTCCTTGACCGCCTTGTCCGTGATCGCGATGAAATGCCAGGGGCGCTCGTCCCCCGCCGAGGGAGCGCTCATCCCCGCCTCCAGAAGAAGGCGGATCGCCTCCTCGCTCACAGGCTCCTCCGTGTACTTGCGTATGCTCCGCCGTTTCAAAATGATATCCTGCATCGGGAAAACCTCCTATCGGGTTGAGTTTTGCACGCTGGGAGGATGTTTCTCCTCAGAATAAGGATATTGCGTTTGTAAAATAAAAACAAGTATCATTGTATTGTGCGTCGTACCGTAATAAGATCGGGATCAATAGGAATCCTGATAAGGCCCGCACATATTGTCATTATTTAGTAATTAACCGATGGCGGATGATCGGGACAGATACATCGACAAGTTGTTTTCCCGTTTAAGGGGGATTGTGGAATGAAAAACGTCGAACTCGCGTTTTTCGGACCGGGAACTCTGAAATCTTGTAGAAGGAGGTTGACTTGATATTGAATCGACAGACGCCGTTTTCTCAAAGAGAACATCATTTTTACGTTGTGATTGCAAAGTATCTCTTTCTTCATGCGGAGCACGGCATTGTTCCTGTAGGGGAACCGCTCAGGCTCAAAGAGGCGCAACGCTACGGGCTTCGTCCTCTCATCCTCTACGGACTGACAGTCGCCGGGTTGCCTATTCGGTGGATGACGTTCGCGCCGCTTGATCAGCCCAGGGCCGTCCGGGGTGTTCTTCCGGAAGCATGGCGAAAAGCCGCAGGCTTGCGTGGACGGCCGGACATTCTTCGGATCGGTCGCCACCTCGCTGCGGCCTGTCCCGGACTGGCGGGGGATATGTCGAAAATCGGTGTGCATGTCGAAGTGGCCGATTCCAAGGAGAAGTCTCTTCCAGGTTCTCTGCGCTCGGCTCAGGACTCTTGCCGCTGGCTGCCGAGGCAGCACATCCGAAGCGACTGGGCTCCTCCCGGAGCGATGCAGGCTCTTTGCCGGGACGCCCAAAAAGAGCACGATTTTGATGTCAGGGAAGATCATAGAGGCCTGCACAGTCGGGAGGTCAATGACAGAATCCGGCAGTGGCTGGCTTTGCCGATGCATGCGCCGGCGCCGGCGCCGGAAGGCGGGCTCGACTGGGAGCCGGGGCCGTGGTTGTCATCCTGGGAGGCGTCTCTGCCGCCCGACGGGGCGCGCTCTTTCTCCTTCGATGAGTTCGATGGCAGGATCTGGCTGATGATTGATGAAGAGGCGCCGGAGGATTTCGATGCGGATGAGGAGTATCAAGTCTACCGCCGCTATGACAACGCGGCGGAAATCGCAAAGAACCTTGTGGCATGCTGGCCCAATCCGCCTGCGGAGATCGCCGGGCACGTCGGGATCACCCTGCGGGCGCTTCAATGGTTCACATCGGAAACGGCCCCTTTGGATACGAATGTGCGGCATGCGTTGGAAGACGTGCTCGGCATCGAACTCGACGATCGTTTCGATGTGTATAGGGCTGCCGGGCCGTATATCCTGATGGCCAGGAAACCAGGGGCCGTCAGGGAAGTCTACGAGTCCCTTTCCCATGGTGGAGACGCATGTCCTTTCGAAATCGTCCCGCGCAGGGGAGCTGCGGATCCGAGTTGGCGGTACGTGCTGATCAACATGTATGACGAATCCCCGAGCATTCTGATGGCGCCTCGCGGAGAAAAAATCACGGAGCGCCTTCCTGAACTGCTTTTGAATTATGACGGGATACACCCTGTCGCTTCGGAGCTCTACCGTGATGTTGTTTCCACATGCGCCCGGGCCTGCTGTGATCCCGCGGCCAACGGGCGCGAGATGAAGGAGTTTGCGAGGCGCTATGAAAAACGCTGGAAAGAGCGTACCTGGCAACCGGAGTGAACGCGTCTTCGAATCGAAGGACGGAAATTGAGCGCGGTAGAAATGGCTGAAAGAGGCAGTGCAGTCAGGCGCAACCACAGCGGTACAGTCATGCGCAACAAAATTTTCGTCGGAGCGGACTTTCGTCGGACGGCGTTCGGGCCGCCGAGTATCTTGGCCTGTCCTATTGAACGGGCGGCGCTCCGAGATCTTTGCAGATCTTCTTCGCCAGGAGATTCGATATCTCCGAGTGTCGCGGAACAGCTGAGCGTACGTATACGCATCATGAGGAGCGCGTTCAGGCGCTCCTCATGATCATCGGAATGGCGTCCGTCAGAATGTCGAGGGAGGTCAGGTACTCGGAGAGCGAAATATGCTCTTCGGCGGTGTGGTCGAGCTTGCTGTCGCCGGGGCCGTAGGCGGCCAGGGGGCAGTTCCACGCGGCGGCGAGGTTGAAGTCGGCGGTGCCGCCTTTTGCGAGGAGCCTGGGACTCAGGCCGTTCTTCCGGACGGCGAGGCGCAGAGCGCGGGCCGCCGGATTGTTCTTGTCGGCGACGTGCGCGGGAGTGACGGCGAGAGTACGGGCATGTACGCCCCGGCGTCCGGCGAGTTCGACGATGCGTTCGATCCACTGCTGCGGATCGCTTCTCTCCGGGAGGCGGATGTCGAGGTCGCTCCTGCCAAGCCGGCGGCCGTTCTCCTCGCCGTGCATGGAGACGACGGCGCCCGAAGGCCGTTGAATGACCGGCAACTCCGGGGAGTCGGCGGACTCCACGAACGAGAGTATATCCGCCGCCGCCCGGACGACCGCGGTTATGGGGCCCGCGTCGCCGCTCCGGTGCGCGCCCCCGTCCTCTGCCGAGAGCGCGATGCGGAGGCTCCCCCTGTAGCCGATGGTGACGCCGTCCGCCCCGGAGGGCTCGCCGATGATGCAGGCGGCGGGGGAGTGTTTGGGGATGCGGTGGAGCGCGCCTCTGGAGTCGGTCTCCTCGCCGGTCGCGGCGACGAGCGTGATCTTCCAGTCGGGAGCGAGCGGCGCGCGTCCGCCCGCGACGGCGAAGGCGCAGAGCGGCCCCTTTGCGTCGACGCTTCCTCGCCCCCGGAGAATGTCCCCGTCGAGCATGTGGGCTGGGCCGCCGGGCACGGTGTCGATATGCCCCATGAGGATGAGTTCGCGGCTTCCCGATCCCCTGGAGGCGACGACGCTCCCCGCGCCGTCGATCTCCACGCGCTCCCATCCGTTTGCAGGGAGCGCGTCGGCAAGAAAGGCGCACGCGTGCTCTTCCCGCCCGCTCAGGCTCGGGATGGCGACAAGGTTCGACAGCAGTTCGACAGCATGGTTCACCGCCCTTCCTCCTTCAGCGCTTCGGCGAAGACGGACGCGGCCTTCAGGAAGTCCGCGTCGCCCGCGGGGAAGGGAGGAAGAAACCGGACGACGGACGGCCCGGCAGGGAGGGCGAGCACGCCCATCTCCTGCATCCGCTTCACCACGGGAATGGCCTTGACGGTGAGCTCCACGCCGTTCAGCAGCCCCATGCCCCGGATTTCCGAAATCAACGGCGAGTCGATCTCCGCCAGCGACGTTCTGAAGAATTCTCCGCCGGCACGCGCTTTTTCAGGGTAGCCTTCGTCGTCAAGCAGCTTCAGCGAAGCGTTCGCCACGGCGAGGGAGAGCGGGTTGCCGCCGTAGGTGGAGCCGTGTCCGGAGGCGGAGAAGTCGCCGAGTTCCTTCTTCCAGAGCATGAGTCCGATCGGCATCCCCCCCGCGACGCCCTTCGCGAAGCAGAGAATATCCGGTTCCAGCCCGGCGAGCGGACTCGCGGAGAGAGCGCCGCAGCGCCCCCAGCCGCTCTGTATCTCGTCGCTGACAAGAAGCGCGCCCGTTGTACGGCAGGCCTCCGTGATCGCCTCCCCGAGCGACGGGGCAAGCGGATGGACGCCCCCTTCGCCCTGTACCGGCTCGACGAAGACGACGGCCGTATCGGCGTCCACCGCGCCGGGGAGCTCTTCCGGCTTCACGTGCTGGACGGGCGGCAGAAGATGCGCCCACTCCTTCCGGTACTGCGGGTTGAACGTGAGCGAGAGCGCCCCGATCGTCCGCCCGTGGAAGGCGCGCCGCAGCGCGAGCACCTTCTTTTTCCCCGGACGGAGCGACGTCGCGAGTTTCAGCGCGGCCTCTATGGCCTCCGTGCCGCTGTTGCAGTAGAAGACGGAACGGTCCGGGAGGATGTCGTTCAGGCGCGCCTTGAAGCGGTCGCGCACTGCGGACCCCATGCCAAGGCCGATGGTCCACGGCAGTTCCGCCGCCTCGACGAGCGCCTGCTTCAGTACAGGATGCGCGTGGCCGAAGAGCGCCGCCCCGCTGCCGCAGTAGAAGTCGAGGTACTCCCGACCTTCGCTGTCCTTGACGGTCGCGCCCTTCCCGGACGCGATGCTTATCCCGCGGCTGCCATAGATCCCCGACACAGCAGAGTACCTCCTCCCGAAAGACCGGCTTCTATCGGTTGCGCGCTTCGGCTGTCCGCGATGAGCACCGTTTCCGCGCCCCCTTCGAGGGCTTCCTTCGCGGCCAGCAGCTTCCGCTTCATATTCCCCTGCGCGAAGAGTTCGATCGTCTCCCACTCTGAGAGCGTGCCGCTCTCCACCTTCGAGGACGGGTCGGAGGGATCGCGGAGCAGTCCCGGAACGTTGCTGAGGATGGCGAGGACGTCCGCATTCACCGCCGCAGCCGCGGCCGCGGCCATCCGGTCGCCGTCCACGTTGAGGTTCGATCCCGCAACGGCCTCGTCCGCCGCCAGGGGAGGAAGGAGGGGCAAACCGCCCGACTCCCAGACGGCGAAGACGTCCGAAGGGTCGAACGACACGATGGAGCCGCTGTAATTCCCGCGAAGCATCCTGACCTTGCCGTTCTCGACGCTCCGGAGAGAGTCCTTCCGCTTGGCGGACGCTCCCTTCGCCGACGAGGGGTAGAGAGGGACGGCGCGGACGCCGAGACGGCCGAGCGCGCTCACGAGGTCGACCGAGAAGCGGCAGCAGGCCGCCTCGAAAATGGCCAGTTCCTTCTCGCCGACGAAACGGCTGCGGAAGCCGCCCGGGCTGGTGACGTAAAGAGGTTCCGTTCCGACAGCGCGGGAGAGGTCCTCCATCATGGAGCTTGCGCCGTGGACGAGCGCCCACTGCTCTCCGCGCTTGACGCGCGCCGCCAGCTCCTCCAGAAGAGGAAGAAATGTATTCCCGCGCGCGCCGCCTATTTTGACCACGCCCCGGAATGTCCGTGCCGAATGCAGAGTGTTCATGGCAGAAGCTCCTTTCTATAGAGTGATGCGCTACGCCGGATAGACCGGGAGCATATTGAGCCCTTCGGTTTCGGGCAGGCCGAGCAGAAGGTTCGCAGACTGGACCGCGCTTCCCGCAGCGCCCTTCATCAGATTGTCCAGCGCGCAGACGACAACGAGCCGCGTGCCGTCCTCGTGCAGCGAAAAGCCCGTGAGGACGCGGTTGCTCCCCGTGACCAGCTTCGGGTCCGGAAGGCGCAGGTGCGAGGGGCGCGCCGGGCAGAGCGAGACAAACGGCTCGTCCGCGTAGGCGCTTCTGTACAGCTTCCACAGCTCCGCCTCTTTCACAGGTCGGGAGAGCGAAACCTGGGCGATCATCTGGACGCCGCGGATCATCTCGACCGCCGTCATCGT
>JAHDKR010000056.1 GCA_018436785.1 Synergistaceae bacterium | reverse complement strand
GTACTCCTTCTCCTTGTGGAAGCTGTCGCACGACATGCAGAGATACGTCCCGGAGGGCAGAGTTTCGACGTTCGGCGACTGCTGGAAGTCGTCGTCGACGAAGATGAACACCTCGGTGGAGACGAACTCCTTCCTCAGCAGAAGCGGTTTTCTGAGCACGGTCCCTACGTTGCAGAAGTAGGCCATGGGGAGAGCGTTGAGCGCGATGTGCCCTTTCAACTCACGGAGGATGTACTCGTACGTCTCCAGTCCGTAGTCGTAGAAGTTGATGCCGCTGTCGTAGCAGTAGATCGCGCGGTCGGGGATGAATTCGACGACGATCATGCCGTCCCGAGGGGCGGAGTGGTAGCGCTTGTAGTTGATCAGCGTGCGCTCGACGCATCTTTTTGTGGCGGAGAGACGAAGCAGTTCCTCGTCGAGCCTGGCCTTCTGCTTTTCGAGCAGCTTCTCGACGACGGCGACGTCCTGTGTGTCGAGCTGCTCCCTGATCTGACGAAGCGACATGCCGAGGAGCTGAAGGTTCTGTATCATGTCCAGACGGGCCGACTGCTTGATGCTGTAGTATCTGTAGCGGTTCTCGTCCACGTACTGCGGTTTCAGCAGCCCCAGACGGTCGTAGAGGCGCAGCGTCTGCACCGAGACCCTGTTGATTTCGGCCATCTTGCCTATCGAGAGCTTGTCCATCGAAAAACCCCTTTGCAGGCACTCTCTGAAAACCTCGCGGACTTTTCTCCCGCCCGCTCCGGAAACGTTTCCCCCCCGAGTCTACGGAGAGCGACGCAGTTCCGCCGCTCCCGAAGAATATACCACATTCTCTTCGGAGCGGCGGCGTTTCGGATAGGGCGAAGCGAAGTCTCCCCGGGTAAAAAACAACGGCGCCGAGTCGGCTATGGAAGAACCCCTTCCATCTGCTCCAGAAAGTGTTTGAAAAAGATCCTGTACCCTTCGCAGAGGTAGTTCTTTCCCCGTTCTCCGTCCCGCGAGAGGAGCACCCTGTCCTTCGGACAGCCTCCGAAGCAGAGCTTGATGTACGGACAGGCGAAGCACTCTTTGGGGAGTCCGTACGTCTTGTGCATTCCGAATTCACGGTTCTTCTCCATGATCTTGTCGAGCGGCGTTTCGAGGATATTCCCCAGCATGTAGTTCGGGAAAGCGTAGTGGTCGCACGAATAGACCGCGCCGTCGACCTCGACGGACGCTCCGTGCCCGCACAGGGGGTTGTGGACGCACAGACTGCTGGGCACGCCGCGCATGTTGCCGGCAGTCGTCTCGAAAATCTGCACGTGCTTCCTCCCGTAGTCCAGCTCCTTCCATCGGTCGAAGACGCCGGCAAGAAAGTGCCCGTACCCTTCCGCACTTGCTGAAAACGGCGCCATCGAGTGTTGCAGAAACATGCTCCTGATCCCCGGAGGCGTCGCGAACCGCTGCCCGTCCTCGATCTCGAAAAAAGCGGCGTCGCTCTCGACCACGGGCAGAAACTGCATGTAGTCGGTGTATCTGCGGAGGAAGTCGTAGACCTCCTCCGGATGTTTTTCGTTCGCCGCGTTGACGGTCGTCAGCGTGTTGAAGCGTATTCCGTGTTTCCGAAGCAGTTCGATTCCCGCCATCACGCGGCTGAACGAGCCTCCGTCCGGTCCCCTCCGGTAGGCGTCGTGGAGCGCTTCCGGGCCGTCGACGCTCACCCCCAGGAGAAAGTCGTGCTTCGCGAAGAATTGGCGCCACTCATCGTTCAGCAGCGTCGCGTTGGTCTGCACGGTGTTGACGATCTTCCTGCCCTTTCCGTACTTTCGCTCCAGGTCCATCGCCCTTCTGAAGAAATCGATCCCGGCAAGAAGGGGCTCGCCGCCGTGCCAAGCGAACTCGACCACGGCGTCCTTCCCGTGGATACGCAGGTTTTCCACGACGTACGCCTCAAGTACGTCGTCGGGCATCAGATGGCGCGTCTGCGCGAGGAGCTTCGTCTTTTCGGTGTAGTAGCAGTACTCGCATTGCAGATTGCAGAAACCGCCGACGACCTTGGCCATCACGGCGAAGGTCCTCGAATCGCTTCCCGTCATCTGTTCACTTCCTGCGGCGGAGGAGCGGCAGCAGCGCCAACAGGAGCAGAAGCCCCGCCGGAACGGAGGCCGTGGAGCACCCGCCGCTTTCTTTACGCAGCGTTGCGTTGTACGCCGCGATCATCCCGTGGAACTCGTCGCCGTTGTCCTCGCCTATCTCCGATGCGATCAGCTCGTTCAGCAGCGCGTTCATCTCCATGATCAGCTCCGCGTTCGCCTCCGGGTCGAGAGCAAGGTTGTTCAGCTCGCCCGGATCGTTCTCCAGATCGTACAGTTCGATGTCGTTGTCGCGCAGCAGCGCTTCCATTGTAGTCGGCGTGTTGAAGTTCCCGCCGAAGTAGCGGGCAAACTTGTAGCGCTCCGTGATCGCCGCGCGCACAAGGCCGCGGACGGTCGTGTCGAAGGCGTAGTACACGGTTTTGCCGTTCGCGTCCTTGACGCCCCTCGCCATCGTCGTCGAGATCAGCTCGTTGCAGAAGAGCGCGCCTCTCCGCACCGACTGCGACGTACCGTCGATCAGCTCCATCAGATTCTTTCCGGGGAGCCCTTCGGCAACCTCCGCCTTTCGTTCGGCGCTCAAGCCGCTCATGTGGATGAAGGTCGTCGCGAGGTCGATATGGCTGGTGACCGCGTTCACGAAATGCCCTCCCTCGTAGTCCGGGTGGTAGACGATGAGCGGGACGTGCATGTTTCGCTCGAAGAGCAGACCGCCCTTCCCTTTCAGTCCATGTTCTCCGCCCATCTCTCCGTGGTCGGAGGTGAAGAAGATGATCGAGTAGTCCAGCAGCCCCATATCCCTCACGGCCAGAAGGAGGTCGATCAGGTGGTTGTCGTTGTCCTGGATGCAGTTGAAGTAGTAGTCCTGCGTCTCCTTCCACTCCTCTTCGGTGCTCAGAACACCGGTCTGCTTGTTCATGAAGTTTTTGAAGATGGAAACAGCCGCAGGAACCGTCCCGTCGCTCACATCCCTGTTCCATGAGGACGGCAGCGGCTCGTCGTAGGTCTTTGTGTACAGGGGGTCGTCCGGAGCCCCGCCGACGGGAACGGGACCGACGAACTCCTCGTCGACGCAGAAGTACATGATGTCGTGCGGATTGATCAGGTTGGCCGCGAGGAAGAAGGACTTCCCGGCGGCATTTTGAACGGCCCCCACGTTGCGAAGCCATGCGACCGTATCGGTGACGATCTCTTCGTCCTTGTTGTACCCCTCCCACATCGTGCCGATATAGTCGCCGTCGACATCCCAGTCGGAGAATCCGTGCTCGTCAAGGTCGGTCAGTTCGTCCTCCACGTCTTCAAGCGTGCTTGCGTTCCCCAGGTGCCACTTCCCCTTGAGCGCGCTGTAGAATCCCGCCGTACGCATCCTGTCGCCGACTGTCGTCATCTCCTTGGAAAGAGGGCCCTGCCACGGAAAATCCGTGTTGTCGATCATCTTCGTATCGGTGATGTGTTTTCCTGTGAAGATGACGGAACGGGACGAGGTGGACATCGTGGCGCAGGCGTAGTGCTTTTCGAAGGTGGCGCCGAGCGAGGCCAGCAGCTCCCGCGCCTCGTAGGCCGTACCCGCGGGGAAGTCCTTGATGTAGCGTTCCTGGTCGGTGGTGATAAAGATGATGTTGTAGTTCCCGTCGGCGTTCCGTCTCGGAGCAAGGTTCATACTCTCCGCAAGCGAAGACTTCGCATCCGCGGAGGCTATGCCGCCTCCCGCGCCCGCGAGCATGGAAACGGCAACAGTAGCGGCCGCCAACCTAGAGTGTGCACGCATCTTCGTTCCTCCCTTTCTACGCCATCCCATGCCGCCGGACAGCAGCGTCATGCCCCGGCCTCCGCGCCCTGTTCAGCGACTCAGGCCCCACTCCTTCCGCCACTGCTTCTGCAGCTCCTGCGCCCGTTTCTTGTCGCGGGAGGAGATGGTCTTTTCCAGCTCTTCGAGCCGTTCGTCGGCGTTCGCCACGGAGCGCTTCGCCGCCAGTTCCAGGTAGGCCCACGCCATGGCGGGGTCCTTCTTCACAACCTCGCCGCGCATGTACAGGGATCCCAGGACGAACCAGCCGAACTCGTTCCCCTGGTCCGCCGCCCTCCGCGCCCACCCTTCGGCGCTCTTCACATCGCGCTCCACCCCATGTCCCTCGGCGTACATCAGCGCGAGGAGCCCCTGCGCCAGAGCCTCTTCCTCCTCGGCCGCGTCCGTCGCCAGCGCCAGGGCCGTCTCAAGATCCTCGTCGACCGCGACGCCGTCGTAGTACATCCACGCGAGGATCGCCTTTCCGAGCGAGCTGTCCTCCTCGACCGCCTGCTCCGTCAGCTCCAGAGCGAGTTCGTCGTCCTCGTCCGTCCCTTCGCCGAAGTAGTAGAGCATCCCCAGCAGCGCTGTGCCGTCCGGGTCTCCTCCCTCGGCGGCCTTTCCGGCCCACCGGAAACTCTCGTCGAGGTCCCGGGGCACGCCGTAGATCTCCCCCTCGTAGTAAATGCGCCCGAGCAGTCCGGAAATCCAGCCGTCCTCGTCCACGGAAGAGGCCGCTTCGCGGAGCAGGCGGACGCCCTTCTTCGGGTCGGCGACATCCTCCTCGAAGACGAGCATGACGCCGAGCAGCGCTTTTCCCTCCTCGCTCCCGCCCTTTACCGCCTTCTCCAGCCACTGGACGGCCTGCTTCGTGTCCTGCGGCACGCCGTCTCCGTCGTAGTACATCGCCCCCAGGGCGGCCTGCGCGTCGACGTCTCCCGCCCTCGCCATACGGAACAACTCCTCGTTCCCGTCGTCGTCTTCCATCGGGGGCGCGGGGAGCTCGACGGACGGGGCGGGCTTCTTCGGTTCCTCTGGAAGAGGTGCGGGAAGCGGCACAGGAAGCGGCGTCCGGGCGAGTTCCGGCGACTGGCGCGACATCTGCGGTTTGACGCCCGCTTTCAGCAGGAAGTCGACGATCCGCTCCGACGGTATGGAGGCGTTCACGAACGCGCCTTCGTCCTCCTCCGTATACCCCCATGTATTGATCCCGACGACCTCGCCGCGCGCGTTCACCAGAGGGCCGCCGCTGTTTCCCCCTGCGATGGCCGCGGAGTGGATGACCGTCTTCCGCCCTCGCCGCTCGACCACGGCGCTCACCGTCCCCTCCGTGTACACCACGGGCGGCGCTTTCGTCCGCTTCCCCTCAAGAAGATCGTCGAGGCTCTCGTCGAACTGGGTGACGAGCACCGGGAACCCCCACGCGCTCACCCTGTCCATCCTGTTCACCCGCAGCGTAAAGGAGAGCACAGGCAGCTTCGCAGAGGAGGAGAATCGCAGCAGGGCGAAGTCGTTCCCTCCCGTCTCGTCGTCGTACTCCTTCCGAACGACGGAGGCCTTCACGGGGCGCAGCCGGGAGTTCATCAGCAGCACCCCTTTCGCCGACCCCACCACGTGCGCGTTGGTCACCGCGTAGCCTTCCGCCACGATGAAGGCGCTCCCCATGCTGTAGGAGTCCCCCTTGTCGAGCAGAACGTAGACGGTGGACGCCTCCATGAGCTCCGCCACGGCCCGCTGCCGTTCCTCGAGGAGAGCGAGCACGTCCGTCTCCTGCGCGGAGGCGGCGATCGCCTGAAGCCCCGGTACGGCGAGAAGAATGATAAGAGCAAGAAACACTCCGATACGTTGTTTGATCGACACAGTGCACTCCACCTTCTTAAGAATGTTGTTTTTCGATAACTCTTTCTTTTCCGATAGTACCTTGCCGAACTTCCGATGTCAACAAAAGGGGGGTGAACGGCGCTGACGGGCTGAATGCCTGTGCGGCAGGCGTTACTGCAACTTTCCCCTGCACAGAATCGGAATTTCCCCAACCACTTCGTCGCCTGAGATCAGGAACGCGCTGTCGTACAGGTTGCATACCGGACAGATATGCACGGGGATGATTCGCACCTTGTCGCCGATCCGGACGGTCTCGCGGAACTCCCTGTTGTAGATGATCGCGTGTTCGTCGTAGACCGCATGGATATACACGCCCGGAAAATCCGGGAGCGTGCCCTTTCCCGGCGTCGCGCAGATCCCCTCGCTCCGCCCCTGCATCGTCAGCCCTTTGGCCCCCACGTCCAGGATCACCCGCTCCGCTGTAGGGCGGCTGATGACAGTCGCCAGCACCGTCGCCGCGCAGCGCTCCAGCGTGCCGACGGCGTTCCCCTGCGACGCGTCCATCAGGATGTACGTTCCCGGACGGATCTCCGTAACGCCCCTATCGATCTCCGATTCGTTCATCAGCGAAGGGGTGGAGCCGATGCTCACCGTCCGCGGCGGCATCCCCATCTCCCGCGCGATCGCCGCGAAGCGGAGGGTGCGCCGCTGCGCCCCGACGGAGATTCGCCTGCACTCCTCCTGCGAGGAGGCCGCGTAGCTGTTGCCGTCGTGGGAGAAGAGCCCCTTGAACTCCACGTGCGGACAGGAGCGGATCGTCCGCAGCAGGCGGACGAAGTCCTCCTCCTCGATGATGCCGGAGCGGTTCTCGCCCACCTCGATCTCCACCAGGAGCTGCGCGGGACGGTCGGCCTGCGCGAAGACGGCCTCCGCCGCCTCCGCCTGGCACGGGGAGTCCACGCCGAAGGAGATGTCGATCCGCTCTGCCAGCGCGCGAATCCGCTCCAGCTTACGGACGCCGACGATCTCGTTGGCTATGAAGATATCGTTCAGGCCGTTCGCGGCCATCGTCTCCGCCTCGCCGACCTTTGCCACCGCGATGCCTTTCGCACCGCCCTCCACCTGCATCCGCGCGATCGCGGGCGCCTTGTGCGTCTTCGTGTGCGGGCGCAGCGCGACTCCGTGCCGGTCGGCGTACGCCTGCATGTCCCGCAGGTTTTTCATCATAATTTCCCTGTCGATCATCAGCGCGGGCGTATCCAGATCATGCACTCTCATACGTCGTCACTCTCCATTTTCGTCATGATTGCGATTCAGTTAAGGACTCGAACATCTATCTCAGCTCCGGATCGTCAGCTTCCAGTCCTTCTCCGAGGTCCCCAGCCGCGCCTGCCAGAGGCGATGGGCCGACCGGTCCCGGATATGCGTCCGCGCGGCGTCGTTGCTGCGGAAGATCTCGTAGGTCCGGTCAACGAACAGCCCTTGCTTCTCCTCTGCAGGATTCGACGTCACATGAATACCGCAGAGATACACCCCTGCAAGGCGCATGGCCTCAAATTCGTTTCCGCCGACGAGCGAGAGAAAGCGGTCCACTGTGCCGAAACAGCCCCCCGCATGCACCGTGGCAAATACAGCGTGCCCCGTCTCCGCCGCGGTGAGAGTGGCGAGCGCCGTCTCCCTGTCCCGTATCTCCCCGACGATGATCGTGTCAGGGTCTTCGCGCAGGGACATCTTCACCCCGGAGGCGAAGTCCGGAACGTCGAGCCCGACCTCCCGCTGCGACGCGTACCCCGTGGTTGTTTTCGAGTGGAGAAGGTATTCCACCGGATCCTCCACCGTCACCACGTGCGCCCCAAGCTCCAGATGCCGCATGGCCACGGACGCGAGCAGCGTCGACTTGCCGCTCCCCGTGATCCCCGAGACCAGCACCAGCCCGGGAGTCACCGAAGCGAGTTCCGGAAGAAGGTGCGCAAGTTTGCCGAACACCGGGGGGATAGTCTCCGGCAGCACGCGGATGAAGATCTCCCTCGCGATACCGGAACATACTGTACGAATCGCCACGCGGAGCCGCCTTCCGGAAGGCAGACCGGTCGAGAAGTCGGGTTTCGGCGGGTTGTTGAGCAGCGCGATCAGCTCGCCGTCGACATCCGCGTCCACCGCCGTCAGGGGCCCCAGCACGCCCCCGATGCGCACCCTCGCCTTCGCTGCGCTGAGCGGAGCGTCCTCGGGCGTAGAAGACCCCGCAGGGAAGAGATGGACATCCGTCGCCTCCCCGCCGAGCGCCTCTTTCAGCGAAATCCTGTCCGCGGCTGTATGAGGATGGCGCCTCTTCCCGCTTTCGGCACTGCTCTTCGTTCTGTCTTCCTGTGCATCCATCGGCGTTCACCTTGTTTTGTATACGACATATACGGTCCATTAGCAGTACCAACTTTTCACCGCTTTCTGCGGAATAGTGTATCATCAATCCGAGGCGTAGAGAGCCTGACCATGCGTTCATTCAGCATCCCGTTTTTTGGAACGCCCGGTGACGGAAGAGACGGAGTGCCGCGCTTCCGAAACGACGGACAGCCAGGGAGGAAAAGCGTGTGAACAACCAAAACATCCGCGCCGTCGCCGTTGGCGCAGCCAATATCGATGTCCACGGCTTTCCAGGTCAGCCGCTGGTCATGCGGGATTCGAATCCCGGACACATCCGGACCTGCCCCGGCGGGGTGGCGCGGAACATCGCGGAGAATCTGGCGCGCCTCGGCGTTCCCGTCGCCCTGATCACGGCGCTCGGAAACGACACTGGCGGAGCGAGCCTTCGCGCCTCCTGCCGCGAGCTCGGCATCCGCCTCGACCGCAGCGTGGAGGTTCCGGGACACCCCTCCTCGACCTATATGGCCATCATGGACGAGGAGGGGGACATGGCGCTCGGACTCTCCGACATGCGCATCCTCGACCACGTGACGCCCGAACACCTGGAGTCGTGCGCCCCCCTTCTGGCCGAAGCCGGAGTCGTCGCCGCGGACGCCTGCCTGACCACGGAGGCCCTGGAGCGGCTGGTGAACGGACCGTGCGCGAAGATCTTCATCGACCCCGTCTCCATCGGCAAGTGCCGGAGGATGGAGCGCCTTCTCGGTCGTTTCTACTGCGTCAAGATGAACAGGATGGAGGCCGCATACTTAGCCGGAATGACCATCGAAACCGGCGGCGACCTCGACGAGACCGCCCGCCGCATGCTGGCGTCGGGGGTGAAAAAACTGTATATTACCCTTGGAGCCGAAGGCGTTTTCTTCGCGGAAGAGGGAAACAGCGGAAGGGTTCCGGCCATCCCGCTGCTTCCCGTGAACGCCACCGGCGCCGGGGACGCGTTTACCGCAGCCGCGGTCTACGGCGAGCTGCACGGATGGACGATGGAACGGACAGTCCGCTTCGCGGTGAAGGCCTCCGCGCTCACGCTCCTGAGCCGCGACACGGTGAGCGAACGGATGAGCATGGCCGCCGTCGAGGCCGTCGGAGGCGCCGCCTTACCTGGAGATAAAGGAGAGCGATTCTCATGAACGAGCGCAGTATTTTAAACGAAAGAGTCCGCATCGCACCGGAGGCGGAGGAGGCATTGGCCGGGGGGAGGGCCGTCGTCGCGCTGGAGTCCACCATCATCAGTCACGGCATGCCCTACCCCGAGAACGTGGAGAGTGCCCGCACCTGCGAGCGGATCATCCGCGAAGAGGGAGCCGTCCCCGCGACCGTCGCGGTCATCGGAGGGATTATCCGCGTCGGCTTGGGCGAAGAAGAGCTGGAGCACATGGGGCGCGGCGCCGGCATCCGCAAGGTCAGCAGGCGTGACCTCCCCATGATCCTGGCCAAGGGGCTCGACGGCGCGACCACTGTCGCCACTACAATGATCGGCGCATCGCTCGCGGGCGTGCGCGTCTTCGCCACCGGCGGCATCGGCGGCGCGCACCGGGGCGCTCCCCAGACGTTCGACGTCTCGGCCGACCTGACGGAGCTGGCCCGCACACCGGTCGCGGTGGTGTGCGCCGGGGCCAAATCCATCCTCGACATCGGCCTGACCCTCGAAGTGCTGGAGACGTACGGCGTCCCCGTCGTGGGGTACCGGACCGACGCCTTTCCCGCCTTCTACGTGCGCAACAGCGGCTTCCGCGTCGACGAACGCGCCGACGACCTGCGCGAGATCGCCCGCGCGCTCCGGCTGAAGTGGTCGCTCGGGCTGGAGGGAGGCATGGTCGTCGCCAACCCCATCCCCGAAGAGGACGAGATGGACCCCGCCCTGATCGCGCGCAGCATCGACGAGGCCGTGGCGGCCGCAACGGCGCGGGGCGTCCGCGGAAAGGAGATCACGCCGTTCATCCTCGCCTACCTTCACAGGACGACAGGGGGAAGCAGCCTCCACGCGAATAAGCAGCTCGTCTACAACAACGCCCGCGTGGCGGCGAAACTCGCTGTGGCCTACGCGGAAGAGGCGGGGGAGTAGGGGACGAAGTGCTGACCTATCTGGAGAAGGAAATCAGGAAACTCAAAAAAGAAGGACGAGAAGAGGGGCGAGAAGAAGGTCGGGAGGAAGGGCGGGAAGAAGGACGCAAAGAAGGCGTCGAACTGGCGAAGCTCCAGACGGTCCGGCGCATGCTGGATAAGGGCATGGCGCTTTCCCTCGTCGCCGAACTCGTCGACCTTCCGGAAGAGCAGGTACGCCGACTGGCCGAGCACCCTCGCTGAACTGTCGGCCGAACCGCTCCAGGTTGACCTGACGTTTTTTCTTGCGCCGTTCGTCAAGAGGTTTCCCGCATTCGGGCTCTTGACGAACGGCGCGGCTATTGCTACTATTAATTTCCATTTGTTGTATATCTCTCATTACCCTCTCAGGCAGACGGCTTTCGGACCATCCTTCCCGGCGGAGGATGAAGCGGAGCAAGAAAATTTCCAGATCTCACTGAACGATGCACACGACCCAAAAACACTGGACATGATGTGTGTTCGGTTCCCGCAACGTCCGTCGTTACTCTTCACGCGCACAGCTTCGGTCCGGGCGGAACGACGCCCTGAAGCACCTTGATAAGAGAACGGAGGAGGTATCCCGAATGAACGATTCCAAGACGCTCGCGATTTTGCTGGAGTTCGTCCAAAGCCCGCTTGTGGAAGGCAACTACCACATCTACAAGTTCGACCCGCAGAGAGTGGAAAAGAGCGACCCCGAACTGGCCGAGCAGATCGTCCGTCTCGGGGAAGCCACCGAAAGAGCCCTGGAACACCTCGCGGAAAACGGCATCCACGTGATCGCCGGGGGCGCGCTGCCCCCTTACCTCACGTCGAGCATGCTCAACTGAAGCCACGTGAAACCGGAGCGGGAAAGAGATGCTTCTCCCGCTCCGGAGGTTCAATGAGTAAAAATCACCTTCAGGAGGAATGCGTTATGAAAAAACTGTACGGAACGCTGCTTCTCTCCCTCTGCCTGCTGCTCCTGTCGAACGCAGCAGGAAACGCCGCCGAAACTCTGGATAACAGGCTCGCCGAACTTCGCGGCATAGAAAACCGGGGCGATCTTGACCATCTTGGACTGGAAAAGCTAAGAACGCTCGGCGGAACGGAGCCGAAAGACATCCTCTCCCTGCCGCAGGCGGATATCCTCTGGCTCCTCTCCTACGGCCTCGATATGTACGACTCCATGCTCTACTCCCTCGTCGGGAAAAGCGAACGCGGAGCGCGCAGACAGGACGAAAAGCTCGGCGAATTCACCGACCGGTTCAACACTATCTGGAACACGATCAACTCGGCGTACACCGCGCTTTCGGAAAAATCAACGGAACCTTCGCCCGCCGACAAGCTCTTCGACCTGCTGAAAAAGGGCGCTTCCCCGCAGGAGCTGCTTCCAGTAACCACCGAAGGCCTGAAATACACGTGGGAGATAGTCAAGGGGTGGTTCGCGGAAAGTGAAAAAGAAGAGGCGTTCCTTACCGAACTGAAGACCCTTAGAGCCGAGAACGCGGCGCTTCTGGAGAACGCGCCGGACAGCCCGTGGAACTTCGCGCTGCTGAGCTACGCCAGATTGCGGCGGCAATCCGCCGACTACGTCAAGTATCTGAACCAGTTCGAGATCGAAATCGCCCGACACCCCGTCCCCTACGAGAAGACGCGCGTTCTCAACGACGGCATCCTCTCGATCAAGCAGGAGCTGGCCGCATACGACGCCAAGCTGCGGAAGGCCGTCGTCGACATCCCCGTATTCACCGTCCAGTTCTACTCCAAGGCGCGTATCGACAGCGCAAAGGGAATTTTCAGCGACGACACGGCGGCCGTACTGGAGGCCGGAGCGCTCTTCGCCCGGACGGCGCCCCTGATCAACCTCGCCGTGGACGACAACGTCCGGAAAGGGTGGACGGAGATTGCGGGCGCGCTGAAAGACCTGCTGAACGAGGAACAGTACGATGAACTGAAGTCCATAAGCCAGGCGGTGAACATGATGTGGGACTTCGACGACGTCCCCAGGACGATCAACTGGCCGTAGACGGAGTACGGAGCGCGGAAGGGGCTTTCCGAAGACCCCTCCGCGCCGCGCTGTCACGAAAGCGGCTGAAGAAGGTCGAAGAAACGCCGCTTCCCATGAATAACCCTGCGTATTTCCACAAAATCATCGTACACGACATAAAAGACGAGGTAATTCCCGACGACAAGCATTCTATGCTCTTCTTTGAAACCAAAAGATTTTCCGTAGAGCGCTCCGCTGTACGGAAAGCTTTCAAGACGCAAGATCGCCTTCTCCAAAGAGTCTACCAGCCGGTTCGCCGCATCTCTCTCCCAAGCCTGCGAATTTACATATTCGGCAATACCCAAAAGATCGGAACGCGCCAGTTCGAGATACCTGATATTATATTTTTCGCCCATCGGCCAGACGTTCCCGAAGCGCATCAAACACATCGGCCTGGCTGTATCGCCTGTCGTCGGCGCTTGACTGGTTTTCCGCCTCTCTCAGCTTGAAGACGATTTCGTTTTCAAACTGGAGCCTTTCAAACTGCTCGATACTCATCACAACCATATCGCCGTACCCGTTCTTCGTAAGAAAAATCGGCTCCTGACACTCGTGGACAATCTTCGAAATCTCCGCGAATTTGTTTCGCAGATCCGAAACAGGGCGAATGTGCGGCATAAAATCACCTCCTGATGAGGATAGCGCAATTTTATCATAATGAGGATATTTCCGTGCGGATTCGCTGCTTCGGAGAATAAACGGGACGACCTCGTCACGGTCGACTTTCAGGTCAACCACGGAATACCGCACTCCGGCTGATTGGCAATTGAATTGACAATCAGCCGGGAATCGAGTACCCTCCACTTTGTACAGGGCCTTTCCGCCGAAGAACGAGCATGAACGAGGTGATACCGGATGTATATCCCGCGAAAAATGGAAAAAACGGCCTTACAACTGATGGAAGGCTTCCCCTGTCTTGCCGTGACCGGCGCGAGACAGTCCGGAAAGACCACGCTCGCCCGGTATCTCTTTCCGGAGAAACCGTACGTCTCGCTGGAGGATCCCGACCAGCGCGAATTCGCAGAGAACGATCCCCGCTCGTTTCTGGATCGCTTCCCCGACGGCGCTCTCTTCGACGAAGCGCAGCGCGTCCCGTCGCTCTTTTCCTATCTTCAGGGGAGGATCGACCTCGACGGGAGGATGGGGCTCTTCGTTCTCACCGGCTCGCAGCACTTTCACCTTCTGGAGAGCATCACACAGAGCCTTGCCGGCAGGACGGCGCTCCTGCAGCTCCCTCCCTTCTCTTTCGACGAACTGCGAAGCGCCGGGTTGCTCCCCGAAAGCGCCGACGAAGCGATCTTGTCCGGCGGCTATCCTCCGCTGCACACCCGCAAAGTGGAACGCACCGCATGGTTCGCCAACTATACCGCGACCTACCTTGAGCGCGATGTACGCTCGATGCTCAACGTCCGCGACCTCTCCACCTTTCAGCGCTTCCTTCGCCTGTGCTCCGGGCGGGCCGGGCAGCTCCTCAACTTCTCTTCTCTGGCGGGGGAGTGCGGCGTCGTCCACAACACCGCCAAGGCGTGGCTTTCCATCTTGGAGGCAGGCTCCATCGTCTTTCTTGTCCGCCCGTACTTCCGCAACTTCAATAAGCGCCTTCTCCAGACCCCGAAACTTTACTTCCACGACACCGGACTGCTCTGCCACCTTCTCGGTATCCGGAACGAAGAGCAGCTTGAAACACACCCCCTGCGAGGCGCCGTCTTCGAGAACATGGTCGCCGTCGAGCTTTTGAAGGCGCGCCTCAACGAAGGGCGCGAACCCGAACTCTATTTCTGGCGCGACCGAAGCGGCTTCGAGATCGACTTCCTGATCGAAAACGACGGTCTTCTGGACGCGATCGAGGTAAAATCCGGAAAAACGGTGACCCGCGAGTTCTTCCGGGCGATCGGACGCTGGAAGGAGATCGCCGGCGAGAGCGCCGGAAAGACCTTCCTGATCTACGGCGGAGACGATGAGTACGAAAGGGAAGGGCATTCGGTCCTCTCGTGGAGAAACGCCGGCGGCATCGCGGGGAAGTGCCGGAGACAGTCGCGCATGCTCAGCGACGATCCGCAGGAGCGCGAGCTGCTTGATTTCATCGAAGCCGCAACGGATACGGAGAGTTGGGAGTGAAAACGAGATACGCCCCCTGTTTCGAGATACAATAGGGGTGCTGATGTAGCATATATCGAAGGATTAAACGGAGGTGGTTGATCGTGAAGATGGTGTCCGTTCAGGAGATCAAAAAGAATCCGGCGGTTCTTTACAGCGGCCCCGGATACCGTGTGCTGACATCCAATAATCGCCCGAAGGCGCTCTGTTTCCCCTTGGATGAGTTGGACGACATCGAGGAGATCGTGGCGAGCTTTCGGCAAGCCCAAGCGATGAGGGCGGTGGAACGAGTGCGCTCCTTCGCTGTCGAGAAGGGACTCGACGGAATGACTATGGAAGATGTCGACGAGGAGATACGTCGCACTCGTAACAGTTAATTCGAACTCATACGCCGAAAAGATACGCTCCATCAAGCAAGGAGACGAGCATATTTTTGTCCAGCATCACTCGCATGTTACTCTACCGTTCTTTCGCGCCGGAACTCCTTCATCAGAGCGACGACATCGTCCTCGCTCTTCAACCCTGCCCGCTCGGCCTCGCCCGAGAATGCGGCCTGCGCTTCCCTCAGAGCCTCCATCGAAGAATTGAGAATGTAGATCCTCCCGGCTTCCTCGACGAATAGCACCTTGTCGCCCTCTTAGACCCCAAGTTTCCGCCGGATATCGACGGGAATGGTGATCTGCCCCTTCGACGTGATCTTCGCAAGCTCCATTGCGCTTTCCCCCCTCGCAAGTAAGGAATTCCTTATCTTCCTTGCTCAACAGTATGCGCCAAAGGCGGAAAAAGGGCAAGGGATCATAGCCGTAGAGGTAGATCAGGGAATCCGGCCTATCGTGTACCGGCAACTCCCTGAACGAGGCTTCGGAAGGCGTTCCGATAGAGATCGTACGCAGCCGCTACAGAAACATCCGGTAGTCCACGTTCAGGGCTTCGGCCAGCTTTCGGGCGTTCGCCTTTCCGACGGGGCGCTTTCCGTTCTCCATCTCGGAGATATGGCGCTGAGGTATCCCCGTAATCTCCGCGAGCGCGCGCTGCGACAGATCCTCCCGATATCGGGCTCCGGCGAGAAACACACCCGGAGCGTTTTCGATTCTGCTTATGTGGCCTTGCGGAATGCCGGTGATATCGGCCAGCTCCCTCTGCGTCATGTTCTTTTCCGCCCGTGCCGACAGAAGCTGCTCAAGAATCTCGTATTCCGGTTCAAGCGCCTTGTATTCTTCGACGAACTCAGGGTCTTTCATCATTTCCTTGACATGATCGCGGAAATTCATAGTGTATACCCCCTTGTCTTGGATGAATCACGACGCAGATCAGTAATCGGACTTCAATCAGAGGTATTGTGCCATAAAATCGGCGGGGGTCAAAATTACCGGCTTTTCGATTTCGATGTCGGCAAAGTCTTTGTCTCCGGTAACGAAGATATCAACATCCTCGATGATCGCCGTGTAGAGAACTGGGTAATCCTTTTTGTCACGGATGTCGAACAGCGCTTCGTCCATTTCATCCGGCGTATACACGAGGCTGTAACTCATTTTCAGCAGGAGTCTATCAACCACTCTCGCCTTTGCAGGAAATTTTCGCTGTACAACATCTTTCAGTTCGCTCACAACAAACGAGGACAAAATAAGCTCATGCTCCGAGAAGATGCGCTCCATCATGGCATTCATGCGTTCATTGGGAAACAAAAGCAGAGAGACGAGCACATTGGTGTCAAGCATCACCCGCATATTACTCCACCGTTCTTTCGCGTCGAAACTCCTTCATAAGAGCGACGACGTCGTCCTCGCTCTTCAACCCTGCCCGCTCGGCCTCGCCCGAGAATGCGGCCTGCGCTTCCCTGAGAGCCTCCATCGAAGAATTGAGAATGTAGATCCTCCCGGCTTCCTCGACGAATAAAACCTTGTCGCCCTCTTTGACCCCAAGTTTCCGCCGGATATCGACGGGAATGGTGATCTGCCCCTTCGACGTGATCTTCGCAAGCTCCATTGCGCTTTCCCCCCTCGTAAGTAAGGAATTCCTTATCTTCCTTGCTCAACAGTATGCGCCAAAGGCGGAAAAAGGGCAAGGGATCATAGCCGTAGAGGTAGATCAGGAAATCCGGCCTATCGTGTACTGACAACTCCCTGGCCGAGGATTCGGAAGGCATTCCGATAGAGATCGTACGCAGCTGCTACAGAAACATCCGGTAGTCCAGGGTCAGGGCTTCGGCCAGCTTTCGGGCGTTCGCCTTTCCGACGGGGCGCTTGACGTTCTCCATCTCGGAGATATGTTGCTGAGGAATCCCCGTCATCTCCGCGAGAGCGCGCTGCGACAGATCCTCACGATAGCGGGCTCCGGCGAGAAACACACCCGGGGCGTTCTCGCGAGGGAAGACGGAACTTTCTTCCCAACGTACAAGATAGTCATTCCACAATGAAGGCGCGATGTCGTCCGTTCTCATCGGAACTTTCTATGCAGCTCTTTGCCAACCCCTGCGGCGATGCGTTTCACCCCTTCGCGCTCGACGTCCTCGCCGGAGTGATCCGGGACGCCGCCGACAGGGCGCAGATAATCGTCTCGACGCAATCCGCGCAACTTCTCAATCATTTCGAACCCGAGGAAATCGTTGTCGTCGACCGTGAAAAGGGAGGTTCCCGTTTTCGCCGTCTCGAAGCCGACGCGCTCTCGATGTGGACAGGCGAGTACTCGCTCGGCGAACTGTGGCAGAAGAACATCTTCGACGGAGGCCCTTCGCATGAGTAGAGTTCTGCTGCTTGTGGAGGCACAGACGGAACGCGGCATCGCGGGGGCGTGCCGGAGGCAGTCGCGCATGCTCAGCGACGATCCGCAGGAGCGCGAGCTGCTTGATTTCATCGAAACCGCAACGGATAGGGAGAGTTGGGAGTGAAAACGAGATACGCCCCCTGTTTCGAGATACAATAGGGGTGCTGATGTAGCATATATCGAAGGATTAAACGGAGGTGGTTGATCGTGAAGATGGTGTCCGTTCGGGAGATCAAAAAGAATCCGGCGGTTCTTTACAGCGGCCCCGCATACCGTGTGCTGACATCCAATAATCGCCCGAAGGCGCTCTGTTTCCCCTTGGATGAGTTGGACGACATCGAGGAGATCGTGGCGAGCTTTCGGCAAGCCCAAGCGATGAGGGCGGTGGAACGAGTACGCTCCTTCGCTGTCGAGAAGGGGCTCGATGGAATGACTATGGGAGATATCGACGAGGAGATACGTCGCGCCCGTAACGGTTAGCTCAGTCTCATGCTCTAAGAAGATATGCTCCATCCTTTTCGAACTCATTGTGCCCCTGATCAACTCCACCGCGAACGATCGACTTTTCCTGGAAAGCTCCATGAAAAGCGGGAAGACCATTCGCAGACCCCTCCGCTCTTCAGCCCAATTCATACCGGCCTGTTCATGCTATACTTATTCCAATTACCAAGCCAAGAACCAATTTCACTTTCCGGGGAGGTCTTTCTATGCCCGTTGCTCTCGGAAACAGTCTCAGGGAGGCCATTCGTTCGGCTCGCTCCGGGGGGAGAACAGTGTTGTATCGCAAAGGGAAACCGGCATTCGCCATCGTACCGGCGGAGGATGCCGAGTACATGCAAAAGCTGGAGGACGAACTGGACAATCGTCTTGCCGACGAGGCCTTGGCCGAGGATTCGGAAGGCGTTCCGATAGAGATTCTTTTTCAGCGATATGGAATCGAAAGGGAATAAGCAATTTGAGATAGTCTTCCATAGGCAAGCGGAAAAAACTTTAGACGGTCTCACCGGGAGTCTAAGGAAAAGACTGCTTATAGCTATAGACCGTCTCTCCCAAGAACCTCGTCCTCAAGGATGCATCTTGCTCAAGATCGAACGACGCTATCGAATCCGAGTTGGAGACTGGCGTGTCGTCTACGAAATTCATGATGGCATTTTGCGTGTTCTTGTAATACGTATAGCCCACAGGCGAGATGTGTACGACTGAACTGAAAAAAGCCATCTTGGGAAAAACACTCCGCGCGGATGTTCCTTGACGGTAAGTCCGCCGAAAGAATGAAGGAAGAGGAGTTGCACGAAGCAGGGTCTTGAAATGACGAGGGAGAAGGTAACGCTTGCCGAAGAGCATATCGATCTCGAGTCCGTTCTGACGGACGGATGACGGTTCCCGTGCCGGAAGACGCGCCCCGGATCAGAGTCCGGGAACTCGACGGATGGTGCAGGGCGAACGGCCGGGACCCGAGTTCTTTGACGGACAAGGAGCTTCGGAGATTCGTAAGCTGAACGTACGCCCCTCTTCGGAGGGGCGTTTTTTTACGGTGATTTTCCGGCATTCACTATCGTACCGGCGGAGGATACGGAGTTCATGCAAAAGCTGGAGGACGAACTGGACAATCGTCTTGCCGACGAGGCCCTGGCCGAGGATTCGGAAGGCGTTCCGATACAGATCGTACGCAGCCGCTACAGAAACATCCGGTAGTCCACGTTCAAGGCTTCGGCCAGCTTTCGGGCGTTCGCCTTTCCGACGGGGCGCTTTCCGTTCTCCATCTCCGATATATGGCGCTGAGGAATCCCCGTCATCTCCGCAAGCGCACGCTGCGACAGATCCTCCCGATATCGGGCTCCGGCGAGGAACACGCCCGGGGCGTTCTCGCGAGGGAAGACGGAACTCTCTTCCCAACGTACAAGATAGTCATTCCACAATGAAGGCGCGATGTCGTCCGTTCTCATCCTATGGCCGGTTGACCAGCTTTCCTTGCACTCCAGCCGACTGTATGACCTTACGATTCGCGGTGAACACTTGAATTCCGGGAACGGTGGCGAAGTCTCCGTCATCGGTGATGATCTGCACGACACCGTTGATTCTCATGGATTCAAGGATAAACAGATCGTATCCATCCACTTTTTCTGTTTGCAGGCGGTTCAGCGCCGCAGCGGACGTCGCCGCATCGATCGCCATAGTCAGCGGTTCCGCAAGCGTTGTAACGAGCCCACATGCGGCCTGAACCTCCGCAACTACGTTCACCCTTTCGCCGGCGAAGTTATGGCGATACTCCTTGGCGGCGATCCAACCGTTTACAGCTTGGAAAATCTCACGCTCCGCTTTTTCGATAAGATGCGTCAGTTCCGCCAGGCTCAGGCCCGATTGGAGAATTCGCGCCCCTGCACCAAGCGCGGCCTTGGCATAGGCCGGATAATCTGAAATCTGGTAGGGAAGGGCGTTTTGACTGGCTTTGGAATAGGTCAACCAGTACCATACGTTCGTATCGATCAAAAACGTATCCGCAACCTTGGGAGTGTCGGCGTTTATGTCGATCACATCGGCCTGTACGGTGTAGTTGATCGCCATCAGTCGGACTCCTTGGACTGCTGCTCCAGAATATCATTGAGGATCTTGCGATAGTCTTTGTCTCCGTAGTATTTGGCGGCATTTTTCATGACCCGTTCGACCGCCAACCGCCCGGTCTCGTTGAGATGTTCGATCTGCAACAGGCGGCGCAAATCGGCCTCGGCAATGTCCTTCAACAACTGGCCGATCGCGAAGTTGAAAAAAGGCGAGGCGAACTGGTTCACCCCCTCGAAATCGAGGGTGACCATTTCTCCGCTTCGCAGTGCGCCGTATATGGCGTCGTAGATTTTTTGCCCGTCTTCCTTGATGATGCAGCGCGGACCAATCCACTCCCTGATGAATAGTTTCATAATGCAGTCCTCCTGTTGACGGCTACTCGGCTTCGTCGCGGAAGCGGTAGAGTTTTTCGTTGCAGCGCAACGTGATATGCACCACCGTACCTTCGAAAGCAAGTTCGCGATTTTCGTAACGCTCTCCGTCTTTATCTACGATAGCATAGCCGTCGTTGCTGTAAATTTCCAGCTTTCCCTGATTAAGCCGCACGAAATCCCTCAACAGGTCGAGCCCCGAACCGCCGGGTTCCCCTACCTTGGTGCTGTTCCCGGCCTGAAAGGCCCATCGCAGGCAGCTTGCCCCGGTGAGTTTGACAACCTGTTCTTCGTCGGCGTACTGACGAAAGAAGTTCCGGATCTTGGCCGGAATACCCTGACCGAAATCTTATAGTGGGCCCCCTTGTCAAGTACCATTTCGCTCTTTAGGTCACTCAAAGTCAGAGTTTCTTTGTGTCATGGCGTCGCCGTTACCGGTGGACAACAAGGTGGGGTGGCGTAAGCCCGAAGTAAGCCTCTTTCGGTGTCATATCGTCGGACAGCGACGCATGCGGCCTTCTCTAGTTGTAGAATTAAATTAAAAAATACATTTTTAATACGTTAAAAAATCTATGCGCAAAAAGAAAATCTATGAACAAAAACATTGACACGTTCAGTTCTCCCCCCTATAGTAGCGAATAATTCAAGATGGGATTCTAAGTTCCCGAGAGGCCGGTTCAGCTTTATTCAGAGGTTCCTTAAATTGGAGGGTTTCGATATGGCACTCTTTGGCAAGAACCCCAACGAGTCGGCCTTTACAGGTGGCAAAAAACACTGGGCTGACGTAATAAAGAACTCCGGCCCCGGCGAACTCTTAATATGGCGTCAACCGGAGGAGGATTTCAACACAAACTCGACGCTTATCGTTATGCCCGGCGAAGAAGCTATCTTTATTAAGGGCGGCGTGGTCGAGCAGACCTTTGATAACGGTACCTATAAGCTGTCAACAGAGAACTATCCCTTTATCAGCCGTCTGCGAAACGCCTTCACCGGTGGCATCAGTACGTTCAATGCCGTTGTGTACTTTGTGCGTAAAACGCACAGCATGGAGATTCTGTGGGGTACGAGCTCCCCTATCCAAGTGCGCGACAAACTGCTCGGCATCGCTACAAAACTGCGGGTGCGCGGGGCATACAAAATACAGATTGCCAACCCGCAGATGTTTCTAACAAAGCTTTTAGGGAACAACGTCCTGTCCAAAGGGCAGCAGGAACTCTTAGACAACTACTTCGCTAATGAGTTTCAGGGTAAGATTAAAGCCAACATTACCCGTGTCCTAAACGAAACGCAAACAGAATTACTTGGCATCGAAGCTCGAATCGAGGAGTTAGCAGAAGCTGTTGAACCTTTCATTGGAGAGGTACTTGAGGGCTACGGCCTGAAAAGCATCAAGTTCTCCATCGCCGCACTTGACATTGACGATAACGAGCTTCGCCGTCGCTACGATGAGATTGGTATGGATGCAATTGCAAAACTGCGCAATGCTCAAGCCAACAAGAGCGTAATGAGTGTTCTTGGCGACGATTGGGGGAGACAGCAAGCTGCTAATATCCTTGGGACCCTTGCTGCAAATCCGGGTTCAGGTGGTGTAGCTTCCGTCGGTGCCGGAATAGGAATGGGAATGGCAGCAGGTAATGTCTTCGCAGATATGGCGCAGCACCTGTTTTCGCCGATGCAACCGCAGACACCTGTTTTTCCTCAGCCCCCAGGTGAGGTTACTCAAAGATCTGATCATTTTGCTCCTTCTAGTGGAACCTCTAGTAATAACGAAGACCCCGTGGCAACATTGCAAAAACTGAAACAACTGCTTGACCTCGGGCTTATTGACCATATTGAGTATGATGCAAAAAAAACCGAAGTAATGAGGCGTATGTAGGAGGAGCATCAAATGGGAAAGACTAATGTTCTGTGGATTATCCTCGAGTTGGTTTCCCTTTTTATTTTTAACGCAGTTTTCTTTGTAGTAAGCGGGTTTGAACATAAAGCCTCCGTTTGGATATCGTATGGTTTTATCCACTTTGCATACATAATGTTGCTAATCACGCCTACGATCATAAGAAGAGGTAAGAGTGTCGCGGCATTTGGTTTTTCGCTTTATGCTGTTTCATTCGTGTATTTCCTAATGGAGTTTTTCGTTGGTGTGGCATTCCTCCTAATAACCCCTGATAATTTCAAGATGGTGTTCCTGACTCAACTGGTAATTGTAGGCTTGTATGCAATTGCACTTATCTCCAACATGATTGCAAACGAGAGTACGGCTGATGCAGAAGAAATGCGTTTACATCAAATTGACTATGTAAAAAACGCTTCAGCACAGCTTAAAAGCATACTAGATAGTGTAAACGATAAGGAAGCAAAGAAAAAGGTGGAGAAAGTTTATGATGCGCTCTATTCAAGCCCCGTGAAATCACACCCCAATTTGGCACAGACTGAATCGGGTATTCTCATGTCCATCAATGAGCTTGACAGTGTAGTTTCCGCTGGAAGAAAGGAACAGATTGTCTCTTTCGCTAACTCATTGTTGGTTGATGTTAACGAGCGCAATAGGCAACTCAAGATGCTAAACTAAGAAGCGAGGAATTCACATGGCGATGATTAATCGGGAAAAAACCATCATGAAGGAAATCAAGGATAGCGAGCAACTCACTCCTCAGAGTAGATGGATCCATAGCTGTTCCCAATGTTCAACTCAAAGAAGAACTCAGCATGGCAACGCAAATAATTGACGTAAAATGTCCCAACTGCGGCGCGTCTGCGGATACAAGTCAGAAAACGTGCAAATGGTGCAAGCAACCGGTTGTAATCTCAACTTTCAATAGCGTTTTTGAAATGCCAATGCCTCTTATTAACAAGTACGCTAACGCATACAGACAGGCCTTATCAGAATTTCCTGAAAATCCAGAACTATCCACGTCGGTCGCAATGTGTTACCTAAAGCTGAAGCTATATGACAAAGCGGTAATAGCATTTGAGAAAGCTGCCGAGGGTAATTTTGATAATTCAGAAATATTTTTCTATGCAGCAGTCTGCTTGCTCAAAGGACAAAAAGCTTTTTTACAGCAAAGACAAACCATTGACAAGATTGAAGAGTACATAAACACCGCGCTTATGATAGAACCCAGAGGCGTTTACTACTATTTCTGGGCTTACATAAAGTATGACTATTTTAGCCGTAAGTCCTACAGAACTACACCTACATATCAAGATGCTTTGGAAATGGCGAACAATGCTGGGGCTTCTCCATTTGACATTGAACAATTATACGGCATTTTAGGGGTTGCTCGTCCGAGTTGTCTCTAAGTGATAAATGGTTCAGCAGGCACCCATAGAAGCGGGTTAACAATTTTAAGGAGGTAATATCATGGGATGTGTTGACAGTGGCGACCAGCAACTACTTGAGCAGGTTTTAAGGGGCAAATCGGAAGCACAAATAAAGGTGATCAAGTATTTTGTCGCGGAGGAAGGCTGTATGTCCAAGAACATCAGCGACGACGAATATTTCTCGATGGTCATGCGCAAAAAGGACAACATGGATTTCAGGGCGAAGGCTCTCTCCAAAATAGGACTCGACGAGGATGAGGTCAGCGAGATAGCGCCCGTTATGTTCGAAGGCTTCGTGTTTGAGAACGCATACGCCAAGCAGCGTGCTAACGGTCAGTGGGTAAGCTCTTCTTATCAGGTCGCTTGGCTTTTCTTCAGCTCGACTCAGGTCTACATATACAGGCACACGTTCAATATGGACGAAGATAAAAAGTCGGAAAGCACGGACGAATTCTTCTACCGTGACGTTACATCTTTCTCGACCTCTTCCGAAACTGAAACGGCGCACGGTCTCGGCGGCAAGAAGATTGAGGTAGAGTCAAACAAGTTCTACATGGTGGTACCGGGCGACAAGCTGTATGTTTCCATGAACGGTGTGAGCGATTCCGAATCCATCATTCAGGGCCTGAAACACAAACTTCGCGAGAAGAAGTCCCAGTAAGGCGACCACTGGGACTTCTTACTCAGATATCCGAGGTACGATTTTGGAGAATGAAAAAATCCCGCACTATGTGAATGACCCAGTGATAAATGCCGCAACAGCCCCCGAACTGAAATTGGTGCGCCCTGAAGTTAACTATTGGAAGGCGTTGGGCGTGGTCTCGATATTCTTAGTTTCTGTTGCGGCGATTAGCATAGGTTATTCAATAGTTTGGGGATCTATTTCTTCCGGCAGGTTCCGTTGGACATTTTCAGCTGAAGTCGTAATAAAAACGTTCCCTTGGGTGTTGCTTATCGCTTTCCTGTTTTGTTCTCGCTTCGTTCTAATTTGGTTCGTAACACTCTATCAGCATTATGCAAAGTCCGAAACAAGGCTGCGATGCTGCTTTGTGCCATCGTGTTCAGAATACGCGATATTAGCCTTTAAGAAATATGGGACTATTGTAGGTGGAATAAAGACGATAGGGAGATTAAGAAGATGCCATTCTCCGGGTGGAGAAGATTATCCTTAAACGAAATGAGTTGAAAGGTGTGTGCGGACAAAATCTTGGACTGTTTTGAGAGGGGCCGCCGTAATTTTTCTCAATTCTTGTCCTGAAAGAGCTGTACTTCAAGATAAACCTCGACCAAGTGTTCGTTTCACAAAGGATCGATCATGAGCGCGCGATGAAGAGAAAGACGTACAGCATATACGAATAGGATACGAAGGACTACCGAGACGAGAAAAGCATGGAACATCTCGATATTCAAACCGTTAAACCTTTTATTAATATAATATGTCAGCCACCTTACTCACGCAGTTGGCAATAAGCAGTAGCAATTCCCTTATGCATCTATGAATTAAATGTTTTTCATCTTGATAACTGGACTCGCTTTAGTGTTATTCGTTATGGGAGGGAAAAATTTGCAAGATAATTTTTTTAAATTTAGCTTTTTTAAATTAAGCATAATATCTATATGCATTATTTTATTATTTCCAACATTTTCTTTTGCTGCTAGCATCCGGGAGGGTGTCGGAGTGACATTGGGGATAGTTGGAGGATGTATTGGTTTAGTGTTGGGATGGATAATATTTCCTTTCACCCTTAGCTTTATTGACGTCATTGGGAAAAGCCCTATAAATCTTTTTTTCTCAAGACTTGGAGGGGCAGCGTCTGGCGCTTTTATTGGCTATTTCTTGATTTTTCACTTAGTTGCGGGAAATTCGCCTATTGATCAACCAAGAGTGACCGCTGATTCTACTGAAATTGTTTCCCAGAGTACCCTTCGAAAGAATAGTATTGAAAAAAGCGGTAACGATGACCACTCTAGGAAAGTTTCTAACGAAAGAATTAAAAGTACATATGTTGGTTATGTTCGTGCAATGGTAAACGCGATAAACGCTGGTGATTTTTCTCGAGTAAGTTCATTTTTGTTAGAAGATAGCCCATTGTGGAAATCGCAGATTGCTCTGATTAAGCATTTAGTTAAAAAGAAAATTAAGGAAGAAGTTGTTGAAGCATATGTACTTGAAATCCATTGGATCTCCGACAGCGAAGTGGAGTTGAAGACAAAGGAAAAAATTAAAATACGATATTCTTCTGGGAATGCAGATGTAAAAACATATTATTGGAAATATAAGGCTACATCCTTGAACAGGCAAATCCTTTTTTTTGATTTACAGAAATGGACGAAATGATAGCGGATTATATAGGTAGAATGATGCATGAAAAGGCTCTTTTCAACTTGGACGACCGCCTACCTGGATACACCGGGGTAAATGGAGCCACGTGTCCGATGCGATGGAGCCGCTGTTCCGATGAAAGTGAGCCGGGCTTCCGGCGGGGGAGCCATTGTCGGAAACTTCCGGTTAGGATGAAGAGACGCGTCCAGTAGAACGGCGCGAATTCATCTTACGGGAGGTAGTCATATGACGGACTATCGGGAGATCATCAGGTTGAACCACCAGGGAGTCAGCGGGCGAGACATCGTCAAGAGCTGCAGCTGTTCGCGCAACACCGTGGCGAGGATACTCGGGAAGGCCCGCGAACACGGAGTGACGTGGAGCAAGGCGGAAGGCATGACGAACGGAGAGCTGCGCGAACTCTTCTTCCCCGGCGTCGCCGTCCCCTTTTCCCGCACCAGGCCGGACTGCGAGCGCATTCACAGGGAGATGGGCAAAAGCGGCGTCACGCTGACGCTCCTGTGGCAGGAGTACTGCGAAGAGTGCAGAAGGAACGGCGACATTCCGCTGATGTACTCCCAGTTCTGTCTCTGCTACCAGAGATACGCACGTGGCGCGAACGCGACGATGCGAATGGTCCGCAAACCCGGCGAGAGCGCGGAAGTCGACTGGGGGGGACAGAAGGGGTTCTGGCTCGATCCGGAGACGGGGGAGCGTTTCGAGGCGTCCATCTTCGTAGGCGTCCTCTCCAGCAGCCGGTACGCCTACGTCGAGGCCTTTCCCTCGCAGAATCAGGAGAGCTGGCTGAACGCGCACGCGAACATGTTCCGGTACTTCGGCGGCGTGCCCCGCATCCTGATGAATATCACACAGCGGGAGAGCCGCTTGTCTCCAAAAAGAGAGCCACGGTTCTCCCGGAATAGAGCCGCGTATATCCAGAAATAGAGCCGGGATTTCTCCTGCCCGAGAGCCGTTTTCCCTACAATTCGAATGTGCGCGG
>JAHDKR010000013.1 GCA_018436785.1 Synergistaceae bacterium | reverse complement strand
GGAGAAGTTCCTCGTGGTCAGCGGCGAGGCCGTCGTCCGCTTCCGGCACGTCTGCGGCGGCGACGTCTCGGAGTACAGCGTCTCCGGCGACCGCCCCCGCCCGATCGACATCCCCCCCGGCTACACGCACAATATCGTCAACGTCGGGGAGGGCGACCTCGTCACCCTCTTCTGGGCCTGCGAGATGCTCAACCCGGACAAACCCGACACCTTCTTCGAGGAGGTCTGAAGATGGCCCGTCTGAAAGTCATGTCGATCATGGGCACGCGCCCGGAGATCATCCGCCTGAGCGAGATCCTCAAAAAGATGGACCTCTATTTCGACCACGTCCTCGTCCACACCGGGCAGAACTGGGACTACACGCTGAACCAGGTCTTCTTCGAGGATCTGGGCCTGCGCGAGCCGGACTACTATCTCGACTCCGTCGGCAAGGACCTGGGGCAGACCATCGGCAACATCATCTCCAAGTCGTTCGAGCTGATGCACAGCGAACGCCCCGACGCGCTGCTCGTCTTAGGCGACACCAACTCCGCCCTCTCGGCGATATCGGCGAAGCGGCTGAAGATCCCCATCTTCCACATGGAGGCGGGGAACCGCTGCTTCGACCAGAATCTCCCCGAGGAGACCAACCGGCGCATCGTCGACGCCATCTCCGACATCAACCTGCCGTATACCGAGCACGCGCGGCGCTATCTGCTCTCCGAGGGGTTCCGCAAGGAGCACATCTACGTCACCGGCTCGCCCATGACCGAGGTGCTGGCGCGCCACAAGGAGCGCATCCTCGCGTCCGACGCGCTGGAGACGCTCGGCCTGGAGGCGGGGCGCTACTTCCTGCTCTCCGCCCACAGGGAGGAGAACATCGACGACGAGCAGAACTTCCTCTCCCTGATGAGCGCCGTCAACGCAATCGCGGAAGAGTACGCCATGCCCGTCATCTACTCCACCCATCCGCGCAGCAAGGGGTTCATCGAGAAGCGCGGCTTCGTCTTCCACCCGCTCGTGCGCAGCCTCAAGCCGTTCGGCTTCTTCGACTACAACAAGCTCCAGCTCAACGCCTACTGCGTCCTTTCCGACAGCGGCAGCGTCCCGGAGGAGGCCTCCATCCTCGGCTTCCCCGCCGTCTCGGTGCGCACCTCCACCGAACGCCCCGAGGCGCTGGAGAAGGGGGCCTTCGTGCTGGGCGGCGTGAAGAAGGACGACATCCTCCAGGCCGTCGAACTCGCCCGCAGCATGTGGGAGCACGGCGAACCCGTCTCCCCCGTGGCCGACTACGCGGAGACGAACGTGTCGGTCAAGGTGATCAAGGTG
>JAHDKR010000104.1 GCA_018436785.1 Synergistaceae bacterium | reverse complement strand
TGTTCCCATGGCAGGCAAGCTCATCGAGTGTGTTCCGAATTTCAGCGAAGGACGGCGTCAGGATGTGATCGAGGCGATCGTCGCTCCGTTCAGGGCGACGAAGGGGTGCGGTCTTCTCGATTATCGGGCGGACGCGGACCATAACAGGCTGGTCGTGAGCCTCGCGGGATCGCCCGAGCCTGTTCAGGAGGCGCTTCTCAAGGCCGCCGCCGTCGCGGTGCAGAAGATTGACATGAACAGCCACCAGGGGGCGCATCCGCGCATCGGCGCGGTGGACGTGATTCCTTTCACCCCCGTGAGCAACATTTCTATGGAGGAGTGCGTGGCGCTCTCGCATTCGTTCGGCGAGAGATATTGGAAAGAACTCGGCGTTCCGGTCTACTTCTACGAGGATTCCGCGAAACGCCCGGAACGGAAGCGCCTTGAAGTTATCCGCAAGGGGCAGTACGAGACGCTCAAGACCGAGTCCGTCACACCGGAGCGCGCTCCCGACGTCGGCGGTCCCGCCCTGCACCCGACGGCGGGCGCGACGGTGATGGGCGCCCGGAAGTTCCTCGTGGCCTTCAACGTCAACCTGAACACCGCGGACGAGGAGATCGCGAAGAAGATCGCCAACTGCGTCCGCGCCTCCAGCGGCGGCTTCTGCCATGTCAAGGGCATGGGCGTGGCGCTCCACGAGCGCGGCATGGCGCAGGTGAGCATGAATATCGTCGACTTCGAGAAGAACGCGGTGTACAGGGTGCTCGAACTGATCCGGATGGAGGCCAGACGGTGGGGCGTCGAGGTCGTCGAGACGGAGATCTACGGAATGATTCCTGCGCAGGCTCTTGTGGAGAGCGCAGCGTACTATTTGCAGATCAAGGACTTCGACCCGATGCAGGTTCTGGAGCTGAAGCTCCTCTCCGGCGGTGACGCTGAATGATCGTCAAATTCTTCCGCAACGCCCGCATCTACACTCCGGAGGGAAAGCCTCCCTCCAGGGGGCGTGAGCAAGGGGCTCTGCGCGTTCATGAACGAGGGGCGATGCTCGTTCAAGATGGAGTTCTCGAAGCCGTCGGCACGGAAGAGGAGCTTCTTAGCAATCCCCTCGTGAAAAAGGTCGACGAAGAGATCGACTGTGAAGGGCGCTGCCTGATCCCCGGCTTCGTCGATCCGCACACGCACATGTGCTTCGCCGCGCGGCGGGAAGAGGAGTTCTCAATGCGCCTGGCGGGGGCGGCGTACCTCGACATACTCAAGAAGGGCGGCGGCATTCTCTCCTCCGTCCGGCATGTACGGGGCGCGAGCGAACAGGAGATCTTCGAGCGCACGAGGACGCTCGCGCTCTCCGCGCTCTCCTTCGGGACGACCACCGTCGAGATGAAGAGCGGGTATGGACTCGACACGGAGAGCGAGTTGAAAATGCTCTCGGCGATTCGCCGCGTCGGGCGCGAAACGCCCTTGCGCGTCGTTCCCACCTTTATGGGGGCGCACGCGATTCCGGAGGTCTTCAAGGGGAACGGCGACGGTTACGTCGATCTCATGATCGGAGAGATGCTTCCCGCCGTCGCTGAACAGGGAATCGCCCGCTTCTGCGACGTCTTCTGCGAGGAGGGAGTCTTCTCCCCGGAGCAGACGCGGAAAGTGCTCGTCGAGGCCCGAAAATACGGGCTCGGCCTTAAGATTCACGCCGACGAGGTGCACGACACCGGCGGGGCCGCGCTTGCCGCCGAACTCGGCGCCGTTTCCGCGGAGCATCTTCTGGCCGCGAGCGACGAAGGCATAGAGGCCCTCGCCGCGAGCGGAACGGTCGCCGTACTGCTACCCGCCACGGCGTACAGCTTGCGCAAGCCGTATGCACGCGCGCGGACCATGATCGAGAAGGGGGTCCCCGTGGCCCTTGCGACCGACTGCAACCCTGGTTCCTCCTTCACGGAGTCCATGCCCTTCGTCTTCGGCCTGGCCGTACTCGTGATGGGACTCACGGTGGAAGAGGCGCTTGTGGCGACGACGAAGAACAGCGCGCACGCGATCGGCCTCGGGGCCGAGTGCGGGACGCTCGAGCCGGGAAAGAACGCCGACTTCCTCCTCCTCGACGGAGAGACTCCGGCCGTCCTGGCCTACCACGCCGGGGTCTCGCCGGTGAAGTCCGTCTTCAAGAAAGGGGAGCGTGTCGCATGATGATCGGTGAGCGGAAGAACAGAGTACGTCTCGATGGGATGTCGCTTACCCTCGAGGATGTGCTCCGCGTCGCGCGCGACGGGTGGGGAGTCGAACTGGACGAAGAGGCCGCCCGGAAGGTGGAGGAGGCGTCCGCCGCCGTTAAAGCCTGGGAGAACTCCGACGATGTTGTCTACGGCATCACCACGGGCTTCGGCGACCTCGCCACGGTGAACATCTCCCGCAAGGATCGTCGCCTGCTGCAGGAGAATCTCTTGAAGAGCCACGCCTGCGGCGTCGGCGAGCCGTTCTCCGAGGAGATCACGCGGGCCATGATGCTGCTGCGGATCAACAGTCTCATCAGGGGGTTTTCGGGTATCAGCCTCGCGACGTTGCATCAGTTCGTCGCATTTCTGAACCTGGGAATCACCCCGGTCGTCCCGTCGCAGGGGTCGGTGGGCGCCAGCGGCGATCTTTGCCCTCTCTCGCACCTCGCGCTCCCGCTGCTGGGGCTCGGAAAGGTGCGTTACAAGGGGCGCGTCATCCTCGCGGCCAAAGCGCTCCAGACGGCGGGGCTCCAGCCTGTGCAGCTCGGGGCGAAGGAGGGACTCGCCCTGAACAACGGCACGGCCTCGATGGGCGCCATGGGCGTAGTGGCGCTGATGGCCGCCGAGGACCTTGCGAAGACTGCGGACATCGCGGCGGCGCTCTCCATTGAAGCGCTTCACGGCGTCCCCTACGCCTTCGACGCGCGGACGCACGCGCTCCGCGCCCACAGAGGGCAAGGGCGAGTCGCCGAGAATATCCGCCGACTGATCGAGGGGAGCGAAATTATAGAGAAGCACCGCTTCGGCAGGGTGCAGGACGCCTACTCCCTCCGCTGCGTGCCGCAGGTTCACGGCGCCACCCGCGACGCGCTGGAGTACGTGCGGAGGACGCTGGAGACGGAGATCAACTCGGTCACCGACAATCCGATCATCTTCACCGAGGACGGCGTGGCCATCAGCGGCGGCAACTTCCACGGCCAGCCGCTCGCCCTTGCGATGGACTTCTTCGGCATCGCCGTGGCGGAGCTTGCGAGCATCTCCGAGCGCAGGCAGGCCAGACTGGTGGACACCAGCCTCTCAGGGCTGCCCCCTTTCCTGGTGGAAGACAGCGGCCTGAACAGCGGTTTCATGATCGCGCAGTACACATCGGCGGCCCTTGTCTCGGAGAACAAAGTGCTTGCGCACCCCTCCTCCGTCGACTCCATCCCTACCTCGGCCAACCAGGAGGACCACGTGTCCATGGGCGCGTTCTCGGCGCGAAAGGCGCTCATGATCCTGGACAACGCGCGGAAGGTGCTCGCCATAGAACTCTTCGCCGCCTCCCAGGGGCTCGACTTCAGCCGTCTGCTGAAACCGGGAGCGGGAACGGTCGCCGCGCACGACTGCGTCAGGAGCGTCGTTCCCTACCTGAAGCACGACGAGTACCTCCATCCGCTCATCGAGCGCGTGGAGGCGCTTCTGAGCCGCGGCGCGGTGGTCCGGGCGGTGGAAGAGGCCATCGGACCGCTGAACTGACAAAAGACGGAATCTCGAGAGGCTCGCCTTCGGCGGGCCTCTCGCCGTATGATCAGCTCTCCTTCCTCCTGCGAAGACGGGTATGCTATACTCTTTTTCAGTACATACCGCGAAACAGGGGGGATTTCAATGACTGATATCATGCGAAATGATGATCTCTTCCCGCAGAAAAACGACATGCCTTTCGTGAATGCATCCCGGGATATCCCCCGCATCATCTGCCTCGGCGCCTCGGCCGGAGGCCTGGAGGCTCTTGAGCGATTCTTCCGCCATTTGCCGGAGGACGTTCAGGATATCTTCGTCATCGTCCAGCATCTTTCTCCGGACCACAAGAGCATCATGGCGGAACTGCTCCACCGGTACACGTCTCTTCCGGTAGTTGTTGTTGACGACGGAATGCTGCCGCAACCGGGACGTATACACCTGATTCCGCCGGGCAAAGAGATGGTGGTCGAGAACGGGGCGTTTCGTTTGCGGGACAGAGTCCTTCGCGAACCGCATCTCCCCATCAAATTTTTTTTGCAGAGCATGGCCAGAGAGTACGGAGCTTCTTGCGTCGCCGTCATCCTTTCCGGTACGGGGAGCGACGGCGCGCAGGGAATCAAGGCAGTCCACGCGGCGGGCGGCGCGGTGTTTGCCCAGGACGTCGACAGCTCCCGTTTCGACGGAATGCCGCGCAACGCGGCCCTGACCTGCGTCGTTGATTTTGTCGGTTCCCCGGAGCAGATCGTCTCCGCTCTCTTCAAAACCGCCGTCGACGAAACCGGCGAGCCGGAGATCAACGAAGAGCGCGAGCGTCTTTGCGAGAAGGACGCTCTTGAACCGAAACAGTTGATCTTCCGAAAGTTGAGCGACGCTTTCGGTATCGACTTCTCCCAGTACAAGGACGGCACAATTCTCCGCCGTCTGGACCGGCGGATGATGATGCGCGCCGTCGCTGATATGTCCGAGTATGCGGAGCTGCTCGAAGGAGATTCTGAAGAAGTGGATCATCTCTACAGGGATCTGCTTATCGACGTCACGTCGTTCTTCAGAAATCCGGAGGCCTTCTCCTATCTTGCCGAGACGGCGCTTCCCGATCTGCTGGCGCTCCACCCAGAAAACGAGGAGTTTCGCGTCTGGAGCGTAGCGTGCGCCAGCGGCGAGGAAGCCTACTCCCTCGCTATGATTCTCGACGAGGTGATGGCGAGCCGCTCGCAGAAACGGAGCGTCCGTATTTTCGCGACGGATATTCACAAGAGTTCCCTGAAGACGGCGAGCGCGGGGTATTATTCGAACGAAAAACTCGCCAACATTTCAATGGCGCGGCGTGAGAAATATTTCTACAGGACGGGCGCCGACGGGTGGACGGTGCGCCCGAATATCAGGCGGATGATTACTTTTGCGCCGCACAACATTCTCTCCGATCCGCCTTTTTTGCACATGCACCTTATTTCCTGCCGCAACATGCTCATCTACCTTGAGAAAAGCGCCCAGATCGAAACGCTGACCCGCTTTTCGGCTGCTTTGGAGCAGCAAGGCATTCTCTTCCTCGGCTCCAGCGAGAGCGTCCTCGACACGCAGAGCGAGTTCTTGACCGTGGACAGCCGCCTGAAGATCTACCGGAAGCAGGGGACGATCACCTCACGGCCGCTCTACTCCCTCCTTCCGGAAAAGAAAAAGGCGACTGCCGGTTCCGAACGGGGAAGTTCGAAAATGCCGCTTTCTTCGCTGTATCCGCTTCTTCTTGAGCGCTGCATGCCGACGGGCTTTCTCGTGAACTCGAAGGGCGATCTGCTCCACACTTTCGGCGGGGCGGGAAAATATCTGCAGATCATCGGCCCTGTGAGGACGGATATCGGCAGCATTTTGCACGGGAACCTGCGCGTCGCCGTCATGACGGCGATCGAGCGTTCCCGGAAAAACAGGACCCCCGTCCGCTTTTCGGATGTTTCCCACCCGCTTCCAGGCGCTCCGCTGAACACTGTGGAGGTCTCCGTGGAGCCGCTCGAAGAGCGGACGGACAGCCGACCTGAGGAGGGCAATCTCTTCTTTTTCATTCGCCTGGAGGAGATGAAGCCCTCGCTTGCCGCGAAGGCGGAGTCCTTCTCCGTCGACGAGGCCGCGAAGGCGCGCATTGAGGAGCTGGAACACGCGCTCTCGGAGGCCAGGGAGAATCTCCAGACGATCGTCGAGGAACTTGAGACGAGCAACGAAGAGCTTCAGGCGACCAACGAGGAGCTGCTTGCATCCAACGAGGAGCTCCAGAGCAGTAACGAAGAGCTGCAGTCGGTCAACGAGGAGATGCACAGCCTGAACGCGGAGTACCAGGAAAAGAACGAGCAGTTGATCGACCTCAACAACGATCTGCAGAATCTGATGAGCTGCACCGACATCGGCACTATCTTTCTTGACGGAGAATTGCGGATACGGCGTTTTACTCCGGCGATCAACAGAGTATTCTTCCTCCGTGATCAGGATATCGGACGCCCCATAGAGGAGATGCGCAGCCTTGTGGAGAGCGGACACGACGTTGTCGCGTCGATCAGGCGCGTTCTCAGGGAAGGAAAAGTCGAGGAGATGGAGGTGACGAACAGAGAAGGCGTCCCGATGCTCCAGCGCATTCACCCGTACGTGGATATCCGCGGAACGGTGAGCGGCGCCGTGCTGACGTTCGTTGATCTCTCCCTGGTGAAAAAGAGCGAGGAGGAACGGCGGCGTTCGGACATGCTCCGGAAAGCCGTGCTCGACTCCCTCGACGCGAGCATCGCCGTGCTCGACAGAGAGGGGAACATGCTCGCGATCAACGAAACGTGGCGAAGATTCGCGAGGGAGAACCAGGCGAAGGACTTCCGCACGCTCGATACGGGGGCGAACTACTTCGCCGCCTGCGCCTGTTCTTCGGATACGGAGGACTACAGAGACGCGCAAAGAGCCATGGCCGGAATCCGATCGGTCCTCTCCGGCCGTTCCGAATCGTTCGAGATGGAGTATCCTTGCCACTCGCCCGACGAGAAACGTTGGTTCCTGATGCGCGTCACGCCGCTTCTCTTCCCCGAAGGGGGGGCTGTGGTAGCGCATATCGACGTGACCAAAGAGAAGGTTGCGACGCAGACAGTTAAAGAGAGCGAACAGCGCCTTCTGGCAGTACTCAACAGCATCGACGCGCTTGTCTTTGTGACGGATGTCGACACGTTCGAGATTTTGATGATCAACGATTTCGGCAGGAAAATCTTCGGCGACGTCGTCGGCAGGAGATGTTGGGAGGCTATTCAAAAAGGACAGACGGGGCCGTGCGAGTTCTGCGCCGAAGCTCCGCTTCTCGGCGACGACGGAGAACCGGCGGGAGTACGGCGTTGGCAGGTATTCAACGAGCGTACGAAGCGCTGGTACGACTGCCGCGATTCTGCGATACGCTGGACCGACCGCAAATACGTACGCCTTGAGATTGCGATGGATATTACGGAAACGAAAAAGATCGAAGAAGAGCTTCGCGTGCATCGCGACGAACTGGACAGGTTGGTTGCGGTGCGGACGGAGGAATTGAGCGAGAGCAACCGTGAACTGGAACGGCAGACGGAGTTTGCACAGGAGATGGCGCTCAAGGCGGAAGCGGCAAACGAGGCGAAAAGCGCCTTCCTTGCAAACGTAAGCCACGAGATCCGCACCCCGATCAACGCCGTGATCGGGTTTACCGAACTGCTGCTCGACTCCACGCTTTCTTCCGAGCAACGCCGCCAGGCGGAGACCGTCAGGGCGAGCGCGGAAACGCTGCTCTTCCTTATCAACGAAATCCTCGACTTTGCAAAGATTGAAGCGGGAAAGCTCGAACTGGAAGTTGTGGATTTCGACCTGAGAAATACTGTGGAGGGCTTTGCGGGAACGCTTGCCCTTCAGGCCTACACGAAGGGGATCGAACTCGCCTGCGGCGTCGAACCGTCGCTTCCGTCGAAGGTGCGCGGAGATCCCGTGCGCATCCGGCAGATTCTGATGAATTTGGGAAGCAACGCGGTGAAGTTCACGCAGGAAGGCGAGACGGTGATCTCTGTCTCGAAAGAGTCCGAAACCGAGGAAACGCTGTGGATCCGTTTTTCGGTGCGGGATACGGGAATCGGTATCCCCGGAGAGAAAATGGGGCTTCTTTTCACCAAGTTCACCCAGCTTGACGCTTCGACAACTCGCCAGTACGGAGGGACAGGTCTTGGATTGGCCATATCGAAGCATCTTGTGGAGAGGATGGGCGGTTCCATCGGTGTGGAGAGTGAACACGGAAACGGTTCTACGTTTTGGTTTGTGCTTCCCTTCGAAAAAAACGGCCGCGGCGCGGAAGCTCCGGAAGCTCCCGAGGGAGTGGCGGGGCTCCGTATTCTCGTCGTCGACGGCAACGCGGCCTCGCAAGCCTTTTTCTTGCGCCAGTTCGAGTCCTGGGGCATGAGAGCCGTCGTCTCCTCGCGGACAGAGGCGCTTGACGTTTTACGGCGTGGTTTTTCGGACGAAGACCCCTTCCGTGTTGTGCTCGACGCAGATTCAGGCCGTTCAGGAGAGCATTCGCTCGGGGATGCGATCATGAATGACGAGAGCCTCTCGGAAACTGTTCTCATCACGCTTGTCCCTCTCGGAATACGGCACGGTATCAATCCTCCCGACGGAGAGAGGCGCTATTCATTGGTGAAGCCGGTCCAGAGCGCCGAGCTTGCTGCGGCGCTCACCGCGATTGCCCTCGGAGGCACGGTGTTTTCTGTTGCACACGAGGATGGGAAGGAATCTTCCTCATGGCTTCTTTCATGCGGGGAGAACGCGCGTATACTGCTCGTTGAGGACAATGCAGTAAACCGGCAGGTGGCGCTTGCTCTACTGAAGAAGGCGGGTGTGCGCGCCGATACGGCCGAAAACGGTCTGGAAGCCTTGGAAGCTCTGCGTTCGAACGATTATGATCTGGTGCTTATGGACCTTCAGATGCCTGTTATGGACGGTCTGGCGGCGACCCTGGCGATACGGGCCGGGCGGGGCGATGTGCGCAATCCGGACGTGCCGGTGGTTGCGATGACGGCTCATGCGCTCCAGAGTGACAGAGAAGCGTGCATGCACGCAGGAATGAACGGCTACATCACCAAACCCATCAGGCCGGCGGAGCTTCTTTGCGAGCTTGAGCGCAGGCTCTGCGCGGAAACGGCCCCGGCGCGAGACAATCGGAGAGAATACGTTACGCGGACGGGACCGCGCACATTCAATTTCGACGATCTTGTTGAACGCCTTGGCGACGAGGAGACGGCCGGCCTCATTATGGAAGCCTTCCTCAAGGAGATGCCGGAAGCCATGAGCGCCCTGGAGAAGAGTCTCGGGACGGGAGATTTCCTCCTCTCGGGGAGGAATGCCCATACGATCAAAGGCGTGGCGGGAAACATCGGAGGAGAGGCGCTTCGGGAAGCGGCCCTTCAGTTTGAGCGAGCGGCCAAAGACGGTGATACGAAGCTTCTTCATGCTCTTCGGGAGCGGGTGCATGCGGAGTATTGCGCGCTGAAGGATGAAATCGAAAGAATGCTGCGAACGCTTCGCTCCCCGGAGTGAGCCCGCGGGGTACCCTTAGCAAGATCATACGGAAAATGGAGCGTTCATGGAGTTTCTCCGGAGCGCTCCATTTTTATTTTTAAAGGGAGAGCAAGAAAGACTTGACAAACGCACACTCAATACTGAAAATATGAACGAGCATTTGATGGAATAGCGTTTTGCTTGTTGAAACACTCTGTGCCGTTTCTCCTCTGGCTACGCCCGCCTACGGGTTTCCCTGGCGGATTCAAGGCAACACCATCATAAAGGAGGGGTTTTTGTGAAACGAGGAATTCTGGTAGTGTGCGCGCTCGCGTTCGTGTTTCTGTTCGCGCTCCCTGCCGCATACGCGGCGGTCGAGCTGAAACTGGGTCACTTCGGACCGGAAGGACATCCGGCCACCATTGCCGCCGCGCAGTTTGCGGAGAATGTTGAAAAACGGACGAATGGCGAAGTCAAGATCGTCGTGTACCCGAACAATGCTCTCGGGAGTCCCCCCGAAGTCCTGGAACAGGTCATCATGGGCGTTATCGACATGAGCCTCTCAGGACAGGATCAGATCGCAAAGCACGTGAAGCTGTTCGACTCCGTGGCCATCCCCTTCTCGATGCAGGGGTACGAGCACGCGGACCGCATTCTCGACGGTCCCTTCAAGGAGTGGGCGGCCCCCGAGCTCGAGAAGATCGGCCTCGTCTATATCAACAGCTGGGAGTGGGGCTTCCGGCAGATCACCAACTCAAAACGTCCCATCCTCTCCCCAGACGATGTGAAGGGCCTGAAAATCCGCACCCCGCCCGCGATGGCGTATCAGGCGGCAATCGAGGCGCTCGGCGGTAATGTCCTCACCATCGCTTTCGGGGAATTGGTCATGGCGATGCGGCAGGGGGTCGTCGACGGGCAGGAGAACCCCATCGGCGTCATCTACGATCTTAAACTCTACGAATCCCAGAAGTTTATCTCTATCGTCAACTACCTCTACAGCTCAATGACGCACGTCGTTTCGAAAAAGGTCTTCGATTCGCTGACAGAAGAGCAGCGCAACATCATCATCGAGGAGTCGAACAAGGCCCGTCTGCTGATGCGCGAGCTTGTCCGCAAACAGGAGCAGGAGCAGATCGCCGATATGCGCGCGAAGGGGATTCAGATAGATACCCCGGATCTTACTTCCTTCCAGGCCGCAATGGGGCCGGCGTACGAAAAGATCAAGAAGAACATCGGTGAGGAGAACTTCAACAAGTGGATGGAGATGGCAAAGGCCACAGCCGAATAGCCAGTCTTCGCAATCGCCGGGCCGGGCGTCCGTTTTCGGGCGCTTGGCCCTTCCGTTCTCTTCTCCGCACCGAGTGAAACGGGGGATACTTCATGCTCACTTTTTACATATTTGCAACGCTTATCGGCTTTTTACTCTTGAATGTACCCGTGGCGGCGGCGATAGGTCTTACCTCGGTCCTCTTCTTCGCGGGCCTCGGGCAGGGGGCGTTTCTCGCCATGCTGCCGCACAGAATGTACTTTGGTACCACCGGGTTTACGCTTTTGGCTATTCCTTTCTTCATCCTCGCGGGAAACCTGATGAACACCGGCGGAATTACCAAGAGAATCTTCCGCTTTGCGAGCGCCATGGTCGGGCATATCCCGGGAGGCCTGGGGCAGGTGAATATCGTAGCAAGCGTCATCTTCTCCGGGATGTCCGGCTCGGCGGTCGCCGACGCGGCCGGGCTGGGGCAGATCGAGCACAAGGCGATGGTGGACGACGGCTACGATCCTGCGGTGTCGGCCTCTCTGGTGGCGGTCTCATCGGTCATCGGACCGGTCATACCTCCCAGCATTCCCTTCGTCCTCTACGGGGCGATCACGGGCGTCTCGGTCGCCCGCCTCTTCATGGCGGGGTTTATCCCCGGTATCCTGATGAGCGTTGGAATGATGATTGCGCTCGCAATCCTTGCGAAACGGCGAAATTATCCGTGTTCCGCCTGCCGGGCGCCTCGAAGCGACTTGTGGGCGAGCTTCAAAGGAGCTTTCTGGGCGCTCATGGCGCCTGTCATCATCATCGGCGGCATCATGACCGGCTTCTTCACGCCTACGGAGGCGTCCGTAGTGGTCTGCGCGTACGCCATGATCCTTGGCTTCGCCTACCGTGATCTCCACTGGAAGGATATGCCGGACATCCTTTTTAAATCCGCGGGGCAGGCCGTGAGCCTGCTCTTTATCATCGCCGCCGCCAATTTTTTCGGGTGGCTGATCATTCATCAGAAGATTCCCGACGCAATCATCTCGAACCTGATGAGCTACGGCGCCACACAGGCGCACGTGCTGCTGCTTATTATGGGTGTGATTCTTGTTCTCGGCTGCTTCCTTGAGGGAAACGCAATCTTCCTGATCACGCTGCCGATCTTCATCCCTGTCGCGAAAATGTTCCAGATCGACCTCGTCAACTTCGGCGTGGTGATGACGCTGCTGATCATGATCGGCAACCTGACGCCGCCTGTTGGCATGTGCCTCTTCGCGGTGGACAGTTTCGCGAAGGTCGGGATACTTTCTCTTTCAAAAGAGGTTGTTCCGTATCTCGTCGTCATACTCGGCGTGACCTTCGTCATCGCTTTTGTCCCCGACATCGCGCTCTTCCTGCCGCGTCTGATGATGGGAGGAATGTAACAATGGACTCTTTCCTCCATAAAACCGACATTGCCGTCCAGCGTATTCTCCGAATCGTCGTTCTTTTTTTCTTCCTTGCGCTGGCTTTTTTGCTGGCATACAACGTTTTGCTGCGCCTGACGAACGATCTGTCGACTTTTCTGACCGAGCGCGGTTTCAGCGAAGCGGCGGGAGCCGTCAGAGGGTGGCTTCCAATTACTTCGATGCACTGGTTCGACGAAATAGTGGAGCTCTGTTTCGCAGCGCTCATCTTCTACGGGGCGGCATCCCTCTGGGCGAGCGGAGGCCATTTCAGCGTAGGGGACTGGATTTCGCCGCGCCTTCCATACGAAGGACTGAAGAATGTCTATCGCGTGCTCGTCGATCTTCTCAGCCTTGCGTTCCTATGGGTATTCTTCTTTTACTCGCTGCGTCTGACGCTTCGCGCCACGGAGTTGACGACGGTCTTCCAGATTCATAAGTCTGCGCTGTACTGCTGTATGCCAGTCTCGTCCTTCATTATGCTGCTCTACTCGCTGCGTGACGTCTGGAACGACGGAAAGCGCCTCTTCTCTCCGGGAAGGGGAGCCTGAAACAGGAATATCCTGCGTTGTGTATGCTTGGGGGCGGATGCTCTTTCCGCTCCCTCTTTTTTGTGGAACTTGAAAATCAGCTGTTTTTCCCTCGATGGAATCGCCGATCTCCTGAACTTTGTGGTATCGTACAGCGAGGAAAGGTGTTTCAGGTATCATTCCACTGCAAGGAGGTTTTTCCGTGAAGATTGCCGTGCTAATAAAACAGGTTCCCGATACGGACGACGTTCGTATGGATCCTGAAACGGGGACGATGATCCGCGAGGGCGTCGGGGCCATCGTGAACCCGCTGGATTTGAACGCTCTCCAGGCTGCGCTCGACCTGAAGGCGGCCTCTGTGGAGCAGGCCGAAGCCTCTTCAAGCGAGGTCACCGTGATTACGATGGGGCCTCCCAAGGCGCATGAGGCGCTCCGCGAATGTATCGCGACCGGAGCGGACCGGGGCGTGCTGCTCAGCGACCGCGCATTCGCCGGAAGCGATACGTGGGCTACGGCCAAAGTGCTGGCTGCGGCCGTGGAGCATACCGGCCCCTACGATCTCGTCCTCGCCGGAGAGAAGGCGACCGACGGCGAGACGGGCCAGGTCGGCCCTGAGGTGGCCGTACTGCTTGGCATACCTTTCAGCACGTACGTTACAGGACTCTCCTTCACCGAAGGGAAGATCGAAGTCCGCCGCATGACGGAGGAGGGAGTTCAACGGCAGCGTCTGCCTTTTCCGTGTCTGCTCACAGTGCTTCACGCCCTCAACGAGCCGACCATGCCGACGCTCGCCGGCAAGAAGCGGGCGCGGCGGAGCGAGATTCCTGTGCTCGGAATCTCCGACATCGGGCTCTCCCCCGAGGAGACGGGGCTCAAGGGCTCCGCGACCCGCGTGGTGAAGATCGCTTATCCTACTATCTCCCGTTCCACGGAGATGTACGATGGGAAACGTGCGGACGAGGGGATCGACCGCCTTATCGAGGTCCTCAAAGACCTCGCCGTGATTTAGGAGGAACGCGCTATGACGGCACAGAAGAGCTTTTTCGTCCTCGGAGAGGTCCGGGACGGGCGCATTCACTCCGTGACGCGCGAACTGACGGGGAAGGCCAGGGAACTCGCCGACAGCGTCGGCGGGCGGGTGACGACGGTGCTCCT
>JAHDKR010000016.1 GCA_018436785.1 Synergistaceae bacterium | reverse complement strand
CTTCTGACCTCGTCGTCGAACGAGGTCAAACTGTGGAGATCCCTGGTGGATTTACAGTGAACCGGATCGCCTCCGCGACCGGATAGGAAGACCGTTTCCCCGGAAACGCCGCTCGACTGTACGGCATGGACCGACGTAACCTGTCGCCGGCATGCCGTACACTTCTTTTCCGGAGAGCGCGCCGAGAAAGAGCGCGGCGCGCCGGGATTCCGGGAAAACACACGAAGGAGGCGTTGCCCGTTGTCCGGTATCGGTGAATACAGGCAAAACATGTTCCTGTTGCTGGAAATGTCCGTTCTGGGGCCGTTGCCGTGCCATCTGATCTATCTCTTCGCCGTGCCCGCGGCCGAGATGAGCCAGCTCTTCCGCAACACGCTCTACATGCGGGAAGTCGCCCACTCCCTGACCGCCTCGCTGCTCGAAGAGCGCTTCTCCCCCTTTCTGGTGGCAACCGACCACCTGCCGCTGCTCCTCACCCAGTACTGCCTGGTCGCGGGAAGATTTTCGACCGCCTTCTGGCTCGTCGCCTTCGCCAACCTCCAGACCGTGCTCCGCGAGACACTTCTCACCGGTATAGAGCACGACGAAGCGGTCCGCGCGATCAACGGCCTTCTCAACATGCTCTTTCTCATCCCGCTGGCCGCGATCCTCCTGAAGACGTTCGGCGCGTGAAGGAACGGCCTCCCCCCGGAGGCCGGAACGGAACTCTTTTGTGCTGTAAAGAAAGGAAGGTGCGGAATGAACGAACGCGAATTCACGCTCGAAGAAGTCGCCTCCATGGTGTCGGGAGTTCTTCTGGTCGAGAAGGGGCGTATGCTGGTCGACATCGCCTGCTTTATGCTGGAGCGCGAGGTCGATCCCGAAGAGATCCCCTACGTCGGGAGAGAGATACGAAGGCGCATCCTGCAACAGCACCCCTCCCTGCAGGCGATCGGGGAAATCGGCGAGATGGACAGCCTCGAAGAAGTCGCCGAATGCGTCCGGAGGCTTAAAGAAGCGTACGGAGAGACGTTCGTTCTGAAAGCCCGCGAGCGAGAGGAGAAGCCGCTCTTCAAAAAACTCCTCGACTGCACGCGGAACGTGCTCTTCAAGAAGGACCGCATGGAACGGGCGAAGTAAAAAAATACCCGCCCCGCCGACCGAACGCCGACTGAAAAAAAGACTCCCGAAGCGCATCTTCGAAACGGTTTCTTCGTCGGCGTTCGGGCTCCGTCGTAAGTGGTCGCTCCTCCGTCGTACACTGCTCTTGAACAGCCCGGACGCGCACCGCACGCGACAAACGCGCCGGAAAACGAAGGAGGTCCGCGAAATGAACGGATGGCCCTATACGGAAAAAAGCGAACGCCGCAACGCACCCGCCACCGCGGGAAAGGAACGGGGCGCCCGCGCCCCCCGGAACGAATCATGGATAGAGTGACCCGAACCGTAAGAGGCTGCGAAGAGCAGCTCGAAGAGCTTCAGGACTACCTCGGAAGGCTCGCCGACCTGCTGGACTCCAAGAGCGCGGGAGAAGCGCACGAAGAACGCCTCGCCCTCGCCGACACCCCGTCCGGAGAGACGCCGCCCCTCCCCTGTCCCGAGGAGGGCGATCCCCGCCTCGACGCCCTGAAACAGCGTGTGGAACACCTGGAGGAGCGGCTGCGCGACGCGGGAAACCGGCACGTCGAACTTTCGGACGAACTGCGAGAAATCATGGACGATGCGCAGGTGTTTCTGAAGGCGGCGGGAATAGCCCTGATGCTCGTCGGACTGGGAGGCGCGCTCGCCCTCTGCTGCGCCTCGTCCGGCAAAGAAAACGACGAACAGGAAGGCGAAGGGGGGAAGACCGGAGAAAGAACGTCGGGAGAGACCCGCGGACAACACGCCGAAAACGACGCGCAATAACGTAAAAAAGAAACGAGAAACGCGGGAAACCATGCCAAGCCTCATCGCACAAGGATGTACGCGGAGTTTTGTTCATTGATTTTTCTTTTGTTCATATTTTTTATTGAGAATAGTAAGGTTTTTCTGTTGCCCGCTCCGAAAACCGGTGCTACAATGAGATCGTTCACATAATCGCAAGAAAAAAGAAGGTGAAGCCCGTGCCCCGCGATCTGTCTTCGGTCAAGCTCGACCGCCTCAACCGGCTCATGAGACTGCTGTACTCCGGCAGGCCCGTCTCCAAAGACGCCATAATGGACGTGATCGGCTACGCCTCCTCGCGCACCTTCGAGCGGGACCTCGCCTTCCTCCGCGAGGCCTACGACGCCGAAATCCGCCACGATCAGACGCAGGGCGGTTATATCCTGGAGGGACGCGGCACGTTCATCCTCAACTTCACACTGACCGAGCGGGAGATTCTCTCCCTCGTCTCGGGCCTGCGGATGGCCTCGCACTTTCTCCCCCACCTGGCGAAGGACGCGGACGACCTCTGGACCAAGATGCGCTCCTCCCTTCCGGAATCGCTCCTCGAAAAGGGAGAGACGCTCGGACGCTGCTCCGTCGTCTCACTCCCCGTCTCCCGGATGGACAGCCGCGCCTTCGACCTTCTCGTCGATGCCATAGGAACGCGCACGAACGTCCGATTCTCGTACCGCTCCCCCTACGGAAGCGAACGGGCCACAACGCGCGTCGTCTCTCCGTGGGGCGTCTTCTTCCAGTCGCACGCCTGGTACCTCTGGGGGAGCCACCCCAAGACGCCCAAGGGGGTCACCTACCGCATATCGCGCATCAAAACACTCCACGTCTGGCCCGACACCCCCTTCTCCCCTCCCCCCGAAGGAATGCGGATAGACGACCACGCCTCTTCCGGCTGGTACGGCTACACCGGCGACGCCGACATCCCCGTGGAAATAGAGATCTCGCCGCCGCTGGCAGAAATTGTGCGGGAGACCGTCTGGCATCCGACGCAGCGCTTCGAGGACGGCGAGGACGGAAAGACGATAATGCGCGCCGAAGTCCCCGACCTCGGCGCGGTCGCCCGCTGGACGATGGCCAGCGCCCCGTACGCCCGCGCGAAGAGCCCCGAGGAACTGGTGCGCAGAGTGGGCGAGCTGGCGCGGGGGATGGCGGAGGGGCACGAGGATAAGTAAGTAGTATTATTTATATTCTATATTGGCGGTCTTGTGCATGGTAATGGGGATAGCGAATTATCGAGATGATGATGATTTAGAATTTCTTAAAAACTGTAGCAATGAAGATTTGGACATTCTCGTAACTTATCTTATTCGAGGCGAAAAAGGTAGCGAGCTTCGACTTGCAGAAGAATTGACAGGAAAAGATAGCTATAAACGCCATAACCCCGATCATGTAAAATACTGGAAGGATATAGCTGCCGAACTACAGACCTTTGGCGGTAATACATTTGCGAACATGTTTAGAGGAGGGGAAGGCGTTCTCTATAAAGAAGTTCTCACCGATGCGTGTGAAAATTTAAAGGTGAATTTCAACAATAAGGCCAGCACGCAAATGATCGAAATGAACCTGCTCAATAAAATACTCACTGACTCAATAGAAAAAATGGACGCAAACCAACTCAAGCAACTCGTTGATGCTATTGGGATTAAAACAACAAACTTGACACCACAAGCAGTAACGGTTGCACTACAGGCTGCCGTACAGATGAGTGGTTTCGCAGCCTATAAAATGACACTTATTGTTGCAAATGCCGTTGCGAAACAGATTTTAGGGCGTGGTTTGGCTCTCGGAGTAAACGCAACACTCATGAAAAGCCTGTCTATTTTTGCAGGCCCTATTGGATGGGTATTTGCTGGATTATGGGCGATGTTCGATATTGCAGGTCCAGCCTACAGAGTCACCGTTCCCTCTGTTGTTCAAATCGCCTACATGCGGGCGAAGCTATTAACAGGAAACAGCTAAGCGGTTTCTTCAAAATGTCGCACTGATGTATCGGTGTCTGTCAACCGACCTGTCGCTTTTCCGGGGTTAAAGTTACCCGCGCTCTTCCATCCTTCTCCGGATTGAGCCATACCGTTTGCGCCTCTTCCAGGTTTCTCACCGCACGCCCCTTCCATCGCTTCGGGTGCTTCCTCTTCGCTTCCTCCAGAACCTCTTTCCTTGCCTTGAGGATCGCGGCCGATTCTCCCCGGTGACGCTGGGCGGGCGTGACGTACTTCAACGCGCTGTGACGGTGGATCTCGTTGTACCAATGG
>JAHDKR010000019.1 GCA_018436785.1 Synergistaceae bacterium | reverse complement strand
TGCACCAGTTCCTTTATCAGTTCCGGGCTAAAACCGTTCTCGATTTCGTCGAACATAAGGAAGCGTTTCTCGCCGAGCGTCTGCGCGACGATTCCCATAAGGCGCAGCATACCGTCGTTGATATGATGCGCCTCCGTCTTCAATACCCCTCCGGTATCGGGAAACGCCTCGCCGATGACGAGCCTCTTCCATCCGTACGCTTTGGAAAGCACCGAAACCCTGTCCAGAGTCGGATAGAAACGGCGCATGATGGAGACAAAACGCTCTTTTATCTCATTGGGGAGCGCATGAATGAACGCGAAGAGCCCCTCTCCGCCGAGGCCAATGTTCTCGGCCCTCTTGTAGTTCAAACGCATCTGATGCGGCGAGAGAAGGTCGAGAGAGCTTATGCTCCGCATGAAATCCCTGAAGAAGATCATGCGCTCTCCGAGTTCATGATCTTCGAGCTGCGAGAGTATGGAACCCTGATACTGAAAGCGTATTCGTTCGGGGGTGCCCCTTCCGTTTTCATCGCAATACAGCGTCATCATCTTGTTCCGTACTCCGAGCAACAGAAGCGCTTCGTCTTCCATCGTAGACGCCGCCGCGCATTCACATTTCGGGCGAAGAGACAGAGATTCGCTCTTACACTGCTTCGAATAGACGCTAATGTTTCCCTCCCATTCGAACACCCCGAAATCGGAGGAAAGCACCACGCGAATAAAGACGTCCTTGCCTTTCGACAAGTCGACTCGAGACACGTCCTTCTTTTCAGGAAGATTGAACTTGATATCCCCCGCCTTCCACCCGCGCCGGTTCAGCCATGCGTCGATATCGCCGCGGAAGAGCTGGCTCAAAAAATCCACGCCGTGCAGAATGCTGGACTTCCCCGCCCCGTTCAGTCCGATCAGACATGAAAATTTCGGGAGAAGGAGACGCTCCCCGCTCTCCGAAACAACACCTCGGGACATACCCCCGGGAGGCAGCATCAGATGCTCCAGCGACTTGAAATTGCGAATCTCGATCTCCAGAATCTTTCCATTCATGCGCACACCTCCTGTGGCATCCTTGCCGACCGGAACACCCTGCCTCGCCTTACAGAACAGCCGAAGCGCGATGATGAAAACGACAGACGCGTCCGCGCTCGTTGATCGCCGCGACACGCGACAGAGCTTCGTCGTCCGCCATGGAGAACTCGTCCCTCAACACCGAGTAAAGATGGTAGAACTCTCCCTTCAGCGTCCCAGCGAATATCCCCGGATCGTCCGACCCCAAACAGATCATTATATCCGGATCCCCCTCCGTCGCTCTGCCGGGTATTTTCATCCAGCGAAAGACGTGGTGCTCCTTCATTTCCCTGTACTGACTTATGCGAACATTGCTGGTGGGCAACGTCTCCATGATTATGCGCCTACGGGAGACCTCCGACAACACCGACTGTTGATAGGCAAGAAGTTCCGCCACATCACAAAAATAGTTTGGAACCTCTTCGTAACAGCTCCAAGCCCTCTTGGAGACCGCCTCGTCCTCCCACCATCTGCACAGCAGTTTCAGACGCCTTCTGTCCTTCGTCGTCGCAGACTGTTCGTAAACGATCTCCGCCTCTTTGCGGAGATCGTCGTCAAGCGAAGCGTCGCGCCAATGCCAATCGCCCTTCCTCGAGGCCTCGAAAACAAAGCCCTGATGGAGATGCCGGAGCCCCATCGCACCGTCCAATTCCTCCAAAGACAGATCCTCCCCGAAGACAAGACGCCCGACTCGCAAGCCTTCCATAGCCGCCCGCGAAGCGACGTATCCGTCGCGGTAGCGCATGTGTCGCCAAAGAGAGAGCATATCAAGCAGAAAATCTCCACGACGCACCATCGTCCACACCGGCATGCTGCTTTGCCACGTCCCAGGATCAATCCCGATGCTCGTACAGTGTCCCAGCCTATCGCCCGATCGCAGCCCCAGAAACCGGAGGGCGTCGTCAACCTGCCTGATGCCGCCGAGCAGATGAACGAAATCCTCGCCCACATGATAGGTCGCGTGTTCAATGCCGAAACGCCTGCAGAGACGAAACACGGAGGCGAAAACCTCCGGAGGCGCATCCAGTTCGTTGCTCGCCGCATCCACCCCCCGAAGCCACAGAGCCATCTTCGGATATCGCCGCAAGATTGCGCGAAGCAGAAGGGCTTGCTTCTGAAGTTTTATTCGGAGCGCGCGAAAATGGAAATCGTTCCTCCCTCCGCGACTCCACTCCTTCTTTATGAAGTGCGCCACCAGAGCGAGCCGAAGTCTTCCGCCGGTGCAGTTTTTCTCCGCCTCCTCCAGCGTATCTAGAAAGAGCTTGAACGAACGGAGGGACCTGTCATCATCCTTTTCGACCTGCCTATGTTCCTGAAGATAGCCGAAGTACCCCCGAAGAATCTTTCGAAGGCACTCTTCGCTCCCTTCCAAGGAGTCCTTGGGGGCGAAACGCCCCTCCAGCGACGAAAGCCGCCCTTTCCCGCCGCCATCGCCGTGAAACTGCTCGAAGCGATACTGATAAGTCTTTTCGGACGGACTACGAAGCTCGTTCAACGTCACTTTCTGGAACTCGTCAAACCCCCAGAGGTCCTCGCGCTGCACCAGAAGCTGAACAAAGTGATTCTGCAAGAGCAGATAGAGATGAAAAACTCTTTCAATCAAGGTGCAGGGGGCCTTTTTCAGCTTTCGGATCACCTTGAGCTGCCAGTTTCTCTCCTCCTCGTAACGCTGAACCGGTCCGCGCTTGTCCCCTCTTCTCAGAAGCACTGGAATCGGACGATCCTGAACGAGCCGCAAAGGGTAAAGCGCATATCGCCCCCCTCCGCCATTCGGCCCGATGAAGAGATTGAAGGTTCTATCGTATCTCGCGAAATAGAGCAGAAAGGCCCGAAGTTGCTGCGCCAGAACACAGCGATCCCGCAAACGATTCGGGGTGAGCCTCTCGTCCACGCTGCGAAGAAGCTCCCGCACGGCCCTTCCATCTTTTTTTTTCGGACTTATACCGCGAAAGGGCATGAGAGCCTTTTTCGGCTCATCCATAGCCAGGAGCCAGACATACTCCGCAGGAGTGGAGCCGTTAAGGTGCAGGTGGCTTTCGTGCAGTCCGCAGCGCTCAACATAGGATTCGACCGGAGGGTCGAAGGGCGTAGGGAAGAACGCAGGTTCTATAGGGAGGGGTTCGTCGAGGGATAATGCGCACTCGAAGGCGGCCCGCGCAGGGAGAAAGGACAGCCTGGAAATCACGGACTGCCAGAGATCGAAACATCCCTGGCGAACCCGGATATTGCCCTCGCGGCACTCCAGAAAGAGGCGAGCAATGGAATCGAGTGCCGGAAGAACCCACCCCCGCTGCGGAAACTCGCAGCCTCCGAACAACGCCTTCCATCGGTTCCGGGCCACGTGATCCGGAAGTGCGTAATGGCAGGAGTGAAACGCACGGAAGACGTCCGCATAGCAATCCTGCTCCGACAAAGGCTCGTCAAGCGGTATATTCTCCAGTCTGTGCAGAAGGAACGGATTCGCTAGGATATAGGGTTCGATCAGGACGTTGTTGAGCATTTGATCGCCTCATTCAAACGAACTTCAAATATCAGTTGTATTTTCAAAGTCCGGAGTCAGTGAAAAGCTCTCCTGTCTTCCATTTTCATCGTCTCCTCCTCTTGGCTTTTGCAGTATTTCTAGTCTCTCCGACTTCTTGATTCTTCTTAAGCGATTCTATTCGATCAATGCATTACACAATGGCATCAGCAGTACGCTTTACTCCAGCCACGTAAATCCGTGTTACATAAGCTCTTTCAGCTAAAGATATAGTTAGATTTCCTTCATCCCAATTCTGAATAAATCTTAATGTTTCCTCATCTTCTCTTTCAGCAAATGCATCTAGGCAATAAAGCTCAAAAATCCGAAACAATGGGCAAGAGGCAAGAAGCGCAAAAAGGGGGAAGCGTCTAATCAGATCCCTTTTTCCAGGTCCGTTCGTTCCAACAGCACCACCAAATATTTTTTCAATATTCCTTTTAAAAGCTCGAGGACTTGTCGATGGGTTATCCCTTGATACCTTTAATAATGCCGCTTCACCCTTGACCCTTCCTCCATACAATGCTTCTTCTATCAAAACCGCATTAAGAAAGCATGATATATTCAACTTCATAACCCGCCAAACATTTCCATATTTTGCATCGCTTTTGTTTTGAGATGCAATGCTGTTTAATCCAAAGAAAACACGGGCCCAAATTTTTCCCAACAAGAGCGCGGAGGGGCGAAATCCCTCCAATAAATTAATTTTATCAATAAAAACAAACCATTTTTCAATATGCCCCACAAGCTCCTCTTCAGCCTTTTCTTTTTCAATCTCCGAGTCTTCTTCCTCTACTTCGGCAACATCGCCACCTTTAAGCCAAGATGCCACTGAGACGGTGTCGCCGCTATAGAATTTCTTTAATGTTTCATGAATCCCCTGTCGCCTTTTTTTGCTCTCTATTTTATCAGCAGAAGAAACATGCAAGAACTTGAGCTCCAAAAGAGATTCTATAGCTCCTAAAATATTGAAGAATGAAAAGAATTGATGCCTTTGCGTCCCTTGCATGTAGCTAACAGCGGAGCGGACAACTTGAGCAAGCGGTGAACTTATTGGCAGATCAGAAAGAGTATTTATCTGACTAGAACTCTCAGTGCTTGCGGATGGTTTTCTCAAATTTGTTTTGAACACACCGCAGCCGATTCCCAGCGCATTGGGATTTTCCAGTTGTATTTCCTGAATAACGGAAGGTATTCTCAAGGCCCAGTCCTTGCTCGTCGACTCTCCTCCTATCCTAAAGTATCGCTTGAAGCTCTCCCGTTGCTGTATTTCTTGTCCGCTGGCTCTCAACTTATGCGCCGCACCAAATAAGCTGACACTTCCAGGAGCTTGGAGGATATAGCGAAGAGCTCTGTCGGGGCGACCTCGACATGCTCTCGCAACTTCGGCGGAAAGAACGAAAGAAGACGAGCGAAGATACTCTTCCCCGCCATCGGGACGAAGATAGTAGCCGGTGTCCCAATCCCCTCCGTCCAGCGTCACATCGAAGACAGCTTCCACCAGCTTGCCAAAGACGTCGTTGGAGATCGCCTCGACGTCTATCCCCTGCTTGTACAGACTTCCAATCATGGCGCTTCTCATGGCTCCGGCGAGGGCGGACTGATTGGACGCGGAAATCTCGTCGTTGTGGTATCGGGTCAGAATCTGGAGCACGCTCCGCACTGGAAGACGCAGGAAGTATTCGACATATCGCTTAACCTCACTCTTGAGCTGCTGCCCTCCCAGAGAGAGGCCTTCGGTAAGCATTATCTCGACGGCTTCTTGTAGCTCGATAGCGTTTTCACCGCTCTTATTCCCGATTCTCTTCTTTTCGGATTGCCCCAGTTCAAGCTTGTATGCAATGTCGTTACTCTCCTGCAACAATTCCCACAACGCCACAAGCTG